>JBEKCH010000027.1:0-33206 GCA_050014975.1 Candidatus Limnocylindrales bacterium
GTCGATCGGCGAATGCCACCGGATCGGCCTCAACTACGTCTCCTGCTCGCCGTTCCGGGTGCCGGTGGCGCGGCTCGCCGCCGCTCAGGCGGCCCTCACCGACACCGCGGAGCGCGAGAAGTAACCGCCTTTCTGTCCACAACAAGAGCGCCCGGCGGCTCTCCGCCGGGCGCTCTTGTTGTGGGCCGGGGCGGCGGAGGCTAGGCGCGCGACCGCAGGCGCAGGATCATCGTGTGCGTGCCGCCCTTTCGTGCCTGCGGGCTCCGGACGGCGGCGCAGTCGTCAGGCCGGGCGCCGGTCCGGAGGCGCTGGGCTGCACGACGGCCAGCGCGCTCCCGCTTGGCGCGGGCGACGCGCCTGGTGGGCTGGCCCACGGCTTGACCACGGCAGCCACCAGGAAGACCAGCCCGGCCACCAGCAGGACGATCTCGCCGCGGACACGGCGGCGGCCTCCGACGCGCTCCATCTGCCGGCCCCGTTCCTCGCCCAGGCGGGCTCCGGCGTACCTCCTGGGGCTCGGGCCCGCGCGAGCCGACTCTGCCGTGACGAACTCGATGTCGTGGATCTCGAGCCGCTCCTCGAGCGGCCGCGGATTGGGATCCGAGCCGGCGCCAGGGGGCGGCGAACGATGTTGGATTCTCGTGAGAGGCCTCCTCCGGGGTTGCTCGGTGGCCGGGCATCATACCGCCGCAAGCTGAGATACGGCTGCTGAACCGCGGAATGATCCAGCCCTCGGCGCCGGGCCGGCCGACACCTGGACCGCCTTCTCTCGCTGGCCGCCCCTGGGCCGCTCTTACGGCAGCCCCCCTCCTACGCCAGCCTCGCCCCGGCAGAGTCCGCGGCTGCCTGCGCCTGGGCGGCGCCCCCCGACCGTCCGGCCGCCTGCCAGCTCGGTGTCGAGGATCGCCGCCAGCTCGCGCGCGTTCGTGGACCCGTAATTGGCGTAGCAGTTGTTCATCAGCAGGTGCACCTCGCGAGCCTCCTCCGCGGCCTCGCGGATGCGCGGCACCCACTCCTTCAGTTCCTCCTCGCTGTAGAGGTAGCGGAAACGTTCGACAACAGGGATCCCCTTCGCCTCCCAGGTCTCCGTCCGCCGACCGTGGAAGCGCACGAGCGCCAGCTCCGGTGAGGTCACCGCCAGGATTGGGGGCACGCTGCTGCGCAGGCCCTGGGGCCCGTCGACCATCACGAAGGGAATGGCGTTGTCCGCCAGGAACCGCAGCGTCCGCTCGCGGTTGTTCTCGTTGAACCACGTCTCGCTGCGGAACTCGACCGCCGAGCGGATCTGGCCGAGGCGCTGGCGCGCTTCCAGGATCAGGTCGCGGTTCTCGCCGGTGGGGAAGAACCACCGCGGGTACTGCAGGAGCACGGAGCCGAGCTGGCCGCTGGCTCTCAGCGGCTCGAGCCCGGCAAGGTACATCTGCCACACCGCGTCGCGCAGCTCCGCCGGCAAGTCGTGGGCGTACAGGCGAGGTCTGGCGGCGAGCTGCTCCGGCAGGAGTTCGCGAATAGCCCTGGGAAGCCGCCTGGTCTCCGTCGGCTGGCCCGTCATCAGGGCGTGCGCCTTTGCGTCGAAGACGAAGTCCGGCGGGGTGCGCCGGGCCCAGGCCTCGGCGACGCGGGGGCTTGGCAGAGCGTAGTAGGTGGCGTCTATCTCGACAATCGGGAAAGTGCTCGCGTAGTATGCGAGCCGCTCCTCGGCGGAATCGCTGCCCGGCGGGTAGAACACGCCTGGTGCCGTCATCGTCGGATCCGTCCAGGACGCGGTTCCGATCCGAATGGTGGTACCGCTGGCGGTTACGAGAGGCACCGCCGCCGCTCCGACCACAGCGAGGGAGCGCTCCCCGGCAGTCTCAGCGCCGGGGTCGTGCGGGTTGGCGAGGGAGGGATCGAGAGGGAGCGTCGGCATGCGTTCAGAGTGCCGCATGCGCGGGCCAGTTGCCAGTCGTGCGCCGGTCAGCAACCCGAATCGAGGCAACCACCGAGTACACGGCTAAACCCGGGCCCCGCTTGGCGGCCTGGTTGTGAGGCCGAGCCTTCCCCCCAAGGAGGCCCGGCCTCGGCGTGTATCAACGGCCGGCGGTGATCTCCACCTGGACCATCGAGCCGTCCGCAACGCCGTGTTCCAGGTGGGCCACATACCCGAGCTGTCACAGCTCCCGATTGATGGCCCGATCCAGAGCTTCCAGCCGCTCGCAGGCCATCGCCCCGCGCCTCAGCGCGCCACGGATCAAGGAATCGTCGAATGACGGCACGTCCGACTTGACCCGGACGGAGAGTCCAGCGCAGCCGTCGTGCCACCATGGCACCGGACCGAGGGAGCGTACTGCACGGATGCCTTGCTGCAGATGAGCCAATTCTAAGGTCCTGCCTCAGAAATTAGTCAACGGGCATCATACCTGCGTCTGGCTCTCGACCACAAAACGGGACCGTCGGACATCCTGGATATGGGAGAAGTGGGCCCCGGTCAGCAGGAAGTGGTGCCGGGTGGCACCCCAGGGAACCCCGGAGCCGGCTCAGGTGGCCGTAATGGCCTCGCGCATGAGGGCAAAGGCACGCTCATGGTCGCCCGAGGCTGCAAGCGCATCGGCCAGGTCGCGGAGAGCTTTCCGCAACAGCGATGGGCTGTTCGTCGTTCGGGCCAGCTCGGCGGCCTGTTCGTTCGCAGCCAGGCCGCCGGCTTCGTCGCCGAGCGCGGTTCGGGCCCGGGCGAGCGTCAGCAGGCCATCGACGGATGCCTTGACGTTCCCGGTCAGTCCGGCAACCCCGAGTGCCTCCTCGGCGGCGAGAGCAGCCTCATTGGCGTTGCCGCGAGCGAGGGCGATGCGGGCCTGGGTGTCGAGCACGAAGGCAAGCCACCACCTATCGTCCAGCCGCTCGAATCGCGCGCGAGCCGAGGCCGCCATCTCGGCCGCTCTCGATGAGTTGCCGAGGGCCAGGTACGACATCGACAGGTCGTTCTCGAGCGCCCCCGTCTCGCGCTCGGCCTCCGCCCGCCGGAAAAGTTCCAGGCTGGCGATGCCCGTCCGAACTGCCGCCTCGAAGTCGCCGGTCTCACGGTAGCTGTAAGCCAGGTCGTAGAGGTATGTGGCACGGCGCCTGTCGTCCAGATCGGCGGCCAGTCCCTTGACTTCCTCGAGGTAGGCAAGCGCGGCGGCGTGGTTGCCTTCGCGCGACTCGTTGGTGGACAAGGCCATGAGGATCCGCGCCCGAAAATCCGGCTCCGCCGAGAGGCCCGCTCTCACCCGAGCGAGGAGGGAGTGAAGGATGGCCTTGGCTTCGGCCACGTTCTCGCGCTGGAAGTTGGCGGCCGAGAGCCAGTACTCGGCCACGGCCGCGTCCGACTCGCGGCGCCCGGCGCGGAACAGCTCGACCGACTCCGACGCAAAGGCGATCGCCTCGCCGATCTCGCCCTTTCGGACCAGGGCCTCCGCCAGCCCCCGCAACAGCTCCGCGCGCAATAGGGGAGTCTGCGGATTCTCGAGCAGGTTCCGATAGGCGGCGATCGCCTCGTCCCAGCGGCCGCAGGCGAGCAGCAGGTCGGCCTCAAGGCGGGCCCACGCCGCCGGCTCCTCGTTGATGAGCTGGCTGGCCTGAATCCCGAGTCGCCCGGCGAGGTGATTGAGCGCCGCCATTGATGGCCTGCTCAGGCCGTTCTCCAGGGCGCTTATGTAGGCCTTGGTGTAGCGGGGCTCGGCCAGCTGAGTCTGCGTAAGCCCGGCCGCCAGCCGGGCCTTTCGGATCCTCTGGCCGATCTTCTGGGCAAGTGGAGAATCGTCGACGCGAGGTCGAGTGCGGCTGACTCTAGGCATGGGCCCAGTGTACGTCGCGTCTCGACGTTTTTGTACCTGGGTCGTTGCCCGGACGCGCCGGGGTCCAGTAGCACTTGACTGCCTCTTCCGCGGCCTCCTACGATCTGAGCGCCGACCGAGCCGCGCCGGCCGGGGTCCAAGGCGGGCGACCTCATCCCGAAAGGAGTCGCCCGATGTCCGGTCGTTCTTTCAGCGTCCGCGCTTTCGTAGTTGCCTGGATCTTGGCACTGGCTCTTGCATTGCTTCCGCTGGCGAGCGCGCTTGCGGATGGAGGAGTGACTATCTATCCCCGCTGAGGGGAATGCGCCATTCCCACTAGGCGAGGCCCAACGAGACCTCGCAACCCCGTTCAGCCCTGCTCGCCCGGGATCTCGAGCCGGGGCGGCCGTCGGCCCATCCGCGCCAGGTGCTGTCGGTCCGGCTCGTCGGTCGTGTTGGGCACGATCCTCAGGCCGGGGATAGGGCAGCTTTCCGCGCCATCGAGCTGTTCCCATCCATCCCCCGTGCCGTCTGGCGCCCAATCGAGCGGGACCTTGTTCGCTCCTGGGCTGCTGTGGCAGCCTCAATTGTGACTGGTCGAGTAGGCTATTGGCCCGTTCTCGACCGCATCCGGCGGAGCGCCCGGGACGGGTTGCCGTTCCCGTTGGCCGTCGTCCCAACGCCGGCGCAGGAGTGAAGCGTGTTCTGGAACCGTAGTGCGCGAGAGGCGAGACGCCAGACGGTGCTCGACGAGCTGATCGATCTCGACCCGGAACGACGACGCCGACGCCTTGAGCTGGCGGTCGCGGAGGGGGACATCCGACCGGCGGAAGTCGAGCAAGCGCTCAAGCTCGTCAGCCGTCTCGACGCCTTGAGGGTCATGACCGTTCCCGGCGCGCGCGACGGCACGAGGACCGCCCCGGATGCGGCCGACCTCGAGGTGGTTGGCTCGATTGACGCCCCTGCCTCCCTTCGGCAACGGGTCGAGTTGCAGCCCGACGCGATCCTGCGGGGGCCGGCGGGGCGCAGGGAGACCTCCAAGAAGCGCGACCGACGGTCGGCTCGGGTCGCGGCCGAGCCAATGGACTTGCCGATCCTCGTGGCTGCCGCGTCGGACAGCGGAGCAACGGAGCAGCGGCCCGACATCTCGTGGCTGCGACCCTAGGCGCGGATGAGGCTGACTGGGGATCTACGTCGCGATACTCATGACGTGGTGGCCGCGAGACCACGGCGGGTCCGGCGCCACCACGGCGGGGCTATGCGGTCATCGCGCCTTCTCGAGGCGGGTGGGTGCCGGCCTGGCATCGGCGCCGCTCGCGAGCACCGCTTCGAGTCGGTCCAGGAGCGGCAGCTGTGCCTCCTTGAGCCGTCGCCTGGCCTCCTCGGGGGCGAACCAATCCACTCGATCGATCTCCGGGTAGGTCTTCATCCGGCCGGAGAAAGGCGGCCATTCGAACGAGAAGGTGTTGCTGGTCGCCTGCGCCGGGTCGAGATCGCCTTCGGCCGCCCAGGCGTAGACGACCTTGCCGCCCTTTTGCCTCACCCTACCGAGGTCGATCAATGGACCGGCCGGAACTCGATGGCCGGTCTCCTCTTCGAACTCGCGCCTGGCAGTCAGCTCCAGGTCGGTCTCGTCCGAACCCGGTTCGCCCTTGGGGATCGACCAGTTCCCGAGATCCTTCCGGCCGAAGAAGGGCCCGCCCGGATGACCCAGCAGGACCTCGACCTGCCCCTGGCGGAGGCGGTACAGGAGGATGCCGGCGCTTCTGCGAGTGTCCACCGCCAGAGGGTACGCGAGGCGGCGATATCGCGTCGCTCGGCCAGGGCGACGATGGTGGAGAATCGGCCGGCGACCCCGACCGGTGTCGACCCGCGGCGGCACGGCCCGGCTCATGTCGGCACGGCGTCGGCCCATGTCGCCACAGGAGGATCGAATGGTCGAAGGCATCGCTCTCGCCAGCGTGGACATCCTGGTCGTCGGCTATGTCGACTCGCCGTCGGTCGCTGGGACCGTGGGCCTGGTGCGTGACGGCGACCGGATCATCGTCGTGGATCCGGGTATGGTCCGGGACCGTTCGCTGATCCTGGACCCGATCGACCGACTGGGCCTCTCGCCGGACGACGTGACGCACGTCTTCGTCTCGCATCACCACCTTGACCACACCGTCAACATCGCCCTCTTCCGCCAGGCGGAGATCGTCGATTTCCGGACCGTTCGGCGTGACGACCAGGTGACGGCGCACCAGGGCGAGGGTTTCGAGCTCGCCCCGCACACGACCGTCTGGGTCACCCCGGGCCACAGCCCGCAGGACGCGAGCCTGGTCGTGGACACGGCGAACGGCCGCCACGCCTTCACTCATCTCTGGTGGAGGTCCGATCGAACGCCCGAGGTGGACCCGTACTCGACCGACCAGGCCGAGCTGGCCCGTAACCGCCAGCGCCTGCTCGACGGCGTCGACGTGGTGATCCCCGGCCACGGTGCGCCCTTCCGCGTACGCTGATCGAAGGTAGAGCCGCAGGGCGCCGGGCAGGTCGTTCGGCCTCCCGGAAGGTCGTTGCGCCGAGGCGGCACAATTGGCTCGGCTCAGCCAGCGAGCCACCGAAGGAGACCGGACGGACATGAATACCCGCAAGCTCGGTACAAGCGGCATGGAGATCACCACGATTGGTTTTGGCTCGTGGGCGGCGGGCGGCGGCGGCTGGGCTTTCAGCTGGGGTCCGCAGGACGATGACGCCTCCATCGGGGCGATCCTCCACGCCGTGAGCAGGGGCGTGAACTGGGTTGACACCGCGGCCGTCTACGGCCTGGGCCACTCTGAGGAGGTCGTCGGCAGGGCGCTGGCACGGATTCTCGCCTCTGACCGGCCGTTGCTCTTCACCAAGTGCGGCCTGGTCTGGGATCCGGCCGATCGACGTTCGCCGGCCAGGCGTATCGCCCGACCTGATTCGCTGCGGCAGGAGTGCGAGGCCTCGCTCAGGCGGCTCGCAATCGAGCGGATCGACCTGTACCAGATCCACTGGCCCGACGAATCCGGCGTCCCTACCGAGGACTCGTGGGGCGAGATGGGCCGCCTGGTGGACGAGGGCAAGGTGCGGGCGATTGGCGTCAGCAACTATGAGGTTGCCCTCCTGGAACGCTGTGAAGCGGTTCGCCACGTGGACTCGTTGCAGCCGTCCTTCTCGATGATCTCCCGCGGGTCGGCCGCCGACGTGATCCCCTGGGCCCAGGCGCACGGCACCGGCGTGATCGTCTACAGCCCCATGGCCTCCGGTATCCTGACCGACTCGTTCTCGGCGGAACGGGTGGCGGCGATGGCCGACGATGACTGGCGCCGCCAGGCCACCAATTTCGTCGAGCCGGCGCTCTCGCGGAACGTTGCCCTGCGCGACGCCCTGCGGCCCATCGCCCGCCGGCACGGGACTACGGTTTCGGCGGTGGCCGTGGCCTGGGTTGTGACCTGGCCGGGCGTGACCGGCGCGATCGTCGGCGCCCGGTCTCCGGAGCAGGTCGACGGCTGGCTCGGCGGGGGCTCGCTGAAGCTCAGCGCGGACGACCTGACCGAGATCGCCAGGGCGGTCGAGCGCAGCGGCGCCGGCTCGGGGCCTGTTCGGCCGGCCTAGCGGAAGATAGCCTGTCGGAGCGACGCCCGCGGCCCGGCAGTCGGCCGCATGGGCGGCCTGCGCCTCGAGCGTGGGCCGCTCGCAGGTGGGACAGGCGACGAGCCGATCCAGCGCGATCTGGACGCGGCGGCCGCTCAGACGGGGACGGAAGCCTTCAGCAGCGTGGCCGAGCCCTTTGCCGCGCGGACGCTATAGGCGCCGGTCGCGCCGGCAACCAGGGCCGTTTCGAGCCGCTGGAGCGTGACGGATTCGGCCGCCGTCTCGAGCACGGCCGGACCTTCCACGGCGGTCAGGAAATGGAAGCTGCGGCCCTTCGTGTCGAGCGACAGGGGAGTGGCTCCGACGCGGGCCAGGTCCAGCTCGAAGTGCTCGCATTCGACGGCCCTGGCCGTCCCCGTGGCTCCGGCGACCGTCGGCAGGGCCAGCTCCCTCGGGCCCTCCGTCGTGGTCACCTGGACCGCTTCCTCGATGTGGAGCCTGCGGCCCGACGACTGCGGGCGACCCCAGTCGTAGGCCCGATACGTGATGTCGCTGTTCTGCTGGATCTCGTACAGGAGCAAGCCCGGGCCGACAGCGTGCAGCGTTCCCGCGGGGATCAGCACCGCCTGGCAGCTCCGCACCGAGACCTCCGCCGCCACCTCCATGACCCGACCCTCGCGGATCGCGGCTTTCAGGGCTGCCGCCGTTGTGCCGGGCCTGACACCGAGCAGGATTCGGGCCTCCGGGGCGGCCTCCAGGAAGAACCAGGCTTCCGCCTTGCCGAAGGTTCCGGGTTCGACCAGTCGCCCGGCCTGTTCGTCATTGGGGTGCACCTGGACCGACAGCCAGTCGGCGCAATCCAGGATCTTGGCAAGCAGCGGGAAGCGATGACCGTAGCGGCCGCAGACCGACGACCCGAGCAGAGCCGGGCCGTTCTCGGTCGCGAGGTCGGCCAGCTTGCGTCCCGCCAGAGGGCCCCTCGCCACGATGCTTTCGCCGTAGGCGACCCAGGCCTCGCCCGTGGGTGGCTTCGAGGCTCGCAGGCGCTGTCCACCCCAGACCCGTTCGCGGAACTGGGGCTCGAGCGCGAGCAAGTCTTGGCCGAGGCCGCGGTCGGAGCCCGGCACGGTTGTCGTCGCCGCTTGTGGGTCCACGCTTGAGAGGTTACAGCACGCCTGGGGCTCGGGGCTCTCCGGCGCTGACGACCATCTCGCGACGACGAATGCCGTCGAGCCGGCTGCGGCGGCGGGTTCTAGCCGACGGGCACCCGCTCCGGCTCGCCCACCGGCACCCGCTCCGGCTCTTCGACCGGCACCAGCAGCAGGGCTCCTACGACGTAGCACACAACGCCGAGCAGCAGCGCGGCCCGCGGCCCGGTTCCGTAGCCGAGCCAGCGGTTGACGTTGTCCATGACCACCGCGCCGCCGGTTGCCAGGGTGAAGGTGCCCGCCGAGGCCGTCGCCACGTTGGAGATTCCCATGTAGCGTCCCGTGGATGCCTTCGGCACGAGCTCGCTCATGAGCGCCCAGTCGACGGCCAGGAAGGCGCCGGCCGACACGGCGAACAGGCTGGCGCCGAGCAGCGCGATCGGCAGGATCGGGGCGAATGCTCCCAGGGTCAGGCCGATGGACCCGAGCACGCAGGATCCGTAGATGACCGGCTTGCGGCCGACGTGGTCCGACAGGCGGCTGGCGGGCAGCACGGACAGCGTCAGGCAGCCGGCCACGATGGCCAGGAGGAGGAGTTTCGTAGTGCCGGTACTCGAGGCGTCCATGCCGAAGACCTGGGCGAGGTAGAAGGTGCTCAGGGCAGGGAAGAACGCGGCGCCGGCCAGGACGAAGAATCGCGAGCCAACCAGCCACAGGAAGCTGCGTTCCCGGAGGATGTCCGTGCCCCAGGCTTCGGCCGCGATCGACAACCACGAGCGGCCGTGGCGCGACTTGACGCGGTCGCCCTCGTGAACCCGAAGGACCACGCCGAGCATCGACGTGAACTCGACGACGCCGAGGGCCAGCGTCCCGTAGAGGAACGAGTTGGAGTCGACCGAGCTCGTGGCGACCGCCACGGCCGCGATCACGTAGCCGGTGATGTTGCCCAGCGCCTGGAACAGGCCTATGAGGCCCGAGGCGAGCCCAACCTGCTTCGCCGGGACGAGATCCGGCACGTAGCCCTGGAAGGGACCCTGGGAGAAGTTGGAGCTGAACTGGAGCAGGGCCACGAAGACCGCGATTGCCGCGACTGAGTTGGAGGTAGCCACTCCCGCGAGGAAGACCACGTCCAGGGCCGAGCCTATGAAGATGTACGGCTTGCGGCGGCCCCAACGGGTGATGGTGTAGTCGCTGATGGTGCCGACGGTCGGTTGGACGACGATCGCGATCCCCATTCCAAGAAGGGCGATCTCGAACGCGCCGATGCCTTCGTGGCCCTTGGGGACGAGCCCCGCGAACTGGAGGCGCCCGTTCACTATGTCGACGAGCCCGCTCCAGACCGTCGAGATGCCCAGCCAGTACAGCGAGATCCGTACGAGGTGGGTGACGGGCAGCGGCCGCGTCGGGCGGCCGAGCACGTCGTGCCCGAGGGCGGTCGTCATGTCGGAAGTATGGCTCACGGGTCTACGAAGAGGGTGCCGGCTCGTCGCGAAGTCTTCCGCGACGGGTGTTGCCGGCCTGACCCTCAGTCCTGGGGGTGAGCGGCGGAGACGTACGGACCCGCCGGCCGCGGCTTCTGCCTTGGGTGCGCATCGGCGCGTCAGCCCGGGCCATGGGCGCCGGTCATGGGCCAAACGCGCGTCCCAGCCTGCGCGGGCGTAGGCTTTCCAGGAACGTCGCAGCTGGGGTCCGCCCAGGGAGGCATGGTGATCGGGTTGGTGCTCGGGTTGGTGCTCGGGTTGGCGATCCTCGTCGTCGCCGTCGCCGTCATGCTCCTGGCCGGCGCCCGATCGGGAGGACGCTTCGAGCGGATCGCACGCTGCCGTGCCGGCCATCTCTTCACGTCTACGGTCGTGCCCGGAGCGTCGCTGAAGGCCGTCAGGCTGGGCCGCGTGCGCTTCCAGCGCTGGCCGGTCGGAGGACACTGGACCCTGGTCAGCTGGGTGAACGAGTCGACCCTCACCCCGGACGAGATCAGGGAGGCCCACTCCCGGCACGACATCCGCACTCTCTGAGCGAGGAGCCCACCGGCCCACGGCCGGCTGGCCCGCTCGGCCCACGGCCGGCCGCACCCTCAGCTGGGGTGTGCGATGTCGTCCTTTGGGATCTCGCGCAGCGAGCGAACGGGCGAGAAGAGGACCCACAGAAACGCAGTCGCTGCCACTGCCGCGCCGATCGCGATGGTCGTCCGCACGGGCAGGAACGATGCCAGCACGCCGCCCGCGAGCGAGCCGACCGGCAGCGTACCCCACACCACGAAGCGCATCGTGGCGTTCATGCGGCCCTGCATGTCGAGAGGCGTGATCGCCTGGCGGAAGCTCACCTGGTTGACGTTGTAGACCACGGCACTCAAGCCGCTAAGGAACACCGAGCCGAATAGCAGGGCGGCGGCCATGGGGACATGCGTCGGCATCAGCGCGATCAGGATCGTGGCCGGCCCGCCGAGAAACATGGAGGCCACTATGGCCGGTCCTACGCCGATCCTCTTCGAAAGGCCGGGCGAGACTACGGCACCCAGCAGGACGCCGAGGGCGCCCAGGCTGAAGACGGTTCCGACCAGTGCCACGCTCAGGCCCAGCTCCCGGTACGCGAAGATAGGGAACGTCGCGAAGGCGATGCTCGTGCCCAGGTTCGACGTCGCGGTGGAGCCGGCGATCATGCGCAGGTGGCGGCTGCCGACCACGTACCGCAGGCCCTCGGCGATCTCCTGGCGCAGGCTCGTGTAAGAGCCATCGCTGGCCACGCGGCGCTCCGGCTTTGGCTCGGTCTTGCGGATGAGCGAGATCAACCCGCCGGAGAAGAAGAAGCTGACGGCGTCGGCGATGACGGAGAACGGCGCGCCCACGAGGCCGATCAGTCCGCCCGCAAAGCCGGGACCGAGGATCTGGGCGCCGGACTGCGACAGCGACAGCTTGGCGTTGCCCTCCACGAGATCCTGGCGCTCCAGGAGGGCCGGAAGGTAAGACTGGTCGGCCACGTCGAAGAAGACGGTCAGCGAGCCGGTCACGAAGCCCACGGCGTACAACTGCCAGATCGTTAGCGCGCCGGCCGCGTAGGCGATCGGTATGGTAAGCAGGGCGAGACCGCGACCGAAGTCGCCGGCGATGAGGACCGGCCGGCGGCGCACCCTGTCCAGCCAGGCTCCGGCCGGCAGAGTGAAGAGGACGAACGGCGCCATCTCGACGGTGCCGAGGAGGGCCACCTCGAGGGGGCTGCAGTCCAGGATAACGGCCGCGATGAACGGGATCTCGAGCTGGCTGACCTGGCTGCCCATCAGGCTGACGGTCGCCGCGATCCAGATCCTCATGTAATCGCTGTGGCGCCACAGCGACCGACGGGCTGTGGCCGGGGCGGTCTCCGATGCCACCTCGTTCACGAAGATGGCCCCTCAGCCGCACCGATGGCTTCTGACATGCGGCCATGGTAACGACAACGCTCGACCGTCCGTGCCGGTTCGTCCGCGCGGGGTGCAACGTCCGCGCTCCGACCCGCCTGCGGTTGGTGCGCGAGTCGCCGACGATCAGCCAGACGCTAACCGAACGGGCTCGCCACCCTCTCGCGGCTGCGATTTCGACAGCCAAACGTCGTTTTCGGTCGAGGGTGCCCAGGATTTCGTCGACGTCCACGATCGCCGTCTTGAGTTCGATGACGACGACCGATCCAGTGGCGGCGTGCCAGGCGGGCAGATCGACGACGCCGCGCTCGCCGCAGATGGCCAAGGAGGCCTCGGCGACTACGTTCCAGCCCGGCTGGCGGGAAATCCAGGCGGCAACGCCTTCGCCGAGAGCGGCGTGCCGAGCACTCGCGAGTCGATAGAGGTCGCCGCCAGCCATCTGGCCACGAGATCCAGGCGGATGCCCAACCTGGCTGCGATAGCCCGAACTGCTCCGACCGAGAGCGGCGCGAACTCGCCGTGGTCGAGCCGGGAGACCAGCGAGTCCGAGACGCCGGCCATCTGGGCGAGATCCTGCTGGCGCGGGGGACGCCGAATGCGCGCCGCCCGGAAGGCAAGGCCAAGTCGGATGTCATCCACCGGCGCAGGATGAATGCCGGCCCTTATCGCCGACTTATGCGCGGTCCATGCGCGGTCCATGCGCGCCCCGACGCCGGCCCGGCGCGCCGCGCCTCGCGTGCCCCGCCTCCTGCCCCGGGCCACCTCCTCCGCGCCGCGCCCCGCCGCCGGCCCCGCGCTTCGGGCCTCGAGGGACCGCCACACACACGAGTTGACTGCCGGCTGAGTGTCGACCCTCATGCCCGACGTACGTGCCGGTCCTGCGGCAGCCCGCAGTATGGCAACGGCATGCCCCGCGCTAGAGTTGCGCAGCGCCTCTGACAGGCCGTGCCAATCGCGACGGCCACGGGCGCGTTCAGTAACCGCGGCCATCGAGCACAGGAGGATCCTCGGATGTTGGGTTCCAGCCACCGTCGACGGCGCGCGGCCGAGCATCTTTCCGTGAACCCGCTCTTCGCGCAGGGTTCGGTCATGGCGCCCATTCCCGCCAGGCGTCTCCCCGACGGCGAGATGTCCTCCGCGGCGGCCTACCAGATCATCCACGACGAGCTGATGCTCGACGGCAATGCCCGCCAGAACCTGGCCACCTTCGTCACCACGTGGATGGAGCCGGAAGTGGGCCTGCTCATGAGCGAGTGCCTGCCCAAGAACATGATCGACAAGGACGAGTACCCCCAGACGGCCGAGATCGAGCATCGCTGCGTCTCGATGCTGGCCGACCTCTGGCATGCGCCCGATCCGGCGCAGGCGCCAGGCTGTTCGACCGTCGGCTCGTCCGAGGCCTGCATGCTCGGCGGCCTGGCCATGAAACGGCGCTGGCAGCAGAGGCGCAGGGCGGCCGGCAAGCCGGCGGACAGGCCCAACATCGTCATGGGCATCAACGTCCAGGTCTGCTGGGAGAAGTTCGCTAACTACTTCGAGGTTGAGCCGCGCCTCGTGCCGATGGAGGGCGATCGCTTCCACCTGACCGGCGAGGAAGCGGTGACGCTGGTGGATGAGAACACGATAGGCGTGGTCGCCGTGCTCGGCTCCACGTTCGACGGCAGCTACGAGCCGGTGGCCGAGATTGCTGCGGCTCTCGACCGCCTGCAGGAGCGCACTGGCCTCGACGTTCCGATCCACGTCGACGGCGCTTCGGGCGGGATGATCGCGCCGTTCCTGGACCCCGACCTGGAGTGGGACTTCCGCGTGCCACGCGTCGCCAGCATCAACACCTCGGGTCACAAGTACGGGCTGGTCTTCCCCGGCGTCGGTTGGGTGCTGTGGCGAGACCAGCAGTCCCTGCCCGACGAGTTGATCTACCACGTCAACTACCTGGGCGGCGACATGCCCACCTTCGCGCTCAACTTCTCCCGGCCGGGCGCCCAGATCGTCGCCCAGTACTACATGTTCCTGCGCCTCGGGCGCGACGGATATCGCCTGGTTCAGTCCGTCTGCCGCGACGTGGCCGGCGCCGTAGCCGCCAAGCTGGCTGAGATGGGGCCGTTCGAGCTGATCACCGACGGCAGCGAATTGCCGGTCGTGGCCTTCCGGGTGAAGGAGGAGATCGACAACTTCACCGTCTTCGATGTGTCGCGGCGTCTCCGAGAGCGCGGCTGGCAGGTGCCGGCCTACACGTACCCGGCCAATCGGGAGGATCTCGCCGTGCTGCGTATCGTCGTCCGGAATGGCTTCTCGCACGACCTGGCGGGCCTCTTCCTGGCGGACCTGGAGCGGCTGCTCCCAGAGCTCGAACACCAGGCCGAGCCGATCGATAAGGCGCTGGCCGTCTCGTTCCGCCACTGACCATACGGCCACGCCGCAGCACGGGTCGGGTGACCCGCCTGCGCCGGACTCGCCTGCGCTGCTGCTTCTGCGCTGCTGCTTCTGCGCCGCTGCCGACCTGCGCCGGTCGCGCCCGTCTAGGCGATCGGCTCGACGGACTCGGTGACCGGGAACCCGCGGGCCCGCAGCTCCGCCACCATCTCGGCGCCGTCCGTAGCCAGTTCCACCGGTGCCGCGCCCAGGGCGATCCGGCCGCGAGCCATGAGGTGGGCGACGATCGCGGCATGCCAGCCGGTGGTCTCTTCCATGGCGAAGAAGCCGAGCTTGCGGTCGCGCACGACGCGCATGTCCACGACCGCTCGTGTCGGCCGGCCGGCCTTGCGCCCCGTGACGATGACGTGGGCGATGACGATGTCGTCCACGCTCTCGTCGGCGCGGATCTGCGGCTCGATCAGCGCATGGAAGACCTGCCGCGGCACGACATCCTGGTTGCCGACGCGGATCGGCTCTTCGGAGAAGAGTCCCGCCTCCATGAAGCCTTTCCAGACGGCCACGTGGCCGGGGTAGCGGACGACCTTGTTGCGCATGGAGCGCAGCCGCTTGCCCAGCGTCCAGGGGGTCGTCGATGCGCCGCCCGTCGAGAAAGCCTCCAGCGTGCCGACCGGCTCGCCCAGGTCGACCAGCTCGTACTCGGCCGGGTCGAAGGAGTCGACTTCGACCGGTCGGCCGTCGCGGATGTAGGTGCTGCCACCGGCGTACTCGTTGGTCAGCCCGTCCATGGAGAAGGTCAGGCGGTAGTTCCACGGCGGAGTCGGGTGGAGCGGCAGGCCGCCGTCGAGCAGGACCAGGTCTTCGGGCTCGTCCAGCAGCGACATGGCGTAGGCCATCAGGTTGCTGGCGAGGCCGGGCGCCTCGCCGCAGTCGGGCACGATGCGGATGCCCGCCGCTCGGGCCCGGTGGTCGAGCGCGAGCTGCTCCCGGACCACCGAGGTATTGCCGCCCAGGTCGCACCAGTCGGTCCTCGCCTCGATGGCCGCCTCCGTCAGGCGCAGGCTGAGCTTGTAGCTGATCGCCCCGATCGCGGCGTCCAGGGGCCGCAGGTAGTCCAGCAGGGCAGGGGAGTCGGTGACGTCGAGACGCAGGCCGCCGGCGACGGCACGCCCGGCCAGTTCGTTGACTCGCGCCGCCGCCGCCTCGGCACGCGCCTCGTCCACGTCGGCCAGGACGATCGACGCGGCCTCGCCCCGGACGGCAAGATCGTACGCGGCCGCGGTTCCCTGCCGTCCCGCGCCCAGGATCCCGTACGCAAATGCCCCGCTGCCTTCGCCCACGTGACGCCTCCCGCTCTCAAGATCGATGGCCGGACGCCCGGGCGAGTTTAGCCCGGTGGCTCAGATCGCCGCGAGAACGGCCAGCGTCCCGGCCGCGCATGTCATGAAGCCGGCGAACGAAAGCGCGATCCACCCTGCGCGGCCCTCGCGCAGCACCGCGCCCAGGCCGATCAGCACGCCGGCCAGGGCCAGGAACGAGAGCCCCAGGATCGAGGCGGAGTTGCGCGTGCCGGCGTCGTTGGCGATGTCCACCTGGCGATTCTGCTCCGTCACCTCGTTCCACAGATCCTGAGTGGTGGCCTTCAGGAGGCCGGCGGTATATGCGTCCAGTGGCGAGCCCCCGGTGGTGCCCGAGGTGGCGTTCAGAGCGCTGGCCAGGTCGGTTGAGGCCTGATGCTCGGTCTGGCCGACGGCGAAGGCGCCTTCCTCGTTGTTCGCCAGCCCGGCGATCTCCCTACTCGTTCCCGCAATCGACAGGGCCAGGGCCGCCTGCGCCATGGTGAGCGCCGAGTCCTGGGCGATCGAGCTGATCTCGATCCGGGCCGATAGATCTGCCGTCAGGCGAGCGGCTTGAAGCTGCGCGCGGCCGGCGGTCTGGCCGGAGGCGATCTGGATCACCGCCAGCACAGCGGCAAGGATGGCAACGGCCCCGATCAAGGCCGCGGCCAGCAGGTCGAAGCGCCGCTCCGCGTTCAGCTCGGCGGCCGTGTCGGGCGCGATCATGCCAGCACCTCCGTGCCGACGGCCATGACCACGCCGACCAGCAGCGCGGCGAAGCCGCTCGAGAGCAGCCAGCCACGGTCGCGCCGCAGCGGCTGGGCCAGTACGCCCAGGAGCGCGCACAGGCTCGTTGGTACGAGGGCGTAGGTCAGGAGCACCGCCTTCTGGGCCAGGCGGTCGCCGGCCGCCTCGATGCCGTCGGGGTTCAGTGCCACGAGATCCGGGTTCCGCGCCCTTATGTCGGCCAGGCGTTTGCCGAGGTCGTAGCCTCCCGACGGAAGCGCGTAAGAGGAATTCTGAGCGAGCTCCAACCCGGCCGAGAGCGCGGTCACGAGCTGGCTCTGCACGCTGGCTTCCACGGCCAGGGCTTGTTGCGCCGCCGGGCTCTGACCGGCCTGGGCCGACGACATCTCTTCCGCCAGGACCTTCGCCTGCAGGGCCTCGATCGCCACCGGCAGCTCGGACTCGTACAGCGTCTGCACGTCGGCCATCGCCGCGGCGGAGCGTTTGACCTCGGTGCGCAGGGCCGACTGCCACGAGTCGTTGGCGTCGTTCGAGACCATCGAGGCGCGAGCGCCGATGATGGCGGCCACCACCGCGGCGATCGCCAGCAGGATCGCCACGCCGCCGCTGCCGCGCTCGTGGGAGGCCACGGCAATCTCGGAGGCGGCGACCGAGGGCTCCTCGGCCGAAGTGGATCTGAGCAGCTCTCCGGTCATGGCTCCCTCGCTGTGGCTATCGTGACGGGGCGACTACCGGCGCCACTCTACCCGATGGCGACGCGCCGAGAAACGGCTCGGGCGCCGGGGCCGAAGCTCGGGCGCCGGGGCCGAAGCCCTGGCGCCCGACGTAGCGCCTGCGAGCCGGGATCAGGCGGGAACCTCGGTTTCGGGCTGTCGAACAGCCCCCGCGGCGCCGTCCGGTGGGCTACTTGACGGGGACCGCGAATACGTACTGGTTCTGCTTGCCGGCGTAGTAGACCGCCTGGTCCCACTTCTTGTAGTCCTGGGACAGCTCGCCGTACGGCACCAGCGAGTCGGGCGGTCGCGAGTAGCCCCCTCGGGTCTTGTTCCAGAGCGTGGAATGCCGGTCGAACCAGACGTCCTCGATGTAGAGGGAGAGGACGGTGTAGCTGTCCGTCTGCGCCGGGTCCGCCGTGGCGACGAAGCCCGAGACGACCCAGGTGTGCCAGCCGTACCAGACGAAAAGCGCGGCCGGCCGGTTCGTCTCACGGATTTGCTTGACGACGAGCTTGATCGCCGCCGCCATCGTCGGCTCCGTCTGGATCTGGTACTTGCCGTAGCCCAGTTGCTGCAGGCCCCCTGACAGGCCCTCCGGATCCGGGCTGCCGTTACGACTCTCTGCGATCGAATTGCCCAGGTCGAACAGCTTTGCCTGCGTGTTCTCGGTGGTGTCGGCGCCCGCGTTCATGATGTTCATCATGGTCTGCATTGCCGCCGGGACGCACCAGATGTCCTTGAATTCGCCCACGAAGTCGCCCGGCTGATATAGATCCATGGCGTACTGTCCGGGCGGGGTCGGAGTGGCGGTCGGTCCGGCCGGAGTCGGGGTCCCAGCCGGGGTGCCGTTCGCCGAAGCGGTCGCGGTCGGGCCTGCAATCGCCGACGGTGCGGGGCTGGCGGTGGCAAGCTCGGCGGTGGGCTGTATCCGCGCCCACGGCGTGACCAAGGGCGCGTAGCCGAAGCTCGCTCCCTTCAGCGCCTGGGTCGCCGTGTAGAGGCCGCCCGCGGCCAGGCAGGCCGTGACCGCCAGACCGAGCGCCATCTTCGGCACGCGCCCGCTGCCGCGGCCTGCGTACGCGCCCGCTGGCTGGCTCTCGGCCAGCCGTACCCGCACGCCTGGAGGCGTCCAGACGGGCACCGGCACGGGTCGGCCGATTCGGTCCATCCGCGGCGCTAGCGCCAGGGCGAGGATCACGAGCTTGACGCCCATCCCCATGGCGTATGCGGCCGGGATCGCCAGCAGACCGGCCCCCGGGGCAAGGTCCTGGGCGGTGATGAACAGGGCTATGAAGCCGGCGACGGAGGCCAGCGTGGGGATCAACGTGTTCTTGGTGGCGTAGATGGCACGAGCCAGGAGCTCGACCATGCTCTCGAGCGGGATCGAAATGGCGAACACTCCGACAAGCATCGTCGTGGTGCTCAGGTCCGCGGCGTCGAACGCCCCGCCGGCCAGGACGATTCGAACCGCGAGCCAGCCCAGCAGCAGCAGGCCCATGGCGGCGCCGGTAGATAGAACCGCAATCGTCGCCAGCGTCGTTCCGAATACCTTCCGAAAGGCGCGTCTGTCGCCCAGGTCGGCCGCGGCCGCGAGGGCGGGAAAGGCCGCGATCGCGAACTGGGCGCCGATGACGAGCTCGGGCATGGTCTGGAACTTGCGGGCGTAAGTGAGGTCTGTCAACGAGCCCGGCGCCAGGGTCGACGCGAGAGCGGTGAAGTAGAGCACGATCAGCGACGACTCGAGCGGCTGGCTCACCATCTTTGGGAGCATCAGCACGGCGAACTGCCGCAGACCCTTCGTCCGCAGGTTGAATCGCGGCCATGGCCGGAAGCCGGCCCGGAAGACACCGGCCAGGCGGACTGCCAGATAGGCGAACGCTCCTGCCACCGCGCCGACCGCCGCGCCGTAGATGCCCATCGCGTCGCCCAGCAAAAGGGTCCCGGCGATGATCCCGGCGGAGTACATGAGGGGCGCGATGGCGTAGGTGAGCCAGCGCTTCTCCGCGATCAGGACCTCGCCCAGGACCCAGGTGGCGGCGAAGACGATCTGGGTCACGCTCAGGATGCGGAACAGGCTGATGCACGTGTCACGTTGCCCGCCGGTGAATCCCGGTGCCACGAACGAGACGCACTGCGGCGCGAATACGAACATGATCCCGACCGCCACGGCCATGACCAGGACCGACAGCGTCAGGATCGTCCGGCCGAAGGCCAGGGCGTCCTGGCGGTCCTGGTCGCGGAGCCCCACGAACAGCGGCACGAAAGAGGCGATCATGCCGCCGACGACCAGGACCTCGAGCACGAACTGCGGTAGCACGAAGGCCGCGTTGAAGGCATCGGTGTCGGTCCCCGCGCCGAACTGGTGCGCCAGGGCCTTGGTTTCGAGCAGGCCCATGACGAAGCCGATGAAGGTGACGGACGCGAGGATCAGGGCGCCCCTCGGCAGTGCCGTCTCGAGGATCGCCCGGACGCGCGCCCGCAAGCTCCGTGCTTGAGGCTTGCCCGGGCGATCGGCTCGGCGCGAACCCACGACGACCGGCGGTTCGGCTCCCGAGGACACGCCGGGTCGACGCGTCAGCTCGTCCAAACGATCGCTCCTCCGTCTCCGTAGATCGGGCAGTGTGAGCCAGGGATCGAACAGCGCGCAAGCGCGCTGGCTGAGGTTGGCCGGTTGCGCTGAACGGACAACGACGATCGGCCGGCCAGGAGTGGGGCGCTGGATGCCGGTCTGGTCATTCTCTCCGGCCCGGACGGATCGTGCCTGCCGGGTCCAGCGCCGGCTGCTGCGCGAGCGGATGGCGGGCGCGGTCCGGTAGTCGAGCTCTTGACATGTCAATACCCCCCCGGGGTATACAAATGCTGGGAAATGGTGTATGAATCTGCCTGCAAAGGCCTGTCAAGACTTGACAGGCCCTTAGTCGTGTCAGGGTGGTCGGCCGATGGCCCGGGCGCCGCTCGAGCGGTGTCGGCGGACGGTCCATTCGGTCGGAGACGACGAATAGCGAACGTTCGGGGCGCGCCGGCCGTCTGATAAGCAGGAGATGCGTTTGGCTGTTGGGGTTGCCGCAGAAGTCAAGACCAAGCTGTCGGTCCTCGAGATCGTCGGCGAGCAGGTGCAGCTCAAGAAGGCCGGCACCACGTACAAGGGGCTCTGCCCGTTCCACGGCGAGAAGACCCCCAGCTTCGTCGTGACCCCGGCGCGGGACACCTGGCACTGCTTCGGCTGCGGCGAGGGCGGCGACATCTTCAGCTTCGTGATGCGCCGCGATGGGTTGACCTTCCCAGAGGCGCTCAAGAGGCTGGCTGCCAGGGCCGGCATCGAAGTCGACGAGCGGACGAGCCGCGAGGACGCCCGAAAGGCTCGACTGCGCGAGGTGCTCGAGCAGGCCATCGCGTTCTACCACGCCGTCCTGACGCAGTCGAAGACCGGCGCTCCCGCGCTCGAATACCTGCATGGCCGCGGCTTCACCGACGAGACGGTCCAGCGCTTCCAGCTGGGCTGGGCGCCGGACGGCTGGGATCAGATGATCAAGATGCTCCAGGCCCGCCGGAACGTGGCGGTGGCGGAGCTCGCGGAAGTGGGCCTGACGAGCCAGCGCCCCGGCGGGCGAGGCGCCTACGACAAGTTTCGCTCGCGAGTGATCTTCCCCATCCGCGACGCGGCCGGAGCGCCCGTGGGCATCGGCGGGCGCGTGCTGCCGGGGACGGCCGGCACGGCCCCCGGCACCGCCACGGACTCGAACGCGCCCAAGTACCTGAACTCCCCCGCGACGGCGCTCTTCGACAAGAGTCGCACGCTGTACCTGATCGAGCGAGCTCGCAACGAGATGCGCCGTCGGGACGAGGCGGTGATCGTGGAGGGCTACACCGACGCGCTCATGGCCCACCAGGCCGGCTTCGAGAACGTGGTCGCATCGCTGGGCACCGCTCTCACCCCGGCGCAGGTGGCGGTCATCGCCCGTTACGCGCGCGAGATCGTGCTGGCCTACGACGTCGACCCGGCCGGTCAGCATGCCGGCTCGATCGGCGGCGAGGAACTGTACCGGCTGATCGGCTCTCTCGCGGCCGAAGAGACCGGCATCGAGATCACGCGCGTGCGCGTCGCCCGCCTGCCGGCGGGCAAGGATCCGGACGAGGTCATCCGCGACGCGCCCGATCTCTGGCGGGAGGCGGTGCGCACGGCCCAGCCGATCGTGGAGTTTCTGATCGACTACTACGCCACCGCGCACGACGTCCGCACGCCGGAAGGCAAGCGCCACGCGGTCGCGGCGCTGGTGCCGCTGCTGCGCGAGATCCGCGATCCGGTCGTGCGAGACGTCTATCTCCAGACGCTGGCCCGCCGGACGGGGGTCGAAGACCGGGTCCTGCTCGAGGCGATGCGAGCGCCCGCCGCCACCGCTCGCCAGACAGCGGACGGTCGGTCGAGTTCCAACACGCCCGGTCGGTTTACGGCCGACTCGGTGATATCGGCCCCGGACGCCATCGACACCAAGGCGGAGCTGCGGGCCGTATCGCTCGACGAGCGCAAGCTGCTGCGGCTGCTGTTGCTCGTGCCGGAGCAGCAGGAACGGGTCGCCGAGACGCTGGCGGCGCAGAAGGCGCAGCTCCCCAGCACCCCGGCCCGCGAGCTGCTGGCCGCGATGCTGGCCGACCGCGAACGCGACCGGGAGGCCGGCGGTCCCGGCCGCTTCGAGCGCATGCGTTTCCTGGAGTCGCTGCCGACCGAACTGCACAGCCTGGCTGTTGCGGTATACGCCGATCGAGATCCCAACGATCCAACCACGCTTGATGGCGACCACATCCGCAATGGCGTGGATCAGTGCCTTATAGCCCTGGAGGAGGACCGGCTGGAAGAAGAGATCCGGTTCAACGCAGGGGAACTGAACGAGGCCGAGGCGGCTGGCGACCGAGAGGCGGCTGTCAGGCTGCGCGAACTACAACGTGATCTAACACAAGCCCAAGGCTTGCTACACCGACGCCGCGAACTAGTGAGCAATCTCACAACCGCTGGAGGACACCGATGACCGATCCCCTGGACAAGCAGCTCGTGGAGGTGGCTCTCTCCGGCGGCGGCCGCCGCAAGGCGGACCTCGAGGAGGCCAAGCTGGCCGGCGTCCGCCCGCGACGTTCGGTCGATGACGACGAGCCGCTCGACGAGGATGAGCTGCTCGCTGACGACGATGTAGTGCCGCCGGACGCCCTCGATGACGACACGGTCGAGCTGGGCGTGGAGGTCGTCGAGGACGAGGTCGGGGTCGAGCTGCGGATCCCGGGCGAGGTCCCGGCCAAGCTCGACGCCGAGGCGCTCGAGGAGCCGACGCCCGAGGAGCTCGAGGCTCTCAGCGCCGACATGATCGGGATCGACGACCCGGTCCGAATGTACCTGAAGGAGATCGGCAAGGTCGCCCTGCTCACGGCCGAAGAGGAGGTCGTCCTGGCCAAGGCCATCGAGCTCGGCGAGCAGATGGTCGAGGAGCCCTGGAAGGGGATCGTCTCTCTCCACGAGTGGACGCATCACGACACCGAGCACAAGACGCGGACGATCAAGCCGCAATACAGGCTGCCGTTTGCCGCCGAGTCGGCCCGCATGGTTGGCGACGCGGTCCGTTCCGAGGACGCGGCGGACCTGCTCGTCCCCACGCCGGACTTCCATCTCGTCAAGGCGGGCAAGGACGCCGCGAGCGAAGGGACGAAGGATCTCCTCAGGGAGGCGCGGCATCTCGTCACTCACTACAACGACTCGCTCTCCGCGGATGCGTTCCTGGCCCTGCTGGATCGCGCCTATTTCGCCGTGCACAACGGCGACCTGGACTCGCGCGACAACGTTGGCCTGTGGGCCATCTACCAGTGGACGCGCGAGGCCGTCGCGCACCCGGCGCTGCAGCGCTGGATCGAGGGCGGCCACGATGCCGACCTGCTCAAGCGCATGGGCTACGACCCGGAGGTACCGGCCGGCACGAAGCTTGCCCACCGCCGCGGCGAGCTCGTCAGGATCGGCCGCGACGCGCGCGAGCAGCTGACGTCGGCCAACCTGCGGCTGGTCGTGTCGATCGCGAAGAAATACATCGGCCGGGGCATGTCGTTCCTCGATCTGATCCAGGAAGGCAACATCGGCCTCATCCGCGCTGTCGAGAAGTTCGACTACGAGAAGGGCTTCAAGTTCAGCACGTATGCGACGTGGTGGATCCGCCAGGCCATCACTCGCGCTATCGCGGACCAGGCCCGCACGATCCGGATCCCGGTCCACATGGTCGAGACGATCAACCGCCTGATCCGGGTTTCGCGGACGCTGCTGCAAGAGCTGGGCCGCGAGCCGACGGTGGAGGAGATCGCCGAGGCGATGAGCAAGGGCCAGGAAGTGGTGGTCACCCCCGAGAAGGTCCGCGAGATCATCAAGGTTTCCCAGGAGCCGGTCAGCCTCGAGACGCCGATCGGAGAAGAGGAGGATTCGCACCTGGGCGACTTCATTGAGGATCGCGGAGCGCTGGCGCCGGCGGAGGCGGCCTCACATCAGCTGCTCAAGGAGCAGGTCGAGGCGGTGCTGGATTCGCTGACCGGCCGTGAGCGCCGAGTTCTCCAGCTCCGGTTTGGGCTGGAGGATGGCCGGGCCCGAACACTCGAGGAGGTCGGTAAGGAGTTCAACGTCACGCGCGAGCGCATCCGCCAGATCGAGGCCAAGGCCCTGCGCAAGCTGCGCCACCCTTCCCGGAGCCGCAAGCTCAAGGATTACCTGGAGTAGCGCGATACGCGCACACTGGCAGCGAAAGTGGCATCATGTACGGACACCGCCGTACGGACGGTGGCGGACGGCCCCCGGTAGACGCCGAAGGCCGCCCGGTTCGCAGCCTTGCCAGGAGGCACGCGACATGGCCGAGTCTACCAGCCACCAACGCGGACGCCACGGGGACGGCACGATCTACACGACGGCGGACGGCCGGCTCCGCGCCGCCATTACCGTGCCGCACGCCCTCACGGGTGAGCCGGTCCGGCGCTACCTCTCCGCCAAGACCGACGCTGAGATCAAGCGCAAGCTCAAGGACGCCCGGGCGGAGCGCGCAACCGGAGGGCGGACGCCCACCGTGGCGAACTGGGGCGAGCGGTGGCTCGCAATGGTCGCGCACCGCGTTCGTCCGGCCACTCTGACCGCCTACCGGGTCGCGATCCGGCACCACGTCATCCCGGCACTCGGCCGCGCCGAGCTGGGCCGCCTCCGGCCCTCTGACGTCGAGATGATGACGGCTGGCATGATCGACGCCGGCTCGGCCCCATCGACGGCGGCCTTGGTCCGCAGGATCCTCGTGGTCTGCCTCACGGACGCCGCCCGAGACGGTTTGATCGCCCGCAACGTCGCGCAGCTTGCCCGGGCACCGCGAACGGCGGAGCCGTTTCGGCGGGCGCTCACCGGCGACGAGGTGCGGGTATTCCTTGCAGCCGTGGCGGACGATCCGCTCGGGCCGCTCGTCGCCCTCGGGATCGCGACCGGGCTCCGCCGCGGCGAACTGCTGGCACTGCGCTGGACAGACGTTGACGAGACGGCCGGGACGCTCACCGTGGCGCGGGCTTTGGCGCGCTCCGCCGCCGGCGGCTACGCCGTCGCCGAGCCGAAGTCACGCCGGGCGCATCGGATGATCGCCCTCCCGGCGCTCGCCCGGGACGCTCTCCACCGGCAGGCCGCGGCGCAGACCCTCGAGCGCGAGGCCGCGGGGACCGCCTGGCAGGACCGCGATGGGCTCGTCTTCGCGGATCCGATCGGCCGACTCTGGCACCCGGAGACCGTGACGACGGCATGGTCCGCCCTCGTGCGACGGACCGGAATCGGCCGGCTCCGGCTGCACGACCTCCGGCATACGGCCGCGACCCTGAGCCTGAGCGCCGGCGTACCGGTCCGAGACGTGGCCGACATGCTCGGCCACGCGAGCCCATCGATCACCCTGGACGTCTACGGGCACGGCGTTGCCGAAGGCCCGCGCCGCGTCGCTGACGCACTGGACCGGGCGCTCAACGGCGGTGCGTCGTGAGCGGCGGGGAGCAGGACCCGGACGGTCTGAACACCTGGGGCCAGGTTCGGCAAGCCCGGGCGCAGCTCACAGCTGCCGGGTTGTTCGTCAATCACCCGGCAGTGGAGCGGCTGATCGCCGAGCGCGTCGGCGCACTTCCGAAGGACCGGCATCGGCTTGACGACAAGTGCGTCGAATCCTGGGTCGCAGAAACGGAGACGGCGCTACGGGCATGCCTTGCTAGCATCCCGATGGTTGAGGACTGGCCTTGGCTAGTCACGAAGCTTCTCGGTTCCTGCTCCGGCGCTGCCATCCGGGATCTTCACAAGCGGTCAAAGCATCCGGGGGTGCCAAACGCGCTCATGGACGCCGTTGAGGCCGCAGCCCGCCCGATCCTTGAGGATGCTGCCGGCGTCTCGCACCTGACGCGATCCCTGCAAGGCGTGGGTGCCGCACCGTGGTACGAGACCCTCGAGGGCCGCAGTACGGGCGCGGCTCTCGCCGCTCTTGACGCCGCCCACGAACTGGGGCGGTTAGAGATCCTGCGCTACTCCACGCCGCCCACGCCCCGGGTACCCAAGCGCTCCGACGCGGATATCCCGCTGTGGGTCGGCTGGTGGTATCGGCACGACGTGAGCGGAGAGCGTTGGTTGTCGATCGCCCGCGGCGAATACGGCAACGCCCGCGCAGAAACGACTCGACACTATGTCGCCGAGAAAGCACAAGAGATTCGGGGGCTGCTGAGCCGCTAGGCACAGAACGGTACTGACCTTCGGCGCCTCAGTCGGGGAGAAAGACTCCACTCCGTATAAACGCTCCATGAACCACTACACCGGGGCCGATCTCCGAGCGGAGCGGGCTCGCCACGGCGTTCTACAGAGGGAGATCGCGAGTCGACTCGGCTGCACCGTGGGGCGTGTCTCGGCTGTCGAGAACTCAATCCGTGTCACCCCGCGGCTTGCGGCTCGATACCTAGCAGCTTTGTCGGGCAGCGACCCGGCCCTTGAGCGACTCGCCCGTGCCTCTCGTGAACTCCTGGACGCCGCCGAGGGCCTCGGATGACACCCCAGCACGAGGCTGCGATCCAAGCCGCGACTGAGCAGCTCGTGGCCGCGCTCCTGGCCGCCGTTCGGGCTGAGGCAGCGGCCACGGAAGCCGCTCCAGACCGGCTGCTGAGTGTTGGCCAGGCCGCGGCCATGCTCGGGCTCGGCCGCTCGGCGCTGTACGGCCAGCTCGAGGCTGGACGGCTGCGAAGCCTCCGCGTCGGCCGCCGGCGTCTCGTTCCGGCCGGCGCCGTGCGCGACTTCATCGAAGGGGCCGGGCGATGACTGCGCGCCATCGTCAGCCCGGGCCTGCCAGCATCCGTCTGGAGGCGGGAGAATTGGCCGAAGTCTTGGCCGCGCTCGATTGCGCCTACGAATCATCGATCTACTGGTCAGACATCGGACGCATTGACTTCTCCACGATCGGCGAGCCCATCGTGCGCGCCCTCAAGATTCTGCGCCGGCTCCGAGACGAGGCCGCAGCATGACCGCGCAGCCTTTCGACCTTCGCGCTCTCGCTGCGGATCCCGGGGCGGTGCTACACGAGTCCGCGGGCGCGGCCGACGGCGAAGATGCTGACGATGTAGTCGAGCCGCCGATCAACCTCTGGCCGCTGCCGATCACGCTGCCGGGCGATGGCGGCGACGCCGTGCCGGGGCCCGCCGGGCTCGTCCCTCCTGCGGGGAGGCGCAGCCTCCGAACGACCCCCGCCGCACGGATCAAGACGCGGCCGATCAAGTGGCTCTGGGACGAGAGGCTGGGGCTGGGCACCTTCGATCTGCTCGGCGGCCGCGAGGGCATCGGCAAGTCGACGTGGGCTTTCGACCTGGCAGCGAAGATCTCCCGGGGCACGCTCCCCGGCATCTACTTCGGCAAGCCCAAGGGCGTCATCATCTGCGCCTCGGAGGACCCCTGGGAACAGGTGATCGTGCCGCGGCTGATAGCCGCCGGCGCCGATCTCAGCCGGGTCTACCGCGTCGACGTGGTGACCGCTGACAACATCCCCGGCGTCCTGAATCTGCCGGCCGACATCCCGGCGCTGGGTGAGCTGATAGCCGAGCACGATGCCGCCCTCGTCATCCTCGACCCGCTCCTGTCCCGGCTCGATGCCGCGCTGGACACTCATAAGGACGCCGAAGTGCGCCGCGCGCTCGAGCCGCTCGTGGCCCTGGCCGATCGGACGAACAGCGTCGTGCTGGGCCTGATCCACGTCAACAAGGGCATGTCGACGGATCCGCTGTCGATGCTCATGGCGTCGCGCGCGTTTCCGGCCGTGGCGCGGGCGGTCCTATTCATGCTGAAGGACCCGGACGACGACGGCCGGCTGCTGCTGGGCGAGCCGAAGAACAACCTGGGGAGAGTGGACCTGCCCACGCTCAGCCTCACGATCGAGGGCGTGCGCGTGGGCGAGCTCGACGGAGATGTGATCTGGGCGACCCGGATCCGCTGGGGCGCCGACATCGACCGCGGCATCCGCGATCTGGTCCAGTCTGCCAGCGAGGGCCCGGAGGACCGCACCGCGACCGGCGAGGCTGCGGGCTGGATGACGGACTACCTGGAGAGCGTCGGGGGCTACGCCAACTCTGTCGACGTGAAGCGCGAGGGCGTGAAGGCAGGACACGCCCTGCGAGCGCTGGAGCGGGCCCGGTCGAAGGCGTGCATCGCCAGCGTCTCGCACGGCTTTCCTCGGCAGGCTCTCTGGTGTCTTCCGGGTCGTTATCCTGGGGAGAGTGGTCTTACTGGCGGTAGTGGCGGTAGTGGCGGGACTGTAGCCCCTGTGCCGTCAGTGTCGCCAGTCACGCCAGTAGTGTCATCCCCCGCGCGCGCACGCGAGACAGAGCGACTCCATCTTCGCGTGCCTTTCCCGGAGCCCGCGGCCAGCAAGCCCGAGGAGACGCCGCCATGGATATGACTCTGGCCGTGTCTCGGGACGACGCAATGAGCCGGTCGCTGCCCATGCTCGGGCGGGTTTTCGCCATTTCCCGCCCGAGCGCCCCACATACAACCGCAGGCTACGGGCCCGCGCCGGCGCTTCCGGCAATCTCACGTTCGCCCTCGATGGGCGGCACGTCAGAGTCGGCGGGCTTGCCCGGCCGAGCAGGACGCGACCGCGAGAGCAGCGAACCAACGAAACCGATAGGAGATAGGTATGACTACTCCCCCCGCCGAGTCCGTCACCGGCAACCCCAGCCCATTGGGTGACGCGATCCTGGCGACCGCCGACGCTCTGGTTCGCCTGAAGAGCGCGCCGACCGGCGACCACCGGAAGTCGATCGCCACAGTCCAGAGCGTGCGCTCGACCCTGATCCAAACGGCCGTCCTCCGCGATGACCGCGCGGCGATGGACGTCGTGCCTGAGGCCGAGCTCGCCCCGTACATCCAAGCCGCGAACGAGCCCCTGCCGGCTCGTGGGGACATGGTGAAGTCCGGCCGAAAGACGAGCCTTCGGCACATTGGGCTGGCCAAGGCTGCCGCTGACGAACGGGACCCGGGCGAACGGCAGCGGTTAGGCACAGCAAGCGCTGCCGCCTTCATCCGGGCCAATCGCGGCCCGCGATGACCATCAATCGAACCGCTCACGGTTGTTTCGGGCCACGGGTTACCGAAACGCCGTCGGACGGCCGGGCGGGTGACTCCACCGCCGAGCGGACTCTGCCGGTGCCGCCCGCCGGCACTAACCCCATACGGAGGCTGACATGACCACAACCACGGAAACGCCCCGAGAGCTCGCCGAGCGTGAGGCGGAAGCGGCGAAGCAAAAATTCAATGATTGGGCTCAGCGCGGCGCACAGATCCGCGGCCATGCCGACACCCTGAGCGGCGAGCTCGGCAGGGTCAAAGAGGAGCTGCGTAACGCGCGACTCGCTGCCGTCAGCGGCGGCGGTAACGACTGCCAGGTAGCGGCGCTTGCTGATCGCGAGCGCGCGATCACGGCCGCGGTCGCGGAGACGAGCGAACGCCTTGCGGCCGTCGCGGATCAGATACAGCTCGCCCGAGACGTTTGGGCGGCCGCACAAGAGCGGCTCGACCCGATCGTACGGGCCGAGGAGCGTACGAGGGTGGTCGGCCTGGCCAATCTTGCGGACCGTCGGATCGAAGCGGCTCTCAACCAACTCCACCAAGCGCTTGCCGACCGTTATCAGTTCGAGGGCGTGACTTCCTTCAGCTGGAACGGAATACACCTCAACCAGGTCCGCCATCCGTACCACCTCGAGTTCTAGGAGACAGACAACATGGCAATCACGTTGAACGTATCGGTCGGCACGACCGACACCGTCTTGGTGCTGAGTGCTGCCCCGAACAGTCCCGCCCTCAAAATCGACTCCGAGGAATTCGGCGTTGTGTCCGCGACCTCGCCGGTTGTCGGGCGCGCGGACATGGGCCGCGGCATGGGTTACCCGGCCGCCGGTGTGACCGTTCAGGTGCAGCGCGCCTGGAACGGCACCGACCGGGCGCCCCATACCTCTGGCGCTACGGTGACGCCGATCTGGGAGGCCATGACGGCTACACCCGGCACGCTGGTCTAGCCATCGTCGGGCGGGCCTGGCAGCCTCCCCGGTCCGCCCGCCCCATTTGAACGGGCACGAGATGAACGAGTACGCACACAAGCGAGCGCTCGAGCCGCTCCGGCCGGCTGGCCGGGCTGGGGCAAGGGGTGGCGGGGGGCTGCGCTGTCTTTTCAGGAAGTCGTATACCGTCACGCCCCTTTTCCGGGAGAAACATTTCGATGACTGAGTGCCGCGCTTGCCATTCGCCTCTGCCTTCCCAGGTTGGCCGGGGCAGGCCGCGCGCCTTCTGCCTGGCATGCTCGCCGCGCGATCCGGTCGCAGCGACGCGCGCATGGCGCGCCCGGAACCGCGACGCGATCAACAGCAAGCGCCGCACCGACTACGCCGCCGGCAAGAACGGGGGCGGGTCGAAGAATGCCTTTTCGGGATCGTCGGATACCGTAACGCCCAGGGCGCATGCGCGTCCCCAATGCGCGGCCGGGAAAAGGCCGGCGGCTCCGCAGGCTGGAGGCTAGACCGTGCCTCCGCGTAAACCGACCGCCCTCAAAGTCCTGAACGGTTCGGCCGCCCATCATCCGGAGCGCCGTAACCGAGCCGAGCCCGAGCCGCCGCTGGTCGAAGTCGGAGCACAGCCGCCCGCCTGGCTGACGGATAAACGAGCCCGGGCCTACTGGCCCGACGCCGTCGCGCTGCTGACAGCGCAGCGCATTCTCGCGGTCACCGACACGACCGCATTGGGGCTGCTCTGCGTCGCCCTGGCCGACTACGTCGAGGCCGCTGCGATCGTGGCCAAGAAGGGCTTGACCTACGCGACGAAGACCGCGACGGGCTCCGAGATGGTGCGCGCCAATCCGGCCGTTGCGATTCGCGACGATGCCTGGCGCCGCCTCCGGGCGATCCTCGCCGACTTCGGGGCGACGCCCGCCAGCCGGCCGCGCGTCGCGGCGCTGCCACTCCCGGCCGATGAGAGGGAGAGCGAAATGGCCCGGCTGCTGACGCCGAGGTACCGGAATGGCTGAGCTGTGCCGCCACTGCGGCGGGCCGATCCTCCGCGTCGTGGGCAGCCGGCCGCGGACCTACTGCACGCCGCGATGCCGCACGCAATATCGACTCGCGCAGCGGCGAGCGGTCAGTGCAGCGGCGGGGGCGTTCCTGGATGCGGTCACCGAGGGCAACGGCGGCCCCGACTTCCCTCACCACCGCTCGCGGGCCGAGCAAGCGGCGTATGAGGCCCGCGTCGCCGAGGCGAAGCGCAACCTCGAGGCGGTAAACCCCGCGGCTTGGCGTCTCTTCGGGCACGGGCAGCCATGACGCCGAACTTCGCGCGGATCCTGCCCGCCCCGGGCTGCGACGTGTCGGCGCTCGTTAAGTTGAGCCCCACGGATCCGCGCGCATCTTCCCTATCGCCTAGCAAGGAGCCACGCCCATGACACCGTTCGAGTTGGTCCAGTGGAGCATCGCTCTGGCCATCGGCATCGTGCTGATGGGCCTGGGGCTGGCGTTGTCTCTGGCGCTGGTGTTTGCGGCGCTGCACGCCGACAGGCGGCCGCGGCCATGAATGTGGCCAACGCTGCTAGCGGCGAGGCGGTGACGGTCGGCGGGCTGCCGCTCACTGACTATCTCGCCGCCCTGGCGGGCGAGGCGGCTGCTGGCGGCTTTCGCGCCGGCCTGGCCACCGGGATCCTGATCGGGACGGCGCTCTTCGTCGACAGTGCCGGCCCAATGGATGCCGCTGGCCTTGACCTTGCGGTCACCAAGGCGCAGCAGCTCGCTGCGCAGCTCTTGAGAGGGAAGACGGACTAACCACGCCGGCCAAGGGCCGGCTCCCGAACCTGCCTCGGTCTGAGTGCGAGTGGTGACCGATGGCAGCCCCCCTACTCGCAGGGAGCACACATGACCATCGGCGAGTTGCTCGTCAAGCTGGGCCTGGAAGGCTCCGGTTACTCCAAGGGCCTGTCTGAGGCCGAGTCGAAGACCCGCAGTTCGACCGGCAAGATGGGCAAGTCCTTCGACGAGGCCAGCGGCCATGTGTCGAAGTTCGGCGGCATCATGTCGGGCATCGCGGTGGGCGCCGGCATCGCCGCATTCAACGCCATAGAGGGGGCCGCAGGCAAGCTCATTGGCGTCCTGGAGGACAGCGAGAAGGCCTATCAGGACGCGCAGGTCTCCACCGCTCAGTTGGGCACGGCGCTGAAGAACAACGTGCCGGCTGCGCAGGACAACATCGATGCCATCAACGCCCAGATCAGCGCAAACCTGAAGTACGGCTTCAGCGCCGACGACCAGCGCTCGTCTATGGCCCTGCTCGTGGGCGTCACGCACAACGTTTCCCAGGCGCAGAAGGACCAGGCCGAGGCGATGGACCTGGCACGCCTGAAGGGCATTGATCTCGGCTCGGCCACCACGATCGTCATGAAGGCCCAGGAGGGGAACACTGGCGCACTGAAGAAGCTCGGCATCGTGGTCGCGCCCGTGACGACCGCGATGGACAAGCTGACCGCCTCGCACAAGCACGCTACTCCCGAACAGATCAAGGCAGCCAAAGCAGCGGACCTACAAGCTACCGCGACCGCCGCGCTCGGCGTCATCCAGCAAGCTGCGGGGGGCCAAGCTAAGGCCTACGCCGATACCAGCGCCGGCAAGCTCGCTGCGGCGCACGCGAAGGTCACCGAGGCGATGGTCAAGCTCGGGGCCATCACGGACAAGATCGTACAGGCGGTGCTCCCCGGGACTCGCCGATGCCTTCGACAACATCATGGATGCAGTGGGGCCGGTCCTCACTCAGCTGGGCGATGACATGCCGGCGATCATTGCGACCCTGCAGGGCTGGATCAACGGCCTAGTCGATACCTTCGGACCGCTCATCTCCGACATGGCCGACGCCCTCCCGGGCGCGATTACGACCGTCGAGGGCTTCATCAGCGGCCTGCTCCCGAGCTTTGGATCGGGCGGGGCGGGCGGTGCGGCCACGGGCCTCGGCAAGGACATCTCGAACCTCGAAAAGACCTTCTCCACCGTCTTCGCCGATATCCAGGTGATCGTCAAGGGCGCGCTCGGGATGCTCGAGAACTTCTGGAAGACCTTCGGCGGCGACATCATCGGCTATCTCAAGATCATGGTCGGGATGTGGGAGGGCATCTTCAACGGCGTCATGGAGGTCATACAGGGCATCTTCGACGTGTTCGCCGGACTGTTCAGCGGCGATTGGAGCAAGGTCTGGACGGGCGTCCAGGAGATGTTTAGCGGCGTCATGGACGCCATCGGTTCTATCTTCCAAGCCCTTCTCAACCTGATCCCGATCCTGCTCGACGCTGCCGGCAAGGTGATCGGCGGCATCTGGGGCAACATCTGGCACGGCCTGGAGACTGCCGCTCAGAGCATCGGGAACGATATCTCCGGCGCTGTGCAGCAGTACATCGTCAAGCCGATCACCGACGGCTTCAACTCGCTCGTGTCATTCATCGCCGGGGTGCCCGGGGATATCACGAACGCCGCGGCGGGGATGTGGGATGGCATCTGGCAAGCATTCCGCTCGGCTATCAACATGCTGA
>JBEKCH010000028.1:0-32682 GCA_050014975.1 Candidatus Limnocylindrales bacterium
CAGCGGCCCCGCGAGAGGAGCGTGCCCGATGACCGACCCGCTCGAAAGCGCCACCGGTCCGCGACCTCCCCAGGCGGAGACCGACCGCCGCTCCCGGGTCCTCATGAAGGGCAACGAGGCGATCGCCGAGGCGGCCATCCAGGCCGGCTGCGACGCCTACTTCGGCTACCCCATCACGCCGCAGGCCGAGCTGCTGGAGTGGATGGCGCGCCGCATGCCGGAGCTGGGTCGCGCCTTCGTTCAGGCCGAGAGTGAGCTCGGAGCCATCAACATGGCCCTGGGTGCGGCGGCCACCGGCGCCCGGGTTCTCGTCTCCTCGTCCAGCCCGGGCATCAGCCTCATGGCCGAGGGGATGAGCTACATGGCCGGCTCGGGCACGCCCATGGTGCTGGTCAACGTGATGCGGGCCGGGCCGGGGCTGGGCGGCATCGGGCCATCGCAGAGCGATTACTTCCAGGCAACCAAGGGTCACGGCCACGGCGACTACCGCGTTCCCGTGCTGGCCCCGGCCTCGATCGGCGAGGCGATGGAGCTGATGGCCACGGCCTTCGAGCTGGCGGAGCGGTATCGAACGCCGGTCATGGTCCTCGTGGACGGGATTCTCGGCCAGGCCATGGAGCCGGTGGAGCTGCGCTTCCGCTGTCCCGAACGCCGGGCCTTCGACTGGGCCCTGACGGGAGCGGCGGGAAGGCCGGCTCGGATCATCAAGTCGATCGACCTGGTGCCTGAGGTGCTCGAGAAGCGGAACGCCGCCCTGCAGCGCAAATACGCGGAGATCTCGCGCCGGGAGGTCCGCTGGGCAACGGAATGCCTGGAGGACGCCGAGTACGTCCTGGTCGCCTACGGGACGGCGGCCCGGGTGGCTCGGAGCGCCATCGAGAAGGCTCGCGCGCGGGGCATCAAAGCCGGCCTCTTCCGCCCGATCACCCTCTGGCCGTTCCCCAGCCGGGAGCTCGCCCGAGTCGCCCGGCACGCGCACGCCATCCTTGCGGTCGAGCTTTCCTCCGGCCAGATGGTCGAAGACGTCAGGCTGGCTGTCGAAGGTCGGTGTCCGGTCGGTTTCCATGGTCGAATGGGCGGGCTGGTGCCCACCCCCGACGAAGTCGTGGGCGCGCTGAAGGCGCTCCACGGCAAGGTCGAGCGAACACGCGAGCGCGATCGCGAGCAACAGCAGAAGCGGCAAGCGGAGCGGCGCAACGGGCAGTCGCCTCACCCCCACGCGGTGGTCGACGGTCCGGCCGAGGGTGCCCACAGGGTCGAGGCCGGTGCTCAGGCGGGCACGCGCGAGGGAGGCGAGCGATGACGCTGCGTACGTCCGAGTCGACAGGCCGGGCGGGAGCGCCGCGGTTGATCTATCGCAAGCCGGACGTCCTCGCCGATAGATCCACGCACTACTGCCCCGGCTGCGGCCACGGCATCATCCACAGGCTGCTGGCAGAGGTATTGACAGAGCTGGATCTCCCCGCCCACACCATCGCCGTGGCGCCGGTGGGGTGCGCTGTGTTCGCCTACGACTACCTGAACGTCGACTTCGTGGAAGCGCCCCATGGACGGGCTCCGGCCGTGGCGACGGGGATCCGGCGAGTTCGGCCGGAAGCGTTCGTGCTGACGTACCAAGGCGATGGCGACCTGGCCGCCATCGGCACGGCGGAGATCGTCCATGCCGCTGCTCGCGGCGAGCGCATCACGGCAATCTTCGTGAACAACGGCATCTACGGCATGACGGGGGGCCAGATGGCGCCCACGACGCTGCTGGGACAGCGCACCACCTCGTCCCCGAACGGCCGGGACGCGGCCCTGATGGGCTACCCGATCCAGATCACGGAGATGCTGGCGCAGCTGCCCGGGGTCGCGTATGCGGCCCGCGGCAGCATCGCCGACGCGTCCCTGATCGGCAAGCTCAAGGCGATGATCAAGCGGGCGTGCCTGATCCAGGTGGAAGGCGGCGGCTTCTCGCTGGTCGAGGCACTCTCCAACTGCCCCGTGGGATGGGGCATGACGGCGCAGGAATCGCTCGAGCATCTGAAGGGACCAGTCGTCGACGCGTACCCGCTGGGGGTCATCGTCGACCGCGGAGTCGGGGCGGCCGCACCGGGCGCCGTACGCGCTCATGCGCCGGGCGCCCCCGCCGGACCGGAGGCCTGAGATGGAGCGCTCGGTCATCTTCTCCGGCTTCGGCGGTCAGGGCCTGCTCTTCACCGGCCAGGTGCTGGCCCGCGCCGCTATCAGGGATGGGCTCGAGGTCTTCTGGATTCCCTCCTACGGCCCGGAAATGCGGGGCGGCACCGCCTCCTGCACGGTCATCGTGGCTGACCATCAAATCGGGTCGCCGGTCGTAGACCTGTTCGACGCCGCGGTGGCCATGAACCTGCCCTCACTGCGCAAGTTCGGCCCGCGCGTCGCCCCGGGCGGGCTGCTGATCGTCAACGCGTCGCTGGTCACGTCCCAGACGTCGGCCCGTGCCGACATCGACGAGTTGCGCCTCCCCTGCACGGAACTGGCGGCCAAGGGCGGCGACGACAAGCTCGTCAGTGTCGTGGCGCTCGGTGCCCTCGTGGCGCGACTGGGCTGGGTCAGCCCGGACTCGGTCCGCTTCGCCCTGCGCGAGATCTCAGCCCGAAAGCGACCCGAGATCGTCGAGGCGGACCTGGGCGTCTTCGCCGCCGGCCTGGAGGCCGGCCGGGTCGCCGTCCCGGCCTGACCGGGTTCACGGCTGCCACTGGACGTCGTCGGCCGTCGAGGTGCCGGGTATCGGCGTGACGGCCCCGCCTGCGGCCCCGACCACGAAGACGCCGCCCGAGGACTTCAGGAACGCGATCCTCTGGCCGTCGGGCGCCCAGGTGAGCTTGGATGTCGCGAAGGCGTAGACCGTGACCCCGACTTCCGTGGTGGCGACCTGGCTGTCGTTGGGCGACCAGACGAAGCCCGCATCGTGGTCGGTCATGGTCGCCTTCGGCACCGCGGCCCCGCCGGCGACGGGCACGTCGGAGAGCTGCGGGGTGCATCCGCGACATGATGTGGACCACGGAGCCGTCGTGCGACCAGACGGCGTCGAGGTTGTGCGCCGGCGGGCTGAGCTGACCGACTGTCGCGCCCGCGGCGATCTTGCGCGCTACGGTTCCGTCCGGCTCATCAACCACGCTTCCGGCCGAAAGAGCTCGTCGGGCAAGCTGATGGACTTGAGGATCAGCAGATACTGGCCGTGAGCGACCGTGGGTGCGGAGGTGGGGGTCGGCTTGGGAGTGGGCGCTGGCGTGGGCGCTGGCGTGGAAATAGAAACCAGCGCGGGCGTCGGTGCGGGCGTCGCCGCCGCGGTCGCCGCGCCAGTGGCCGTGGCCTGGGGCGCGGCCGCGGGTGACGTTGTCGCGCTCGAAGCACCGGCGGCCGCCACGAACGACAGAAACGAACGACACCACGGCCGCCCGGCACAATACTTGCATCGAAATCCCCCTTTGCTGGGCCGGCGGGGCGCAGCTGCCGGCGTTCCCGGCCGCTCATCAGCATGGCACCCCCGGCAAGCAGAGGGAGGCCGTCAGCGTGAGGTCGGTCGGTCGAAGTCTGCCCGGTACGCCCGCAACCCCAAAAAGAAACCGGGGCCCCTTCTGGAGCCCCGGTTCTTCGTGACGGCGAGGTGGTTGGCTAGCGGATGCCGGCCATCTCCTGGAGGATGCGCCAGTTGTGGAGGCGGTCTGCCTGAGACGCCTGCAACTCGTGGGAGGGATTGCCCTCCTTGTCGAAGTGCTGGCCGAAACGGCCTTCCGTACGGGCGAAGGAGATGAAGTCGAAGGTGGTCCCATCGGGGTTCTTCGACCAGTCCTCCTTGATCGCCGGGTTGCCCTGGAGCGAGAGACGCTCGGCGAGCGAGTCGCCGCGGCGCGGATCGTAGGTGAAGAGCGGGAAGGCCCGTGATTCCACCGCCAGCTTCGCCTGGCGGTTGGCCGCGTCGTCGGCGATGCCGTGCTCCGGCATGCAGGGCGTGTAGGCGACGATGACGGCCGGACCCGGGTAGGCGTTGGCCTCCATCACGGCCTTGTAGAAATGGTTGATGTTGCAGGCCGCGACCTGGGCGACGTAGGCCTCGCCGTGGGCCATCAGAATGCGGCCGAGTTCCTTGCGCTTCTCCTGCTTGCCATGCTCGGCCTTGCCGTAGGCGGAAAGCTTGGAGACCTGGGCGGTGAAGGAGGCCGTGGAGGTCTGGCCGCCGGTGTTCGAGTAGACGCCGGTGTCCAGGACGAGGACCTTGACGTCCAGCCCCGAGGCGACCAGGCGCGACAGCGACTGGAAGCCGATGTCGTACATGGCGCCGTCACCGCCGAAGACCCACAGCCGCCGATCGGCGTGGCCGGCCTGGTCCCAGCGCAGGCGGATGCCCAGCGCATCGGCGGGGCCGTTCTCGAAGAGCGAGTTGGTCCACGGAACGGTGAACGGGTTGAACGGGTAGGTGCTGCCGAAGACGGTGTTGCAGCCGGTTTCGGCGACGATGCCCATGCTCTGCGGGCCGTAGACCTGCAGGGTGGCGGCCACCACCATGCGCACCACGGAGCCCTCGCCGCAGCCAGAGCACGAGCCGGCGCCACCGACGTAGCCGAAGGCGTGCTCGCCGAGCATGATGTCGGCCAGGGCCTTCTCGTTGCGGTACTCCACCGGCGTGGTGGGCAGGCTGCGATAGAAGGCGATGTCGCGGCGGTAGCGATCGAGGGTGCACTCGCCGCTCGGCTCGCAGTCGCACTTTTCGGACATGACCAGGGCGGTGTGGCCCTGCGCAAGGCAGACGTCCACGCACTCGGCGCAGCCCTTGCAGTGGCCGGGATCGATGAAGAGCCCGAAGTCCGCGGCTTCGAGGCCACGCCTGGCGGGCACGTCGGCGTACTTGGTGGTGTGGACGAAATGCTGCCTGGCCGTCTCGGCAGCCAGCGCCGGATTGGGCTGGCCGGCCGCGAACCTGTCCATCGCCGCGGCCAGGGCAGTCTTCGGCTGAGCCGTGGCAAAGATGGCGCTGTCGGGGCAGGCGCTGACGCAGGCCATGCAGCCGACGCACTCGTCGGCGACAAACTGCGGGATCAGCGGCGAGAGGGTGCTGAAGTCGCGTGTGGCAGCGGTAGCCGGGGCGATCAGGCTGCGGCCGACGCCCAGGTCGGCCGGCAGCTCCACGTCCGCGACACCGCGGCGATAAGCATCGATGACCGATGTGTTGAAGTCTTCGATGTAGGCAGCGGCATCGAAGGTCTGCGGCGCAATACGCCCGGGACCCGCGGGAAGGTTGGCCAGCGAGCCTACGAGCTGGCCCTTTCCGTTCTTCTGTGTGGCAATCGTCTGTGTCATCGCTCGCTCAGTCTTCGGGCTCTATCCCAGCAGGGACCGTACGAGGTCACTGGCCGAGATGATGCCGATCGGGGTGGCCGCCGCGTCCGTGACGACGAGGCGGTGGACTCGGCGCTCTCCCATCAGCCGCGCAGCCTCGTCGAGGCCCGCGGTGGACGGGATGGTGAGTGCCGGCTTGGTCATGATTTCTGCCACGGCCAGGCCCCGCCAGTTCGCCTGGAGCTGGGGGCTGGCCTGGGCCCTGATGAGATCGGTCCGGCTCAGAACCCCGACCAGAATCCCGCTCGCGTCGACGACGGGCAGGCCTGAGAACTGCCTGCTGTCGAGCACGCTGGCGGCTTCCGCCAGCGAGGCAGCTTCCGAGATCGAAACCGGGTTGGGGGTCATGAAGTCCCCAACCGTGCGAGGTTCGGTCATCGCGTCGCCCGGGCGGCCACCGGAGCCGTGCCCCCGGCGGTGATCGCCGCCGTGACGTCGATGACGCCATCGTAAGCCCCGTCGATGACGGCCAGGTTGGCGTCCACGACGGCAGTACCTCGCTTCCCGAAGAAGCGAGTGAGGTTGGCTCGGACGGCCTCGCGCAGGGCGGCCCGGTCGAGGCCGGCCCGCTCGGCGAAAGGCGAGACCTTGAGGAAGACGCCCACCAGGGCGACGCCCTGCATGCGGATCTCGAGATCCGCTCGAGGCGCGTACTTCATAGCCAGCGCCGCGGTGTCCAGGGCGAGAAGGCGGATCTTGCGAGCCAGGATCTCGGCCCGGGTCGCGGGCGGGAGGGCGGCCCAGATCTCGTCCGGATCGGTGAGCGGCGTCGGCACGAAGACCGTGCCACCATCCACGAGGCCGGCGAGCGGATCGCCCTGCTTGAACGAGTTGGTGTCGAAGAGCGGCACGAAGTCGACTTCCGTCAGCTCGTTGTGCAGACGGATCGGCTCCTCGGCAATCGTGAGGAAGTAAGCGGTGGGAAGGCCCTTCTTCTCCGAGCCGTAGCGCGGATAGGCCTGCACGTACAGGTTGAACAGCTCGCCGACCGTTGTCGCCACGAGCTTGTTCGTGGTGACGCTGCCGAAGCCGCCGACCGAGTGGCCGCGCAGGCTGTAGGCGCCGCGGGGGCGGATGTTGACGTCGCTCCTGGCCAGCGCCAGCGGGTGCCTGATGCCGAGCACCACGTGCCGGCGCTCCTTGACCGCCTTCTCGTCGGCTATCCAGTCGAAGACGGCCGCGAGGTCGCCGGGCTGGATATCACGCGAGCCGAGACCGGCCGAAGCCGACACGACACGCGGCAGGCGAGCGCCATCCATGGCGGCGTCGGCCAGGGCCGACTTGAGCTCGCGAGTCAGCGGGTTGTCCGCGGCCGCGGGCTCGTCGGTGCGCTCGACGACCGCCACGACCCTGGCGTTGACCAGGGCCTTCGCCAGCTGCCTGGCCGGGAAGGGGCGGAAGCACGTGACCCCGATGCAGCCGACCTTGCGGCCGGCGGCGCGGAGGTAGTCGACGACCGCCAGGGCCGTGTCGGCCATGGTTCCCATCGAGACCATGACGTAGTCGGCATCTTCGGTCTTGTAAGTGTCGATCAGGCCATAGGGGCGACCGGTGAGGGTCGTCCACTCGGCCATGGCGCGCTCGACGATCTCGACGAGCCTGCCATACCAGGCTCGCTGGCCGATCCGGCCCTTCATGTACGAGTCCTGGTTCTCGACAACGCCGGACATGAGAGCGTCCTTGGGGTCGAACAGATCCCGGACGGTGATGCGGGGGTCGCCCACGAAGCGCTTCAGCAGCTCATCCTCGGGCAGCCGGACGTTCTCGATCGTGTGGGTCGTGAGGAAGCCATCCTGGGCCACGAACCACGGCGTCTCGCCGTCCTCCGCGACGCGCCTGGCGATGGCCGTAAGGTCCGCGGCTTCCTGGCAGTTGCGGGCGAAGAACATGCCCCAGCCGCAGTCCGCGACGCCCATCATGTCGTCGTGGCCGGCATGGATGTTGAGGGCCTGGCTGGTCAGCGCGCGGGCCCCGACGTGGAAGACCACGGGCAGTCGCTTACCGGCGATGACGTACAGGACTTCCTTCATCAGGATGAGCCCCTGTCCGGCGGTGAAGTTCGTGACCCGGCCACCGGCGAGGGCGAAGCCCTCGGCGGCGGAGGCGGAGGAGTGCTCCGACTCCGGCTCGATGAACTTCAGAGTCGAACCCCAGAGGTTCGGGGTGCCGTTGGCCACGGCGACCTGATAGACCGCGGCCATGGTTGTCGAGGGCGTGATCGGGTAGGCGCATGCGCCGTCGCTGATCCGCGTCTCTACGTGGGCGATGGCCTCCGACCCGTCGATGATGGCCGGAATGCCTGGGAACTCGGGAGTCGGCGAATTCGTCACGATGGTCGGTTCACCCAATGCGCGCAACTGGCGGGCCAGTGCGCTTCCGTCCAGGTGCTTGAGCAGGGTGCCGCCAATCCCGCTGGCGATCGCCTCGCGCTGCTCGTCCGCATGCCAGTACGAGGCCAGCACGGCAATCCTCGCAGGGGGGATACAGTCGCGCAGGGCCACCACTACTGGCCGCCATCCGCCGGGAAGATCGGCATCCAGCAGCACCACGTCCGGGCACGCGACCGCGGCCTCGCGCGCCGCGGACTCAGCGGACGTCGCCTGGGCGACGATCGTGAAGCCGTGACGCGAGAGGTGATCGCACAGAGCCTCGGTTGCCGCCCGATGCTGACTGACGATGAGCAGTCGACGCAAAGGCAGATTGGAATCGGCGAGCATGCCCATAGCGTGCGCGCTGAAGCCTCCCTGCCCGTAGCGACAGGGCTCCCTAATGCCGGGGGCCATATGGCCCGCACGAGCACGGGCCGGGTCGGGAGCGCCCTGCCCAAACGGGTGTCGTCCTCTCGCGGCGGGACATAGTCAAAGCCGGCGCGGCATCCGTCGCGACTCCGCTGGGAGAGTGGCCCCGACCGGAGCCGACGGACAGTCGCAGGCTTGCGTTCGCCCCATAATTGCGGCGCCAGTGCCCCAGGTCCAGGTCGGGGCCGAGCGGAGATGGGAGACCCCAGATGCTGCACCGGACCGAGGACCAGGACACCGGGGGGCTGGGTCGCCCGTCCCCGGATGGGCGACCCAGCGCGCGAAGTCGGGCCGGCGTGATCGGTGTTCGGGCAATCTGGGGCCTCGGCTTGCTGCTGCTGGCGGCCATCGTCGCCTGGTCCGCTTTCGAGTTGCGCAGGTTCGCCGGGCAGGCCCTGGCGGGGCTCGACCTGCGCAGAGCCGCCTGGATAGCCGGCAGCATCCTCGTCGCCGCGGCCATGTGGGGCGCCGTCCTGTGGAATCGCGGGCCCTTTCGAACCCACGCGCTCGCGACCGGGTTGGTGGCCGTCCTTGCCACGCGACTGATCGACGTGGCTCTCGTGCCGGCACCGCTCGTCTCCGATTTTCTGACATACAACCAGCTCGGCGTTCAGATCTCGGAGCACGGGCCGATGCTCGCCGCGGTGCCGACCGGCTACCCGATGGCCCTCGGTGTCGTGTATGCCCTCTTCGGCGCGCAACCCGTGTATGCCCAGCTGCTCAATTGCCTGATCGCCGTCGCCACGGCGGCCCTCGTCTACGACACCGCACGGCGGCTGTGGGATGGCAACGCGGCGCGCTGGGCGCTCTGGCTTTTCGCGCTCGCCCCGGCCCAGATCCTCATGACGAGCGTGCTGGCCTCCGAGGCCCCCTACGGCCTGCTCCTGATGCTCGCCGTGTGGCTGGCGGTGAGACTTGGCTCACGCCGCTTCGCGGCCGCTCTGGCCATCGGTGGTGTGCTCGCCGCGTCGGATTACGTCCGGGCGACGTCGCCGGCTCTCATCCCGGCCTTCGCCGTGCTGCCTTTCGTGGCCTCGGTCCGCCTCCGCGTCGCGACCGCCTGGGCCGCCGCCCTGGCGCTTGCCTTCCTCCTCGTCCTCGTGCCGGTCGTCGCGTGGAACCTGCAGCGGCAGGGCGTGCTGTCGATTTCGCCTTCGAACTACGGCGGGTGGAGCCTGCTGGTCGGCACCGATCCAGCCCACAACGGCCAGTACAACGCGGCTCTCATCAACGTCGTCGGCGGCACGCCAGGGACACCGGAGTTCGATCAGCGGGCCGGACAGATCGCCATCGAGCGCCTTCGGGCGAAGCCACTGCAGTTCCTGGAGCTGGCGGTGAAGAAGTTCCCACTGATGTGGGCGATCGACAACTACGGCGTCTTCTACACGATGGGAACCGCGTCGAATTCCGACGCCAGCGCCTCTCTGTTGCTGCTATCGCAGGCTGCCTATCTGGCCACCGTGGGCCTCGCTCTGGCCGGCCTCTGGCGAGTCCGGGGCGCGGTACCGCCTGCCGTGACGACCATGATCCTGATCCTGGCGACGCTGGTCGTAGTGCACAGTTTTCTCGAGGTGGAGCCGCGATACCACGCCTACCTCGTTCCCATCTTCTGCATACTCGCGGGACCGGCGGGAGCGGCGCTCCGTCTCCCGCGCCTGCATGGAGCGCGTAGCGCAGCCTCCGTCTGACCCCCATTTCCGCGCGGGACTGTGGCGGGCGGATCGGGTCTGGCCCTCCGCCACGAGCCTGGGGTCCAGTTGTCCGCCACGGGGGGCCGTTCGGCACTGCGCAGCGCTGGACGGCCACCACAGACTTGCCGACGTGACGAACGCCGGAGGGGACGCCCGGCGTTCGTCCCTTTTTGTGCCCGGGGAGGCGGAGCGGCTCGCCTGCGGGAGGCAGCGCCAGCTCGCGCCGGGACTCGCTAACGGCGCCCGGAGCCCCTAGAGTTCGTGGTACTTCTTGGCGTACGAAGTGAGCTCGTCGCGGAAGTCGGGGTGGGCGATGGCGATGAGTCGCTTGGCCCGCTCGCGGAAGCTCTGCCCGAAGAGCTCGGCCACGCCGTACTCCGTCACGACGGTTCGCACGTGCGAGCGCGTCGTCGTGACCCCGGCCCCTTCTTTCAGGCTGGCCGTGATACGGGAGAACTTGCCGTCGGCACCGGTGGACGGCAGGGCGATGATGGCCCGCCCTTCCTCGGCCAGGGCCGCGCCGCGCATGAAGTCCATCTGGCCGCCGACGCCGCTGTACATGCGGTGGCCGATCGAATCGGCGCACACCTGGCCGGTGAGATCCACTTCGATGGCCGAGTTAATGGCCGTCATGCGCCTGAAGCGACGGATGATGGCCGTGTCGTTGGTGTAGTCGACCGGCCGCATCTCGACCATCGGATTGTTGTCGACGAACTTGTACAGGCGCTGCGAGCCCATCATGAAGGCCGTCACGGCCTTGCCACAGTCGATCTCCTTGCGCTGACAGGTCACCACCCCGCACTCCACGAGATCGACCAGCACGTCGGTGAACATCTCGGTGTGGACGCCCAAGTCCTTCCTGCCGTCCAGGCACAGGCCGACGGCGCTGGGAATGGCGCCGATGCCCATCTGCAACGTCGCCTCGTCCGGGATGAGATCCGCCACGAACTCGCCGATGCGCAGCTCCACGTCGCCGACGTCGCCGCGGTAATAGTTGTATGGCGGCTGGTCGACCTCCACCCCGAAGTCGATCTTGCTGACGTGAACGAAGCTATCGCCGAGGGTGCGCGGCATGCTCTTGTTGAACTGGGCGATGACGGTCTTTGCGCAACGAACCGCCGTGAGCATTGTGTCGACCGCTGTGCCAAGCGAGCAGAAGCCGTGCTCGTCGGGCGGGGTCATGTTGAGAAGTACTGCGTCCAATGGCAGGATCCCGGAGTCGATGAGGCGCGGGATGTCCGACAGGAAGACGGGGATGAACTCGGCCCGCCCTTCGTTGATCGCCTGGCGTGCGTTCGGGCCGATGAAGACAGCACGATGGAGAAGATGGCCCTCCATCTCCGGCGCGAGGTGAGGGTGTGGTCCCTCGCAGTGCATATGAACGATCTTGACGTCCTGGAGCAGAGGGGCGCGCCTGCACAGCGCGTCGAGGAGCACGGACGGGGTAGCCGCGGAGCCGTGCATGAAGATCTGCTGACCTGACTGGATGACGGAAACGGCCTCATCGGCGCTAACGATACGCATGACGCGGAGTGTATAGGCCGCGCGAGTCTGTGGGAGAGCCGAAGGCAACGGTCGGAGATGCCGGGCGGCCCGGAACGCCCGGAGGGGCAACGCCGAGATCGACCGCCTGAGCCTGCAGGTCGCCGCTCCGGCGAGGCGAGATCAGGGCGCTCCGAGGACGCGACGCGAGCGCAGTTGAGCATGCGTGAGCGGAACGCTCGCAGGAGCAACGGCGAGATCGACCGCCTGAGCGGCGACTACGCGCCGCCCTTGAGGCGGTGCCTGGCGACGAACGCCGCAGCCTGGGCGCGCCGCTCCAGGTTCAGCTTCGAGAGGATGGAGCTGACGTAGTTCTTGACGGTCTTGTCCGACAGGAAGACCTCCGAAGCGATCTCCTTGTTGGTCTTCCCCTCGGCCACCAGCAGCAGGATCTTCTGCTCCTGCTGGGTCAGCTGCGCCATCTCGTCGGTGTACGTGCCAGTGGCAATGCGGCGGACGCGATCGAGGACCTTCTCGGTCACGGCGGGATCGAGGAGCGACTCGCCGCGGCCCACGGATTCCAGGGCGCTGACCAGGTCGCGGCTGCGGATCTGCTTCAGCAGATAGCCCGACGCGCCGGCGATGATCGCCGAGAGAACGGCTTCCTCGTCCGGGTAGCTGGTCAGGATCACGACCCGCGTGGCCGGGAATTCCGCCCGAATCTCGCGGCAGGCCTCGATCCCGGACCCGTCCGGCAGGCGGACGTCCATGACGACGAGATCGGGCTCGAACTTGCGGGCCATCTCAACGGCCTCGGCCGCCGTTCCAGCCTCGGCGACGACCTGGAAGTGCTCGCGGCGGTCGAGCAGCGAGACGAGACCCTGGCGTACGACCTCGTGATCGTCGACCACGAGCAGCCGCAGCGGGCGTGCGTCGATCTGGTCGCTCATTCGTCTCCTACCTGGCTGGCATCGGCGCCGTGCGTCTCGCGCCGGGCCACCTCCACGATGATACGCGTGCCGGCGCCGGGCTCGCTGTTGAGCTCGAAATTGGCGCCGATCTCGGCGGCTCGGGCGCGCATGTTCACCAGGCCCTGGTGGGCCGGGCCGCGCTGCAGATCGGGGTCGAACCCGACACCGTTGTCGGCGACGATCAACCGCAGCACGCCGTTGCGGGCCTCCACCCTGACGCTGCCGCGGGTCGCCCTGGAGTGGCGAGCGATGTTGCTCAGAGCCTCACGGGCGATGGAAAGGAGCTGCCCTGTCTGATCGGGCGGCAGGTCGGTCTCGCTGACGTTCAACGTCTCGATGTCGATGTCCACCATGCTGTTGACCCTGAACTCGTCCGCCAGGGCGGCGAGGCCGCCGACCAGGCCGGCCTGCTCGAGCAGCTCCGGCCGCAGGCCGAAGATGAAGTTGCGGATGTCTCGGATCGATTGGTCCAGCGAGTCGATGGCGCGCTCCACTCGGGCGCGGGCGACCTCCGGCTCGTCCTCCATCAAGTCCGGAACATCTTCAAGCGAAAGGCCCACGGCGTAGATGCTCTGGATGATGCCGTCGTGGAGATCGCGGCCGATCCGCTCGCGCTCCTCGACGATCGCCAGGCGCTGGACCTGCTCGTGCAGTCGGGCGTTCTCGATGGCGATCCCGGCATGGAGGGCAAACATCTCGACCAGGCGCTCGTCGTCCGTGGTGAAATCGCCCGCAGGCAGCTTGTTGGTCAGATACAGCCGGCCGATCGAGCGGCCTCTGGCGCCGATTGGGACTCCGAGCAACGAATGCATGGGCGGGTGATTTGGCGGAAAGCCGTAGCGGCGCGGGTCGGTGGCGATGTCGTGGATCCGCACCGGATGGCTCGCCTCGATAATGACGCCCAGCAGCCCATGACCGTGTGGCGGTGGACCGATGCGCTCGCGGTCGGCCCGGCCGATGCCGCTGGTGATGAAGCGCTCGATCCCGCCTTCCTGATCCACGATGCCCAGGGCGGCGTATTGGGCGTGCGCCAGCTCGCGCACGCGGTCGGTGATCAGCTGCAGGACGCGGTCCAGATCGAGGACCCCGGCGATGCCGCGGGTTGCGGTATCGAGGGCAGCCAACTCTTTCGTGGCCTGGCCGGCGCGAGCCTCGGACCAGGCGGCTCCGATGACGATCTCGAGGCCGCGGGCGTACTCGTCGACCGAGAACACGGCCCCGGGCGAGGCGTCGAGCCACAGATTCGCCAGGAGACGGTCGCCGAACCTGAGGTCGTACGTGCGCAGGCCGGCCGTCTCTGCCTCCTCGTCGAGCAGGCTTCCGGAACGGAGCTCCACCTCCGCCAGCGGCGGCGCTTTGATGTGCAGATGGCCGCCACCGAGGCCGGCTTCGGCCACGACGCGGCCGAAGACCTCGCCCAGCAGTTGGTGGCTCGCCGCAGTGGGATCGCCCCGCCACAGGTCCAGCGCTGCGGCCAACTCGCGCAGGCCCAACAGGCCCGTGGAGTCCCAGCGTGTATTCGAGGCCGGATGCAATGCGGACATCGGGACCAGCCTAGCAGGAGGGCCGTTCGAGCGTGGCTCGAGCGCCCGCTCGTGTGTGCCTCGCGAAACGATCGGCGCGGTCGCAGGCCTGCACGCGAGCCGTGCCGCGATCGTCCGGCCCGACCACACGACGTGCCGGCGCGCCGGGGACCTAATGCCCGCGTGCGCGTACCAGTGGGAATGTACCTAGAAGCGGAACGCCTGGCTGGTCGGCGCTACTCCTCTCGCCCCGACCAGTCCCATATGTTCTTGCATCTGCAACGATCGATCGCGCAATCCCGCCTGGCCCAGCAGCCAGGCGTTTTCGTTTGGCGCAGGGTAGGCCGCGACCAGGTCCGGGCCGTCGACATCGAGGCGGGTGAACATCTCGGAGACAGCCTCTTCGCGAAGTCGATGGGGAACCTCCGGATCACGCCAGAGGGTGCCGAAGCCCGAAAGCAGCTCTCGGGCACGTTCGAGACGATCCCGGGATGGCGCCACCGCCACGACGGGCGCCGGTCGCTCCAAAGCACGCCATTCGCGGCTGAATGCACCGATGCTGATCTCGCCTGTGTCAAGTTTGCGATGCAGCTCGTCGCGAGCGGCCTGGAGTGCGCCCGGATCGGGACGAGTCTCCGCCGGAGCAGTCGAGCGCATGGCCGCCTGGATCTGGCGCATGTCGGCCTCGGAGAAGCTGATGCCATCGAGACGGTCGGCTAGCTGGCGCTCATAGAGGTCGGCCCGATAGGTGGCCGAGGGTGAACAGGAGGGTCGGCGGACGTGACGGACACGTCGATAGCCGTTGTTGGCGTCGCCATGGTAGGGACTGCCACAGCGGGCGCAGACCATGAGCCGGACCAGCGGATAGGAGCGACGCACGACCACACCAGGGTGGCGGGTACGGCGCCGTGCCCGGATGGCCTGAACTCTCTCGAACAGAGCAGGGTCGACGGGTGATGCGAAGCGGGCGGGACGCTCCTCTTCGTCGGGCCGGCCCTTGTGGCGGATTGCCCGACCGGCATACAGCGGGTTTGTCAGGATCTCCGCCAGGCCCGCCTCGGCGATGCCCAGCTCGTCGGCGAGGGCGGCGTCGCTCCAGGAGCCTGCGGCATAGAGATCGAAGGCACGACGGACCAGCTCAAGATCGGGACCTTCGACCGGCTCCAGGAGCTGACGCTCCCCTACCCTCGCGAAGCCCAGCGGTGGATGGCCCCCAGGATCGCTCCAGAGGCGCCACTTCTGCTCGTAGCCCTTCGATACGTTGCGGCTCAGTCTGCGGATGTAGGCCGCGTCAGAGACGGTCTTGAGCCCTTCTAGCTCGTAGGTGTCGGTGTTGCCGCTGATAAGGCCATCGGCACAGAAGACGATCACGACCCCGGCAGCTGCGAGCTTGTCGCGATAGGTCCAGGCATCGGCGACGTTGCGCGCGAAGCGGCTCGTGTCGTAGCAGAGAACGACATCGAACTCGCCCGCCCCGGCGTCGGCCAGCATCCGGTTGAAGTCGGATCGCCGCAGGGTGTCCTTGCCCGAGACGAGATCGATGTACTCGCGGCCAGTCGGTATCAGGCCGTAGCGTTCGGCGTAGCGGCGCTGTTCGGCGCGCTGGAGATCGGGCCCGTAGCGGTCGGCCTGGACCGCCGTCGAGTCGCGGACGTAGCCGGCCCAGCGCTTCCCGGCGAGGTCCTCGGGTCGTAGATCGACTGGGCGGGCGAGGTTCATGGACGACCTCTCTGCCGGCGCCCGATCGGACCGTGAGAGGATCGGGCGCCGGTGCGCGCCATCCTACCTCTGGACCCGACATCTACGCGAGCGTCGGCGTCGAGCTTGGCGTCGACCATGGCGGCGATGATCAGCGCGAGCCTAGGCGTCATCGCGCGACCTCGGGCGTTTCGCCCCCATCGCGGCCGCGGCCCAGGTACATCATCAGGGCGGGACGGTAGGGCCGGTCCATCCGCGGCCCGACGAGGGCCAGCCCCTCGACCGTGAGGCGCGGCCAACCAGACGGCCGATCCGGGCCCACGGATGCCAGCATCTCGACCGCGTGACGCAGGTAGTCCCCTAACCGATCAGGCCGGCAAGGTGCCATCGCCTCACCGTCCTGGCGCAGGCGGAGCCGTAAGCTCGGCCTCGTCGAGCGGGTCCGGATGGATATGTGCATGCTCGGCGAACTGATGCGGCCAGGGGGCCGGATCTGGCCAGCGCGACGGAGGTGTGCCGCGGTGTCCGTGGCGATGCTCGTGGACGCCTCGCCGGCCATGACGGTGGGGGTGGGAGTGGTGATACTCCGACATCTGATGGCTGCGCTCCGCGGCTCTGGCGCTGGCGCCCAAGCGGGCGCAGCGCATTAGTACCCCATGGCGGGCCACCTCGCGGCAGGTTCCCAGGCGCGACTACCTAAGGAACGGAGGGTAGTGGCGCCGTGGAGGGGGCTCTTTGTAAGGCCGATCAGGCTCAACATCCCAATGTTGTGGCCTGATTCCCCTAACGGCCAATGGATGATTCTTGGCAAACTTCGTGAATCTCGGGCTCCGGAGGGCGTTCCTGCCTGCCCAGGCCAGCAGCACATGTCGGTTAGCTGGAAGCTCGGGGTTTCATGCCGGGGAGCAAATCGAGCCGGACTCATCCCTCTCGCCTCGACCAGTCCCCCATACTGTTGTGCCTGCAACGATCGCTCGCGTATTGCCGCCTGGCCCCGCAGCCAGGCGTTTTCGTTTGACTCGGGACGAACGGCCCACGGCGCTCGGGCGCGCGACGCGGCGCTATCCTTCAAGAACGGGCAGAGACACACGGAAGAGGGACAAAGGGTGACCGAGGCTAGGGCGCCGATCAACAACCACGCGGGTCTCATCTGGGCCATCGCCGACCTGCTGCGGGGCGACTACAAGCAGTCCGAGTACGGGCGCGTCATCCTCCCGCTCGTCCTGCTCCGCCGGCTCGACTGCGTCCTGGAGCCCACCAAGGCGCAGGTCCTCGCCCGCCTCAGGACCCTCTCCGTCCAGAACGTCGATCCCATCCTCAAGGCCGAAACGGGCGTTGAGGCTTACAACACCTCGCGCCTGACCCTCAAGGCGATCCTCGCCGACCCATCGCAGGTCGCCGGAAACCTCCGCGCCTGGATCGCCGCCTTCGACGCCGAAACCCGCGACGTCATCGAGAAGTTCGACTTCGACGCACAGGTCGGCCGCCTCGACCGCGCCAGGCTCCTCTATCTCGTCCTCTCGAAGGTGACCGAGGTGGACCTCCACCCCGACAAGGTCAGCAACGTCGAGATGGGCTACATCTACGAGGAGCTGCTGCGCAAGTTCTCGGAACTCTCGAACGAGACGGCCGGCGAGCACTTCACCCCGCGCGAAGTTATTCGCCTGATGGTGGATCTTCTGTTCATCGAGGACGACGCGATCCTGCGCACGCCGGGCACGGTGCGAACGATGCTCGACCCCGCCTGCGGCACCGGCGGAATGCTCTCGGTCGCCCAGGAGTACCTGCGCGAGTTGAACCCGACGGCACAGCTCATCGGCTACGGCCAGGAACTCAACGCCGAGACGTATGCCCTCTGCCGGGCCGACATGATGCTCAAGGGCCAGCGCGCCTCGAACATCGCCCTGGGCAATAGCTTCAGCGAGGACGCCTTCCCAGGCGAGCGGTATGACTATCTGCTGGCCAATCCGCCATTCGGGGTCGAGTGGAAGAAGGTCCAGGGCGTCATCGAGGACGAGCACGACAAGCTCGGCTTCGCCGGCCGGTTCGGTGCCGGACTGCCGCGGATCAACGACGGCTCGTTCCTGTTCCTCCAGCACATGATCAGCAAACTCAAGCGCCCCGAGGAGGGCGGCGGGCGGCTCGCGATCGTCTTCAACGGCTCGCCGCTCTTCACTGGGGCCGCGGGCTCCGGCGAGAGCGAGATCCGCCGCTGGATCATCGAGAACGACTGGCTCGAAGGCATCGTCGCCCTACCTGACCAGCTCTTCTACAACACCGGGATCAGCACCTATTTCTGGATCGTGACCAACCGCAAGCGCCCCGAGCGCCGGGGCCTGGTCCAGCTCGTCGACGCGCGGGAGAGCTTCGTCAAGATGCGCAAGAGCCTGGGCAACAAGCGCAACGAGATCAGCCCCGAGCAGATCGCCGAAGTCACCCGCCTCTACGGGGACTTCGCCGAGAACAAGCGGGTGAAGATCCTGCCCAACGAGTCCTTCGGCTACCAGCGCATCACGGTCGAACGACCGCTCCGGCTGCACTACGAGGTAGGGGAAGGGACGCTGCCCGCGATCGAGACGTCGCCGGGCTGGACGAAACTGAGCAGGGCCGAACGCCTGGCCCTCGTAGAACTGATCGACCGCCTGGCCGGCTTGTCCTCGACCGATCGAACCGACGTCGGCCGGAAGCTCGGCTCGCTGCCGAAGTCGATTGAGAAGGCCGTCTGGGAGGCGATCTCGGTGCGCGATCCGGAAGCGCCCGTCATCACCGACCGAAGGGACCGCCCCGAGCCCGACCCGGACCTGCGCGACAATGAGAACGTCCCACTTCCGGAGCCGACACTCGGATTTGAACCCGACCCGACTGAGCGGCTAGCCTCTGCGCCCTACCGATCCGCCGTCGAGGCCTACATGGCCGCCGAAGTCCTGCCCTACGTCCCGGACGCCTGGGCCGACCACGCCAAGACCAAGGCCGGCTACGAGATCCCGCTCACCCGCCACTTCTACCATTACGTGCCACCGCGACCCCTGTCCGAGATCGACCTGGAAATCAACACGCTTGAGGCGGAGATACAGAGGCTCCTCGGCGAGGTGACGGCATGAAGTTGCCTGTGCGAAACCCAATGGGATGGCCGACCCCTCCTCTTGGTGCCGTAGCAGCCACGCTCGTGCCCCAGCGAGACAAGCCGCCGGAGCTATCAGGCCCCATTCCGTGGGTGCGCATCGAGGACTTCGATGGCCCTGAACTTTCCGCGTCGAAGAGCGGCCAGGGCGTAACTGAAGAGACTGTCGCCGCGATGAACCTCCGGGTCATGCCGGTAGGAGCGGTGGTGTGCACCTGTAGCTGCAACATGGGCGCAACGGCCATCGTGACGGCTCCTCTCGTTACGAACCAGACATTCATCGGGCTAGTGCCGGACGCTGCGCGTCTCTCCAGTCGCTATCTGTTCTACTCCCTGGCCGCGTACAAACCGCTCCTCGATGCAGAGGCAACCGGCACCATCCAGCAGTACCTATCACAGGACGACTTTCGGCAGCTCAGGATCCCGCTGCCGTCGTTGTCGGTTCAGCATGCGATCACCGACTTCCTCGACCCCGAGACAGCACGGATCGACCGGCTGATAGCTGCACGCCGCGAGACGGCCTATCTGCTCGAGCTAAGGCGACGAGCGGTCATCGACGAGGCGCTCCGTTGCACAAATGGACCACGCCGTGAAGTTCGCGTTAAGTACCTGATCCGTGGAATACAGCAGGGCTGGAGCCCGGAATGCGAGGCGAGGCCGGCCGACGACGCCGAGTGGGGCGTGCTGAAAGCCGGATGCACTAACAATGGGCTATTCCGGGCCGCGGAGAACAAGGCGTTGCCACCGGGCATAGAGCCAAAGCCCGACCTTGAGGTACGACCTGGCGATCTTTTGGTGTCTCGCGCCAACACGAAGGAGCTGCTGGCGAGCGTGTGTGTCGTTCCGGAGGTGCGCCCACATCTGCTGCTCTGCGACAAGCTCTACCGTCTTGTCCCGTCGCCGGACACGGATCCTCGCTTTCTTGCGTACGCGCTGTCTACGTCATCGGCAAGGCGAGAGATTGAATCGGACGCAACAGGCACGAGTGACTCGATGCAGAACATTAGTCAGAGCACCATTCGCGAACTGAGGATCAACGCCCCACTCACTCGGCGCTTGCAGTCGGATATCGCGGATAGGCTCGACCGTATGCTTGCCCAGCTCACGCTTCTTAGAGAGTCGCCGGGGCGTCATGTCGACCTTCTACTTGAACGTCGCCAGGCTCTCATCACTGCCGCCGTGACTGGCCAGATCGACATCCCAGGAGTCGCCGCGTGAAGGTATCCGAGCGCGGGTTCGAGGATGCGATCACAGCCAGCCTCGTCGAGCGGGGCGGATACCGGGTCTGCAAGTGGGGCACGAAGCCTGAGTGGGCAGCGGACTTCGATCGGTCGCGCGGGCTCGACGTCGCCGAGCTATTCGCCTTCTTTGCCGAGACGCAGCCCAAGGCTTGGGAGCGGCTCGTCGCGGTCCACGGCGGCGCGGATGGAGCGCGCGCTCAGTTCTCCGATCGCCTTGCCAAGCAGATTGACGAACGCGGCACAGTCGATGTCCTTCGTCACGGCATCAACGACCACGGCATCGAGGTCCACCTCGCCTTCTTCAAGCCAGCCCACGGCCTCACGCCCGAGCTCACCGAGCTCTATGTCGCCAACCGCCTGACCGTGACGCGTCAGCTCCCGTACGAGCCCGCCGCCGACAAGACGCTGGACCTCTGTCTATTCGTCAACGGCATTCCGGTCGCCACGGCCGAACTGAAGAACCCGCTCACGAACCAGACCGTCGAGCACGCCAAAGCCCAGTACCGGACGGATCGCGATCCGGCCAACGTCACCCTGGGCCGACGGGCGCTCGTGCACTTTGCCGTCGATCCCGAGCTGGTCGAGATGACGACGCGCCTGGCCGGAGAGAAGACCGCCTTCCTGCCGTTCAACCGCGGTAATGCCGGCGGCAAGGGCAACCCACCCGACGCCACCGGCCACCGTACCCGCTACCTGTGGGAGCAAGTGTGGGCGCGCGATGCCTGGCTGGACATCCTTGGCCGGTTCATTCACATCGTCCCCGGCGAAGGGCCGACGCACGCTGCGCAGCTCCGCAAAGGCTCGGCCATCTTCCCGCGCTACCACCAGTGGGACGCCGTACGCCGGCTGGAGGCTGCCGCCCGAGAAGAGGGACCGGGCCGCAGCTACCTCGTTCAGCACTCGGCGGGATCAGGCAAATCGAACACGATCGCCTGGCTTGCCCACCGGCTCATGTCACTCCACGGCGCGGATGATCGGCCGGTCTTCGACAAGGTCGTCGTCATCACTGACCGCGTCATCCTCGATCGCCAGCTCCAGGAGACGATCTACCAGTTCGAGCACGCGACTGGCGTGGTGGCGCGGATCGACCAGGACAGCGCGCAGCTCGCGGATGCGCTGATTGGCGAGCAGGCTCGCATCGTCATCACGACGCTGCAGAAGTTCCCGTTCATCCTCGACAAGGTCAAAGATCTGGGCCAGCGGCGGTTCGCCGTCATCGTCGACGAGGCACATTCGAGCCAGACCGGCGAGGCGGCGAAAGACCTGAAGGCCGCCCTCGGGTCCGCGTCGGCAGAGGCGCAGCTGGAACTGGCGGAGAGGGCGGATGCGGCCATGGCGCCCCTGGAGCCGCAGGATGCGCTGACCGCCGCGGTGGCAGCCCGCGGTCGACAGCCGAACCTTTCGTTCTTCGCCTTCACCGCCACGCCGAAGGCTCGGACGCTCGAACTGTTCGGCCGCAAGAACGCTGAGGGCAAGTTCGAGCCGTTCCATCTGTACTCCATGCGCCAGGCAATAGAAGAGCGATTCATCCTCGACGTGCTGGCCAACTACACGACTTATGCGACCTACTGGAAGGTCGGCAAGGCCGTCGCCGAGGACCCGGAGTACGACACCCGCAAAGCGCGCCGGTGGATCGCCAAGTTCGTCGCGCTGCACCCACACAACCTGGCCCAGAAGGCCGAGATCGTCGTCGAGCACTACCGCACCCACACGCGCCACAAGATCGCCGGCCAGGGCAAGGCAATGGTCGTGACCAGCTCGCGACTGCACGCCGTCCGCTACAAGCAGGCGATCGACAAGTACATCGCCGAGCACGGCTACACCGACACGGAGGCGCTGGTGGCCTTCTCCGGTCGGGTAGACGACTTAGGGCTCGACTACACCGAGTCAGGGATGAATGCGTTTCCAGAATCTCAGACGGCGACGCAGTTCGGCCGGCCCGAGTACGGCGTCCTGATCGTGGCCGAGAAGTTCCAGACCGGCTACGACCAGCCGCTGCTGCACACGATGTTCGTCGACAAGGTGCTGGTCGGACTGGCCGCGGTCCAAACGCTGAGCCGGCTCAACCGCATTCATCCGGAGAAGACCGACACCTTCGTGCTCGATTTTCGCAACGAGGCCGATGAGATCCGCAAGTCGTTCGAGCCCTGGTACGAGACGACCATCGCGACCCCGACCGACCCGAACCTGCTGCACGACCTGGCCGGCCAGATGCTGGCCCTGCAGGTGCTCGACGAGGGCCAGGCGCGGGCGGCCGCGGCGCTGATCGCCGACCGCACGCGAACGATCGGTGACCACGGCGCGATCTACGCGCTGCTAGAGCCGGCCGTGGAAAGGTGTCGGGCGAAGGCTCGCGACGAGCAGGACGAGTTCCGCGATCGGCTGGACCAGTTCATCCGGGCGTACTCGTTCCTGTCGCAGGTAGTGGACTTCGGCGATGTCTGGCTGGAGGCCCTCTACCTGTCCAGTCGGGCATTGCAGTCCCTCCTCCCGCGAGCTGATGGTGGCTCGCTAGATCTGGGCTCGGAAGTAGAGCTGACGCACCTGCGCCTTGAGAAGACCAGCGAGGGCTCGATCGGTCCGGACAAAGGAAGCGGGGAGCTGACCGCGGTCTACTCAGGCCGAGGCCCCGAAGCAGAGCCCGAGCGGGCGCGGCTCTCGCAGATCATCGAGGTTCTGAACGAGCGCTTCGGGCTCAAGCTCGGCGGTGCGGATCAGCTCTTCTTCGACCAGATGGAGGCGACGTGGCTCGGCGACGAGCAACTCGTGGCCCAGGCCCGCGCCAACCCCATCGAGAACTTCCGCCTCGTCTTCGCCGACGCGTTCATGAAGGGCATCGTCGGCCGGATGGATGACAACCAGGACCTGTTCAAGAAGATCCTCGACGACCCGGTCTTCCAGGCGGTGGTGATGGACCACTACCTGCAGCGAGTGTTCACGCAGGCCAGACAGGCGTGAGCAGGCGACGGCGCCCCGACCCGACAGCAACCGCAACTCAACCTGCGCATGTCGTCGCCAAGGTGAACATGATCCAGGCGCACATCTATCTCGGAGCTAGTAGGCGGCTGCTGGATGCGACCACGAGCCGAAAGGGTTTCCACACGGCGGATGACGGCATCGCGTTCACCGGTGATGCGATCATCGGGCTGCTGGCGATGGAAATGGGCCTGAACGCGCTGAGATGGGCCGTCGCCAATTCCCAGTCTGTGGAAGATCGGTTTCCGGCGCCAGGGTACACCGAGATGACCCGATTCTGGGCCCGGATCAATCCGCTACGGAACTATCTGGTCCACTTCGACCAGCAGATCTCGACCAATCCCCTCGCCTCGCTGGTCATCGACGCGGCGGGGATTCAGGCGGGAAACGGCCTCGCCGTGGGCTTCGCGCAATGGCGAGGATGGCTCGATCTCCTCCAGCCATGGGTCTTCGCGGAGATGCTGCTGCCCGCGGAACCTGGAGCTGCGACGGCACGAGCACCGGAATGGGTCGAAGTCCCCGCCCCGACGGGGCCGAGTCCTGATGAGACCCAACTGCCGCCTCCGGGCGTGACCTGGTTCGGAACCGGCCTCGTCGCCCCCGATTCGCACGTCCTGCAGGGGCGTGGCTCGCGATTCTCGCGAGTGCCGACAGTCGTCATGACTGCCCGGTTCGTCCGAGGCGCCCCTGGGGATGTGCGTCTGTTCGTCACAGCGCCCGACCAGCGGCGATTCCTTGTCGAATCGTTCCAGATGCCCCCCGGCACGAACCTGGTCTCCAGCGTGCTGACTGGGATGACGCAGGAAGGCTCCTACTCAGTCAGCTTCCTCGACGACCAGGACAGCACCCTGGCGATCGGCAGCTTCGTCCTCGACGATCGTCCGCCTTCTACGTCTCAGGGCTCGGCTTAGCGAGAATGTCAACGATCGTGTAGGAGCCCCCAATTATCGTCAGGGATAGTCCCCACATGGCCAGTGCTACATCGTCTTCGTCCGACTGCTAGAACCCGACCTCGTCAAGGAGGCCTGGGTGAGCGGAGCCAATGGCACGCAGGGCCTCACGATAGGCGTCGCCCGAGCGCTTCGGCTTGTTCCAGACTCTCATCTGGCCCAGGGCGGAGCGGATCTCGTCCGCCGGGCAGTGTGCGGCCGCGATCACGACAGCCTCCGTGACTCGCTGGCTTCCGTGCAGGGGGCGCGCGAGGCTGGACAGCCGCGGCACGACGGAGCCGACCTGCTCCACTCCGCGCTCGATGTACGAGGCCAGGGCGTCCGCTACCTCGCTCCTACGGGGGTGGCGCACCGCCAACCAGTCGATGGTCGCCCAGTCCACGGTCTGCAGCTCCCGGGATCTGGTCGTGAGGGCCGAGGACAGGCGGCCGGCGGGGTCGAGCCCCTGCAGGTCGAATTCTCTCGCCGCCGCGGCCAGGGCTGGGAGCTCCGCCTCCGTCGCTGTCGCCAGCTTCGCCTCTAGGCAGGCGAGCACGGGCGACGCATCGACGCCGACGCTCCGCCCGTCGATTTCGAGCTGGTTGAGCCGGGCTAGGATCGGCGCGAACGGCGATGCGTTGGCGGCTGCCGCGGCGTTGATGTACCGGGCTGCGGCCCCCACTAGGCGGCCCGCCCCGGCCGCGCTCCTGCGGGCGAGCACGACCTCGACGAGCTGCGTCATGAAGGTCATGAATGGTCCCGTGGGCGGGGGCGACACGTCGATCCTGTCGGCCAGGGTTCCGATGGCCTCCTCGCCGGCTTCCGCTGCGAGGTCGGCATCGGAGGCGTCCTTGGTGGCGATCCAGCGGTCGGCCAGGCCCTCCCGAACCAGCACCCCAAACCCATCGCGGGTGCCGCGGGCGAGGCTGGCGACCTCGTCGTGGTTTCCCGTGAGCAGGTACGTGCGGGCCGCCTGCTCCAAACGCGTCTGCGTAGGCCCCTGCAAGGGCAGGGATAAAGCCAACCGGAGACCGTCGCCCGGCGACGCGGGCCACGCGCTCCAGGCGCCTGCTAAGCCGTCGGTCGCGTCACCCGCCGGGCGGTCGGCGAGCAGGGCGGCGAGCTTCTCGAAGCAGGGTAGCCAGTTGACCGAGGCTACCGGAACCTGGGAGGTCAGCTTCGTTAGGAGTTCGGTCAGCCTCTCTTGCCCGAGAACGATCCTCTGGCCCTCCAGGAAGCGCAGCCTGTCGAGGCACGGGTCCATCTGTGGGATCTGGTTGTCCGCCGTCGCGTCCCATTTGCACAGGAGCTCGAAGTCGCGTTCCGCGACCGGCCCCCTGAGGAGGTACGAGACGTGCTCCCCCGGCGCGAACAGCGGGGCGAGTTCCGCGTCGGACCGGGTCGCCAGAGATGAGGCGGCGTCGTTGAGCTGGTTCGGGCCCATCTGGACGCACATCAGCCGAAGCAATTCGATACACGACGCAGGGTCGATCGCCGGGCCCTCGCTTCGGCCACGGATCATGGAGGAGGCCCAGTCCGCCGCCGTGAGCAGCCTGGGGTCGGCGTCCGGTGCCTCGCCGCAGGCAAACCGCACGGCCTCGACCGAGAAGACCGGAACCTGGGCCTGGGCACCCCCGAGGGCCCGGCGGGCGTCATCGCGCAGCTCCCCGGTTCGGTCGTCCGGGGTGATGGATGGGACGATCGCGTTGAGGCCGTTGATCGCGCCCGTGATCCATCCCGAGTGACACTCGTGCCTCACGAGGTCGACGGCCCGCGACAGGGCCAAACTGCAGGAATCCGGGTCGCGGCCCGCCAGGTCTGCGGAGAACGCGGCGGCGTCCCCAGTGCGGAGGGCCGACCTCAGCGGCTCCGGCCTGGCAATTCCGAGCCAGTCCCGCTCCTCGCGGAGCGACAGGATCAGGGCTATCTGGTCCTGGTCGAGAGGCACCGACCTGTGCGTCAACAGGAAGACCGTCAGGCGCCCCTTCTCCTCGTCCGATGCCTCTTCTTCGCCCGCACCGCAGAGCTGGCCGACAGCGACGGCCCGCTTCTGACCGTCGGTGGATTGGGCCAACATCTCCCTAGCGGAGACGAGTAGCCGCGGCGAGGGACCTACCACCTCAAGTGTGAAGGGGAACGCTGTGGCCAGCGCCTCCACGAACGCGATCTGCGCGAGTGTTGGGCTGCCGGGCTCGGCGCCGCCGTCTATCAGCGTGCGGCGAGCAACCGTCCCGCTCAGGATCCTCATCACGCTGCGGGGCGACCCGTCCGCAGCGTCGGCAATAATCTCCGCCACCTGGACGGCATCCGGGCCGGCGCCGCCGCATCGCTCGACCATGTCCAGGGTCCACTTGCGCAGGTCCACCGCCGCGGGGCTGGTGAGCAGCACGTTCAGGTTGAAGAACTTCTCCAAGTAGTCGCGAGCCACCTCGGGCGCCATCCCCCGCGCGTCCCGGCAGTGCCTGATGAACGCCTCCCGGTCGATCGGGATCACGAACACGCACCGCCCCCTCGGGATCTCGATGAACGCCCGGATCTCCCCGAGGGTGGCGAGGGCGTCCTCGCCCGTGAGCCGGTCCAGGTTGTCGATCACGACCAGGACCTTTCGGTCCTTCTTCTTGGTAAAGGAAACGAGGCTACGGAGTTCCTCGCCGAGGCCGACCCGTTCGGCCGCCGGAGCGACCGACCGCGAGGTGGTCGCGATGCCCAGCGCAACGCCCGTCAGAACGACGGTACCGGCGAACACCGCCGGCACGAGCGCCGCGAGCACAGGGCCGAGGGGGCTAGGGGCGGTCAGGCTCGCCAGGCAGAGGACGAACAGCGTGACCGCGGCGGCCGCCGCCACGGCTAGCCGCCGCGGGTCCCTGATGTTCGCCCCAAGGTCGAAGGACAGCTCCGGCCTCGTCACAGTGGCTCGGACCGCCCTGTCCAGGGCTTGCGCTACCTTCCTGCGCGCCCTCTCGGCATCGTTCCCTCCGCGCGCGAGGGCCTCAGTGCCAACCTCCGTGACCGCGCCGACCTCGATCGCGATGGCTCGCCGGAGGTCCTCAACGTCCTCCGACCAGAGATCGACCTCTACGGCCAGTGGCGGTTCATCTTCGAGCTTGTGCACCGCGCCGAGCATCTGGTGCATTAGTGTCGTCTTGCCGATTCCCCATTCCCCGGAGATAGACACGGCGTACGGTGGCTGGACCCCGTGCACGAGGTCAGCGAGCCTTCCTGCCAGCTCCCCGGAGCCGAAGGCGTCGTGCTCGGGTGGTTGACCGAAGGGCGGCTCGGCCGGCAGGCTCATCTGTCGCGGACCCGGCCTTCCGGGCTCGGCCGTCGATTCGACCCCATGTTTCGGAAAGGGGATCCTCATCGCCACGCCTTCGGCTGCGCGGACCAACCATCCGCTCGCTGGCTCGATCATAGTTACGCAAGTGACGCTGAGGAAGGCGGTTGGTTCGGTGGCATCCGCTGGCAACCCGGAGGTTGTGACCGCCAAGCGGTCGTCGCATCCAGTGTGCTACTCGCCTGGACTGTGGCTCGCGATTGGCGCTTCCGCGATCCACCCCCCGCACAACGATCCGGCACGTTAGGCTGACTGGCTCAACTTCATTTGCGGGCGCAACGAACCAGCTAACAGGGCCGAAGGTTGTCCAGATTGTTGGCGACGGTGTGATCCTCGTGAGAGCGGATGGTTCGGAACCCGCAGCGATCGCAGTCGAACTTGACCACCACCGCCCGAGAGCCGCCCTCGAACGTGTAGAACGTATCGCCTCGGTCGATCGCTTCGCGGACCTGAACGACCGTCATTCGGCCGCCGCTTTCGGTCCCTACGCCTGAGACATGCTGGCTACCGTGGGAAGACGGAACCTTCGTAGTACAAACGATCCGGTAACTGGCCATCCCAACCACCTCGAAACCCAAGGAATTCGAATGAGCCGCCCTCCGGCCCCTGCAGGTCCCAGAGAGCGTCTTCCTGGACCCACCTGGCTATGGCTAGTTTACCATGGGATCGTGTGTAACTAGACTCCAAATCGAACGAACGGTCGATTGCCGCCTATCGAAGGGGCCGCATGGATCGCGACGGGCTGACCTCGCAGGCACCGCCGGGTCCACGCGAGGTCTCTGGGCCCCATCGGGCCGAAGCGTTCCGCAGTACTGAGATCCGACGGGCGAGAGCTCACCGGACGATGCAGATTGAGCCGGGCAGTACGCGAATATAACGTTGACATTCTAGAAGGTTAGGTGCATAGTGTGGGAGATCGAGGGCACGGACCAGTTCGCCGATTGGTTCGGCCAATTGCGCAGAAGCGATAGGGCGCGGGTTGAGGCCGCGATTGAGCGGCTCGAAGAGCAAGGTCCCGGCCTGGGACGCCCCTGGGTGGACAGCCTCGACCGGACGAAAGTGAAGGAACTCATACCGCGGGGCGGGTACCTCCGGATCCTGTTCCGCTTCGACCCCCGGAAGACGGGGATCCTCCTGATAGCGGGGGACAAGGAAGGACTCTGGGAGCGGTGGTACATCAAGGCGATCCCGGAGGCCGAGAGGCTCTACGAAGAGTACCTCGCCGAACTGCGGAGAGAAGGACTACTGAAATGAAGACGAGCAAGTTCCGGACGATGCGGCAGGAGATGCTTGCGGACCCGGTCTTCCGGGCGGAGGTGGCCCGCGAGAAGGCCCTTATGGCCGAGATTGACTTGGCCACTGCGCGTCAGGCCAGCGGCATGACGCAAGAGGCCGTGGCAGCGGGCATGGGCAAGTCGCAGGAGAATGTTTCCCGGATCGAGCGCCAGCGAGACGTGCGCGTTTCCACCCTCGCGCAGTTCATCCAAGCCCAGGGCGGCCAGTTGGAGATCAATGCCGTCTTCTCTGGTAAGCGCGTGAGCCTGATGAGGGCCGAAGGCGCAGCGCCCAAGACCGCCCGGCAGCGCGCCTGAGCGCGGGCCCGCCGGCGACCGGCTGGGCCCGACTCGACGGGCAGCGGTGAACCCCGCCGCAGGACTAGGCCTCGAAGTCCAGCGCAGAGACGCCACCGACGCGTCTGGCTGTAGCCACTGACGGCGTGGCGGCCTTTCTAAGGGCCTCTACCACCCAGGCCGGCACCACGATCAGGCATGTGGGACACGCAGGTTCAAGTCCTCTCGCCCCGACCCGATGCGACAGAGCGCCCGCCTGAACGGGCCGCATGTACCTTGGCCCTCCCCGGGGGACGCGCCCACCATCGGACGCGGAGACCGGCGCGTCTCGCCAGGCGCCGCAGAGAGAGATGCCCCCATTCGAAACCATCCTGCTCGCCACCGACGGCTCGGCCGCATCGGAACCGGCCAGCGAGCAAGCCATCGATCTCGCCACCCAGGTTGAGGCGCGACTTCTCGTCGTCAGCGTCGTGGCTTCCGGGCGCCAGCCGTCCGAGTCCGCGGCCGCCGCCCCTGCGTCAGACTCGCGCGACTCGATGACGACTCGAGCCCAGGGGATCGTCCAGCGGGCCCGCGCCGCCGGCGCCAACGCCACGTTCATGGTCTGGGAGGGCGACGCCGGTGAGGCGATCGTGGCGGCCGCGGACTCCGAAGGCGCCGACCTCATCGTGGTCGGATCGCACGGCCGCAGCGGCGTCAGCCGTTTCTTCATCGGCAGCGTCTCGGACTTCGTGGTCCGCCACGCCCACTGTCCGGTGATGGTCGTCAGGGGCAAGCCGGAATCGGTTCGGCGGTAATGCGAAGGCACTCCTAGAGCCGCGGCGCTCCCCTACTTCGTGTAGGCGCCATCGGGGTCGAGGTGTTCGCGGATCAGGCGCAGCTCTTCGGGCGTGGGCGCAGGCGTGGTCGCCAGAGGTTGTGCCACCCTGGGCTCCCAGCCCATCGTCTCTCGGACCACCTCGAGCGTGGCTCCGGGGTGAATCGAGTCGAGGCGCATCTCGCCCGACTCGTCGAAGTGGTAGACGCCCAGATCCGTGACCACGACCGACGGCCCGCGCCCGAGCCAGCCCTCCTCGCGCCGGATTCGGGCCGCCGCCTCAGCCCCGCCGAGATTGCCCGGTGAGGTCCGGAAGTCGATCCGATCGACGAACGAGCGCTTCGACTGGCGCATGATCACGAACACCTGGCGGGCGTTGATGGCGATCTCGCACGCCCCGCCCGAGCCGGGCAGCCGAGTCTTCGGGTGCTCGTAGTCGCCGATCACCGTGCTGTTGATGTTGCCGAAGCGATCGATCTGCGCGGCGCCCAGGAACCCGACGTCGACGAGGCCGCCCTGCAGATAGAAGCTGAACAGCTCGAACATCGAGACGACCGCCGTCGCACCGGTGACGATGGTAGGGTCGCCGATCGAAAGCGGCAGCCGAGCCGGCACCGCGCCGAACGCGCCCGCCTCGTAGACCAGCTCCAGGTCGGGGGCGACCGTCAGGCGGGCGAGGTTGACGGCGATGTTCGGCAGGCCGACGCCGACGAAGCAGACGCGCTGCCCCGCCAGCTCGCGCGCGGCGGCCACGATCATCATCTCGGACTTCGAGAAGGAGCGCGTGATCGGGGGACCAGCGGCGCCGGCAGCCGGCGTGGGGTTCTTGGCGCGCGGCTCGCTCACTTGTAGACCCCGTAGTCGACCGATCCGGAGGGCGCCTCGCCCGACGGCCGCAGGCCGGCGACCCTTTCGACGCCGAGCTTCTCGGCGTACTCCACCCGACCGCTGACGCCGTAGACCCACTCGTCCAGCCAGGCCGCCGTGGTGGCCGCGTCGCGGCTGATGGTGTCCCAGTCTCGATAGAAGCGGTTGTCCCGGTCGTAGGCGCCCTGGACGTACGAGGGATGCGCGCCGAACGGCTCCACCACGACCGCGTCCACGATCAGGCCGGGGATGACGGTGCGGTTGGGGTCGGCGCGGATCACGGCCTCATCCACCAGCTCCTCGACTACCACGATGACCCGCTCGGCGGCGAAGGCGGCCTCTTTCTGGCAGCCGAGCAGGCCCCAGATCTGGGTGTTGCCCTCCGCGTCGGCCCGCTGCGCGTGAACGATGGTCACGTCCGGCTTCAGCGGCGGCACCGCGTAGACCGTCTCCTCGCCGAACGGCGAGCGGATCGGGCGGATCAGCGGGTTCGCCTTCGGCAGGTCCGTCTCGAAATACGAGCGCAGTGGGAAGAACGGAAGATTCGAGGCCCCGGCGGTGTACCGGCCGACCATGCCGAAGTGGCTGTACTCCTCCAACTCGAGCGGCGCCGGATCGGCATCCTCGACTCGACGGCGGATGGCGTGCAGCCCGCCGACGCCCGGATTGCCGAGCCAGCTGAAGACGAGCTTGCGGGCGACGCCGGCCGCGACCATCTGGTCGTAGATGAGGTCCGGCGTTAGGCGGGCCAGGGTCAGGTCGCGCCTGCGCTGGCGGATGATCTCGTGACCGGCCGCGAAGCAGATCAGGTGCGTGAAACCTTCGATGGCGACGACGTCGCCGTCATGGACGTTCGCGGCGACGGCGTCGCGCATCGACGCGACCTTACTCTTGGGACCTTGGCTACACACGCGATCTCCAGCAGCGGGCGAAGCGATGCCTTCGGCTGAAACTCTACCAGCCGCCGATCCCGGACGATCCCGCGATCAAGCAGGGCCGCGGGGAGAGCCGGTTGTGGGTCCTCGCGCCACAGGGGCCCGAGTTCGGCAAGGATGGCAGCGACCCGCTCCACGCCTTCAAGGTCGGGGGGGGCCTGCTCGGCGAGCTTCTCCCGAGTAGCGTCGCGGGCGGCGGCGTACTCGGTCCACTCCATATCGCCTGCCGCATAGAGGCCCTTGATCCGCTCCAAGTAGGCCCGGAGTTTGGCCTCCTTGCTCCCCGACCGCTTCGGGGGTTCTCTTAGACGCGCTATCGCGAGCCTCCAGTCCTCGGGCAATCGGAAGCCATCGAGCCAATCTGCGAAGGACTCCTCAACCTCGTTCGCCTTCACGGTGGGCCCGTCGCAGGTGCCGGTCTCGGCCCGCGTCCCGCAGCGGTAGAAGCGGTCGCCCTTCCCGTTGTAGGCACCCTGCATCCGGCCTCCGCCCTTCCCGCATCGCAACACAGAACTCAGCGGGTATCTCCGGCCGGCATGGGCCGGCACGGGTCTACGGCCGGGGAAGACGCGCTGCGCTGCTTCCCACTCGGCCCGACTCACGATCACCCACGGCACGTCGAGTCCCTGTATGCCGTCCTTGGGATCTGCCTCGGGGAAGTAGTGGAGCGATGAGGGAGAACGGTAGCGTTCAAGGCGCCCCTTGAAGATCGGGTTCGAGATCATCCGGCGGATGGTGGACTTGCGCCACAGTGCACCGCGGTTGTTCGAGCCCTCCGCGTTCAGCCCCAGGGCGGTGTCTCCGGGGGAATTGCCAGAGAGGCACTCGGCGAAGATCCGCCTGACGATCGGTGCCTCTCCGGGGTCCGGCTCAAGGGTTCCGTCCCAGGAACGGGAGCCGTCGGCGTTGTCCGAAAGGTGCTTGCGGTAGCCGTAAGGAACGGAACCGACCCAGCGCCCGGAGAGTTGCTTCTCGCGGAGCCCTCCGGCGACGAACAGGCGCCGCTCCTCGTTGGCGTGCTCGTCGAGAACCTCGCCCACTCCCTCCGCCAAGGACGAGACATAGGCCCCAGAGACTATCCGTTCCGTGACGAAGTAGATGGCGACCCCGGCTTCCCGCAGGGCGGCCTTGACGCGCACGGCCTCGGCGCGATTGCGCGCCAAGCGGCTCGTGGCGAACACTGCAAGAACGCCGTACTCGCCCCTGCGGGCGTCCTCGATGGCGCGTTCTATTTCCGGTGCCCCGACCGCTTCGCCGCTCCCCGTGCGCTCGTACCAGAGTGGCGGCGCAGGAACAAGGTGCAGTTCCTCGGCTGCGCGTTCTATATCGCGGCGCTGTCGCTCGACGGGGGTACCGCGGTCAGTCTG
>JBEKCH010000029.1:0-33791 GCA_050014975.1 Candidatus Limnocylindrales bacterium
CCCCTCGTGGCGGGCGATGCAGATTCGGCACTGTTAGCGTGTGAGTCGAACCCCGGTCTCCGGGCCCGGAGGGCGGCCCGGGCCAGGCCGTCAGGAACCGCGCCGCCGGGTCAATTCGGCGAGGGCTGGCTGTGGTTCGCGCGGGCCATGGATTCGGACCGGACGCCTCTCCCGACTGCGCCACGGAGGAGAACCGCCCGCGTGGCCCAATCGACGGAGTCGGGTTCAGGCACCGCCAATCAAGGTCTGAACAGCTCGGCGGACGAGAGGCCGCTCTCGTCGTCGGCGACGCCTCCCGCGATCAAGACGGTGCCGTTGGGCAGCAGGGTCGCCGTTTCGTAGTCGCGGGGCGTACCGAGCGAGCTGATTAGGTGAAAGCCGGTCGCCGAGTCGTACAAACCCGCATGGTCGGTGGCTACGTACACGTTGTCGGATTGCCGTATGAATAGGCCTCCGGCAATGAGAACGTTGCCGTCAGGGAGAAGCATCGTCGCGGGCTCAAGCCATTGACCAAGCTCGGCCATGGAACCTGACTGAGTGAAGGAGCCGGACACAGGATCGTAGGTCAAGAGCCGGTCGAAGATGCTCAGCAGGACGCGGCCGTCTTTGAGTGATGTGGCGGTTTCTGGCGTGCTCTGAACACCGTTTGACTCGGCGGCAGCGAGGACCCCGGGTGGAAGGTTGATCGAAATCGCGGTGGACTTGCCGCTTGCCGGATCATCGAGCTCGGCGCTCGGACCGCCGCTCTGGACCGGGCCCACGAGTAGAACCTTGCCACCGGGCACGAGGACCGCCTCGACGGTTTCGTATACCGCCTTGACGGTGCCCGATCTAGCGAACCTGCCCGTCGTCGGGTCATATACCTCGGTCGCCAGGCCATCGGCGCCCGCGAAGAAGACGCGCCCGTCGGGCAGCAGCGTCGCAGTGGAATTGGCGCGCGCGATCACCATCGAGCCTGTCGCGCTGAACTTGCCGGTTGCCGGGTCGTACAGCTCGGCCGAAGCGAGCGCTCCTCCTCCAGCTCCATACACGTTCTCGGGCGAGCATTTCTGGGTTCTGCAGCCCAGTCCACCGGCGATCAGGACCCGGCCGTCGTGCAGCAGGGTGGCTGTTGCTCCGGCGCGGGCAGTCGTCATCGACCCAGCCGGGGTGAACTTGCCAGCTGCCGGGTCGTAGAGCTCCGCCGATGCGAGAGCGTCTCTGCCGTAAGCGTCCGCATTGGTGCTTCCACCAGCAATGAGGACCTTGCCGTCCCGGAGCAGTGTGGCGGTGGCGTCCATGCGCGCATCTCTCATGCTGCCGGTTGCGACAAACGTCGGCGTGGGCGTGGGCATCGGCGAGGGCGTAGGCGATTGGGTCGGGCCTGGGCTGGCAGTCGGGCTCGGGCTCAGGGTCGGCGAGGGCGACGTCGGGCTTCCCCCGCAGCCTGCGATGGCCAAGGCGAGGACCGCTGCGGCAAGCGGCCGTCTCACCGAACCCGGACTGGTTCCCACGCGCCGTCTCCCTGTGTCATCGGAACTAACCCAGGATGACGCATCGGAGCAGCGCGCGTGACGCTTCAGGGGGTTGGTTGGTCCTCGCCCGGCAGGCGGCGAACCGCCCGGCTGGAATGGCGCCAGGCTGCCGTCCGGGACCATGACTCACCGTACCGCGCAGTCAGGTCGCTTCCACATATCTGAACAGCACCAGCTCGATATGGTCTGTCAGCAACGGCCTAATGCTCCCTCAGAAAAGGCACCATCTCGGTTCACACGCAGTTCGCAGAGATGTGGTGGGCAAGGCGGGACTTGAACCCGCACGCCGCTTACGCGGCCAATCCGGGGATGCTCTATCCGGCCCCTCGTGGCGGGCGATGCAGATTCGGCACTGTTAGCGTGTGAGTCGAACCCCGGTCTCCGGGCCCGGAGGGCGGCCCGGGCGAGATGGGGCCGCATGTGAACAACCTCCGAAGCGGAAGGGCACCGTGAGACAGGACACGGACCGCCAGGTATCTTACGGCCGGAACAGCTCGGTGGAAGCGATTGCTTGATTGTCCCCGCTGACACCGCCAGCGATGAGAACCCTGCCGTCGACTAGCAGAGTGGCGGTGTGGCTGTCGCGAGGGGTGACCATCGAGGCGGTCGGGCTGAAAATGCCAGTGTTCGGATCGTAGATCTCGGCGACGGCGATCTCCTCGAGGTTGTCGCCTGAGCCGCCGGCAATGAGAACGTCGCCGTCGGAGAGGAGTGTGGCGGTATCCCCGTCGCGACCGGTAGCCATCGAGCCGGTGGGGCCAAAGGCTCCGCTTTTGGGGTCATACAGCTCGGCCGAGGCAAGCGTCCCACTGTAGTCGCCGCCTCCGACGACCAGGACGCGGCCATCGGCGAGCAGGATGGTGGAGTGACCGTCCCGTGGTGTGGCCATCGAGCCGGTGGGGCTGAAGGCTCCGCTCTTCGGGTCATACATCTCGGCCGAGGCGAGAGGATCGACATCGGGTGTCCCTCCGGTCACCAGGACGCGGCCGTCGGTCAGCAGTGTGGCCGCGTGATATTCACGCTCGGCGGCCATCGAGCCGGTCCGGCTGAACTTGCCGGTCTTGGGGTCGTACAGCTCGGCGAATGCAATCGGCAGCACGCCGTCGTTACCTCCGGAGATGAGAACGCGGCCATCGGGGAGCAGCGTGGCAGTGTGGCCCGAGCGTCTAGTCGTCATCGAGCCGGTCCGGCTGAACTTGCCGGTCTTGGGGTCGTACAGCTCGGCCGAGGCCAGAGTGGACAAACCTCTCACGCAGACGCATCCGCGGGCGCCGGCAGGCGGGAGACCCAGACCTCCGGCGACCAAGACGCGGCCATCGGCGAGCAGAGTGGCGGTTTGCGACTCCCGAGCGGTCGTCATCGAGCCGGTCCGGCTGAATCTGCCAGTCTTCGGGTCGTAGAGTTCGGCCGAGGCGAGAGGGTCGGCTGCAAGCGGGCCTGTGGCATCGCCGCCGGTGACGAGCACGCGGCCGTCGGCCAGCAAGGTCGCGGTCTGGTCCATTCGTGCGGCGGTCATCGAGCCCGTCGCCGCGAACGTCGGAGCGGGCGTCGGCAAAGCGGTCGGCGTCGAACTCGGGCTCGGGTTCGAAGTGGCCGTCAGGCTCGGGCTCTCGACTGCCGAGGCGCTCGGTGAGGGTGTTGCGGGGCTGCCGCCGCAGCCGACTACTGCCACCACAAGGACCAAGGCGGTGAATGCCCGCTCTGTCGAGCTGCGGAACCTATCGACCCCCGGACTGGCTCTCACGCGCTATCTACCTCTGCCACGGAATGAACGCAGGATGACGGATCGGAGCAGCGCGCGTGACGCTTCAAAGTGGTGGGCAAGGCGGGACTTGAACCCGCACGCCGCTTACGCGGCACCAACTCCTAAGGCTGGCGCGTCTGCCATTCCGCCACTCGCCCGTGGCCCAAGAGTCTAGCCGCGTCGCCGCTACCACGCGGCCCGGCGCGGCCTCGTTCAGCGCGGGCGAAGCCGGTTTCGACGACGGCCCAGCCGCCGCTCCCGGCCCGACGAGCTGTCGCTCTCCGGCGTCCCGGCCGCGTCGCTCAGGTGCTCGGCCTTGCGGGCCTCGCGTCGAGCCCGGATCCGCTCCGTGGCGGCGGCAAAACCCCCGGCGTCAGGGCTGAACAGCTGTTTGGCCAGCCGCTTGCCCGCCTCGGTGCTGACGGGGCGCAGGATGTTTCCGCCCAGCTCGGAGATCGTGCCCTTCAAGTTGCGCGCCTCGCGCTCCGGGCGGCTCTTCTCCAGGTAGCCGGCGAACTCACGCTCCAGGAGGCCGCGCACCTGCGCGCCGTCGTCGCCGAGCGAGCGCAATGCTTTGTCGATCTCCTTGGGCAGCATCGACTTGGGCAGATCCGCCCGGGGTCCGAGGACGGCCCGCCGGATCGCTCGATAGGTCCGCCTGGGGCCGCCGAGCACCAGGAAGGCAGCGCCGGCTGCGACTGCGGCCGTCTTGCCCGGCGCCCGCCGGATCTTGGCCGGAATGTCCACCGCGGAACGGCCGGCGGCCTCGAGCCTGACGACCTCGTCCAGCAACAGCTGGCGGCGGGCTACGACTTCCGCCCGAGCGGCATCTGTGCGCGCACCCACTCGATCGTCTCCTTGGTCGTTGCGATTGTCTGGTTTGGGATGAAGCGGTTCTTGAGCTCTTTGAAGTTGACCTTCCTGAGCACGAAGAACGCGGCCAGGACCGTGTGCAGGGGCAGGAAGACGGCCAGCGCGACCGCGATGGCGATCCCCCAGCTCATCGGGACCCCCAGCAGCGCTCCGAGCAGGCCGCCAACGGCGGCGCCGGCGATCGCGATGCCTACCGCCGCGGCGACGCGCTTGAGGAAGCCGCTGCCCACAATCAGGCCGGCGATTGCGCCCAGGACTCCGAAGAGGACCGCCAGCACGATCACCGCGACCGCGATCGGTCGATCGGCGGCCGACACGGCGTGGCCGTCGAACCAGGTCAGCCCGCCGAAGAAGCTGCTGCCGACCCAGCCCCAGGCGCGGCTCGTCAGCTGCAGCCAGAAGATCAGGAAGACGGCCACGGCCGCGACCAGGGCTACGAAGAAGCCCAGGCCGATGCGCAGCGCGGAGTTGGGGACGATCAGCAGGACGAGGGTCACGGCCACGGCGATCAACAGGAGGCTGCCATGAAGCGCGCCCCAGCCGATGGACCCGAAGACCCACTCGTCGAGCCACAGGATCGACCCGATGCAGGCCACCATGCCTGCCAGGAACAGCAGCCCAAGGGCGATGCCACCGAGCGCGACCGCGCGCTTGAGCTCGCCCATGATCTCGGCGAGCTCGGCGAAAAGCAGCTTGACGTGGGCCGAGATGAGCCCCGACAGGGCGGTTCGCGTGCGAGCGAACTGGGCGCCAAGCCCGAGCGGACGGGAGTCCGCGCTTTCGCCGGGTGAAGGCGGCGAATCGGACGAGGAGGGCCGGTTGGCCAAGTTACCTCCTTCGCGATGGGGTAAAGATGCCACGGCGATCATAGCAGCGGCGTGGGCGTCACCGACAGACGGGGCGCTCGAGACGGCCGAGGACGAACCGGGGCGAACCGACTACCCTCCCCGTATGATCGAACCCACGCCTTCGAAGCTCGAGACGGTGCCAGGACCGCGCCCGCTGCGCACGGCCGTGCTCCTGGCGGTCGGCAGCGAGCTGACCGTGGGCGAGACGCGCGACACCAACAGCGGCGACCTGGCGCGGTCGCTGGCCCGTCACGGAGTGGACGTCGAACGGATCGTGGCGCTGCCGGACCGCCTGGCGACCGTCGTCCAGGCGCTGGGCGACGCGCTGGCATCGGCCGATCTCGTGATCACGACCGGCGGCCTGGGTCCCACGCCCGACGATCTGACCCGTGAGGCGATCGCCGCCGTCGTCGGAGAGCGGCCCGCGGTGGATCCCGAGCTGGAGCGGTGGCTGCGCCACCTGTTCGAGCGCCGCGGCACCAGGCTCCTCGAGGCCAACGTCAAGCAAGCCTGGCTGATCCCTTCGGCGACGCCGATCCCCAACGAACGCGGCACGGCGCCGGGCTGGTGGGTCGATGCGCCCGCCGGGCAGGTGGTCGTGGCGCTGCCGGGGCCGCCGGGCGAGATGCGCCCGATGTGGGAGGGCTGGGTGCTCCCCCACCTCGTCGCAAGGGGCCTGGGCCAGCAGCGAGTGACGCGTACCTACCGCCTGGCGGGCATTGGCGAGTCGGCCGTGGCCGCGGCTCTCGGAGAGCGGCTACTGCGGGCCGAGAACCCGACCGTGGCCACTTACGCCCGCTCCGACGCCGTGGACGTGCGCATCTCGGCCCGCGCCGAGAGCGGGCGCTCGCCGCAGCAACTCCTCGAGGAGGCCGCCGCCGCGGTCCTGGCCGCGGTCGGAGACCGTGTCTGGGGCCACGACGACGACACGTGGCCGGCAGTCCTGGGCCGCGAGCTGGCCGCCGGCGAGCGGACCGTCGCCCTCGTCGAGGCCGGCACCGGCGGCTCCACGATGCGCCTCCTCGGCGATGCCCCGTGGCTCGTCTCGTCCCGCCTGCTCGCGCCCGGCGAGGCGGAGGCTCCTGTCGCGGCGCTGGCGGAGAAGGCTCGACGGGCGTCCGGCTCGACCGTCGGACTGGCCGTGCGCGCGGTCGAGTCGGGTGAGGACACCCGGGTCGAAATCGCCGTCAACAGCTCGTGGGGCGCCCGTGAGACGCGCGAGACGGCCTTCATGGGCGGCAGCGAGGGCCGTCGACGTGCCGGGCTCGCGGCCGCTTCCCTCCTCGAGCGCTGGCTCAGGGAGGCGCCCGCCGCGCGCCCCGAGGCCTCGCGTTAGCCCGGGCATATCGGCCGCTTCTGGCGGACAATACTCGCAGGAGCGATGGTCAGGCCGGAGGAGCGCAGCATGGGGACAACGGAAAGCATCGGGGCGGCCGAGCTCTCGAAACTGCCGCTTTTCAACGGCCTGACGGAGGCCGAGCTTGCGCCTCTTGCGGCGTCGTCCATCCGGCGGCGCCTGGACGACGGCGAGACGCTGGTCGAGATGGGCGACCCGATCTCCGAGATCCACTGGCTGGAGCAGGGTCAGCTCGCCCTGCGCGTCCGTTACGATCAGCGCTGGGTGCTGGTCTCGACTCTTCACGCGGGCGACCTGCTCGGCTGGTCGGCGCTGCGCGAAGACCCGACCGCCCTGTCCACCGCCCGGGCGATCGGCCCGGCGGTGATGATCTCGATGCCGGCAGCGCGACTGCTGGGGCTGCTCGCGGGCGGGTCGGAGCACTCTCAACTGCTGCTCGAGCGCCTCTTCGGCATCGCCGCGCAGCACCTGGACGAAAGCCGGGCCCAGCTGCTCCAGCTCGGTCGCGAGGGCGTCATCTCAGCCGGCTGACACTCGCAGCCGGCAGGCGGCCGGGCCGACGGGGCAGCCGGTCGGCGTTCGCCGTGCGGACGCTACCGGCGCGAGGCTCGCAGCAGGGCCTGCACGTCGACCACGACGATGGTGTCGTGCTCGAAGCGGAGCAAACCGTCGGCGACGAACTCGCCGAGCAGCTTGTTCACGCTCTGGCGGGTGGCGCCGATCATCGCCGCCAGGTCGGTCTGGGTCAGCGAAGCGTCCAACCGCACCGAGCCATCGGCGGCGCGATCTCCCTGCTCTTCCGCCAGGCGGGCCAGCCGGGCCGCCAGTCGCCCGGTCAGGTCGAGGAAGTGGAGCTCGGCTACATGGGCGGTCAGACGCCGCAGCTCGCCGGACAACGAGATCAGCAGCGCGTCCCGGATGGCGGGCTCGGAGGCCACCAGGTCGTTGAAACGGTCGCGCGGCAGGGCCAGCGCCTGGGTCGCTTCGAGGGCGATGGCGCTGGCGGAGCGCGGCGCGCCGTCGAGCAGGGCCAGCTCGCCCAGGAAGTCGCCGCGGCGGAGCGTGGCCAGGATCGCCTCCCCGCCCTCCTCGGAGGGGACCACGACTTTGACCGCGCCCGAGGCCACGATGAAGAGGGCGTCGCCCGGGTCGCCTTCGTGGAAGAGCACTTCGCCCCGCCGAAAGCGGCGCGTCCGCAGGGTCTGGCCGATCGCCTGCAGCGATTCCGTGCCGAGGCCGCGAAAGAGCCGGCAGTGTCCCAGCGCCTCCAGGGCGAAATCGTCTGACATGGGCCGAATGGTAGCGTCGCAAACGGACCCGGTTGAGCTCCCCGAGCGGACTACGCCGTCCTCGCGGGCGCCGTAGGATGAGGCGATGAAGCGACTCTCGGCGGAACGCGCCATCGGCGCGGGGCTGGCCGTCTGCGGGCTGGCACTGGCGGCCGCGCTCGCGCTCCTGGTTGGTTCGGCGGTCCTGGACAACGGCCACTCCCCCACCCCGTCGGGCCCGGCCGGCGCCTCGCCCGTCGCGCACGCATCCCCGGCCCTGACGGCGACCTCGAGCCAGCCCGGCGCGACGTCCTCGGCTGCGCCCACGGCGCCGCCGTCGTTTCCGTCGCCGCCCGCGCCCAGCGCCGCCCCCACGATCTCACCGCCGCTGCCGGCGATGCTGGCCGCCATCGGCGACTCCTACACCCAGGCCTGGAGTGTCTCACCGGCCTACCCGAAGGACCACCCCGGCTACTCGTGGGCCGTCGGCACCGTCAAGGGCGACGGCGTCTTCAGCCTGCGGGAGCGGTTCGAGGCTCTCGGCGACCAGCTGGTCGTCGTCGACGCGGCGACCTCGGGCAAGAAGATGAGCGACGCCGCGCGCCAGGCCACCAAGATCGTGACCTCTGCGAAGACGCTGCCGCCCGGCGCGACCGTTTATGTCACGTTCGAGCTGGGAACCAACGATCTCTGCGACACGCCCACCACGGACCCGGCGGTTTTCGAGACAGAGCTGCGCTCCGCCATCGCCATCCTCCGTTCCGGGCTCCCGAGTGGGAGCGAGATCCTGATGCTCTCGGTCCCCGACTTCGCCCATTACTACGACATCACCCAGGCCAGCTCGAAGGCAGCGGCAATCCTGGCGCTCCCGTCCCATTCGCAGACGTGCGCGCCGTTTCTCGGCTCGGATAGCCCGCTCTCGATCAAGGCCGCCGAGCAGCTGCTGGCCAACTACGACGCGATCCTCGCCCAGGTCTGCGACGAGATCGAGGCGACCGACGGCAAGGTGGGAGCTCTCTACTGCCGCTACAACGAGGCCCTCCTCTCTGAGAGCAACTTCACGATCGCGGACCTGAGCACGGTCGACTACTTCCACCCCTCGCTTTCGGGCCAGGCCAAGATGGCCGCCGCGGCCTGGCAGGCAGGCTACTGGGCCGAGCTCCAGCTGCCATCGGGAGCGGCCGCGGTCGCGCCCGGCGGAAACGGAGCGATTGCCCTGGCTGGCCTGGCCCCGGCTGCGCCACTGCTAGTCGCACGCCGGTTGCGCCGAAGGCAACGCCGGCCTCGTCTCGGCCCGCCCTGACGGGCGGCGCCTCGCTCCCTCAGGGCACCGCGTCCGGCAGCGGTCGTCCTTCCCGCAGAGCCGCCGCGGCCCGCCTGAAGGCCTCCGCCTCCGTCATCGCGCCGACCGACTCGGCTTCCACCGCGGCGCGCTCCAGGAGCGGCAGGGCGCGCGCCAGGTCGCCTGCCGCGAGCCTGTGGCGAGCCAGCTCGGCGGCCTCGACGGGAGGCTCGGTGCTTTCCAGCCGATCGGCCAGGGCCGTGTGAAGCTGCTGCCGGCGGTCCATCAGCAGCCGGCCGTACGCGGCGTCATGGAACAGCTCGTGCCGGAACCGCCAGCAGCCCGAGGGCATCGCGGTTGCTTCGGACTCCGCGGCCCCCTCCTCGCAGCGCACCAGGATGCCGGCCTCGGCCAGCTGCTGCAGGTCGTCGGCCACGTCCGACCCGCCCCGCAGGTCGCGCAGCAGCCACTCCTGGAACTTGACGCCGATGACCGACGCGACCTCCAGGGCCGAGCGCTGCGCCGGCGGCAGGGCGTCGATCCGGGCTCCCAGGAGGGCCCGCAAGCCGAGTGGCACGCTGCGCTGCGCCGCCGCTCGGTCGATCCGCAGCCGTTCACCGACGCGCGAAATCCGGCCGCTGACCCGGAGCATGCGCATGACCTCGCCAACGAAGAGGGCGTTGCCCGCTGTCCGGTCGTACAACCAGCTGGCAGATCCGGGTTCGAGCTCCGCCCCACCGAGGATCGTGCCCAGCTCTTCCGTAGCCGCCGCATCGAGACCGCCGAGGTCGATCACCTCGACGTGCGGCAGGCTCGCCCACTCGGGCACCAGGGGCGGCCGCGTGCCGGTCAGCACGATGAGCGGCAGGTCGCCGGCGATGCGAACCATCTCGTCCATGAGCAGACGGCTGGAAGGGTCCAGCCAGTGGAAGTCGTCGATGACCACGACCCGCGGCTGCTCGGCGACCAGGCGCGTGATCCAGCGATCGGTGGCCAGCCTGAGGGCCCTGGTCAGCTCGGCCGGGTCCGCCAGCCCCGCGGCCGTCTGGCTCCAGCCCTCCTCGGGCAGGAGCAGCATCTCCGAGTCGCGGGCCAGCACCGTCACCGCGGCCAGCATGAGGCGCGATGTCTCCTCGTCCAGCTCGGTGCCGAAGAGCAGCTCGCGGCTCAGGATCCCGGGCTTGATGCCCTTCTCGTCGGCCAGCCAGTCGACCATCGAGCGCACGGCGCGGTAGGGCGAATCGACGAGGTGGGGCGCGTTGTCGATCCATAGCCAGGCGAACCCGGCAGCCCGCGCCACGGACTCCATCTCGAGCAGCAGCCGCGACTTGCCGATGCCCGCCTCTCCACGGAGGAGGACCGCCCCACCCCGGCCGGAGGCGGCGGCCCGGCCGATCATCTCCGCCAGTCGCGCCCGCTCGGCCTCTCTGCCGACCAGCCGCACCCGCTGACGGCCGACGTTGGGGGCGCGGCGCCGCTCGTCGCGGAGGCGATGGACCGCGATCGGGCGGCTCTTGCCGCGCAGCACGCGATCCCCGACTCGATCCGCCCCGATTCGCGGCTCGGCGGCCGCCACCGTCGCCTCGTCGAGCAGGATTTCCTCCGGCTCCGCCAGCTGCTGCAGGCGGGCCGCCGTCGTCATGCAGTCACCGGTCAGCGCGATCGAGCGGATGCCGGTCAGGTCTCTGACCGCCGCCACGACCTCTCCGGTGGCGATCCCGACCCGAAGCTTGAGGGGACGATCGCTGCCTTCGCCCAGTCTTCCCAGGGCGGATTGCATCTCGAGCGCGGACAGGCAGGCCCGGAGCGCGTCGTCGTCATGAGCGGCCGGCACGCCGAACACCGCTAGCACCGCGTCGCCCACGAACTTCTCGAGCGATCCCCCAAATCGGACGACGGAATCGCCCAGCACCGCGAGCGCCCCATCGACCCGCGTTCTGACCTCCTCGGGATCCAGCTCCTCGACCAGCCTGGTGTAGCCGACCAGATCGGCGAACAGCGCGGTCACAACGCGGCGATCGCCGACCTTAAGGGCGGCCGAAGGTGAGTCCAGCCTCCGGCCGCACTGGTGGCAGAAACGCGCTCCGGGAGCCGTCGGCGTCGCGCATTCGGGACAGGACATCGGACAACACCATGAGGGACGGGCACGAGGGCCGGGTAATCCGATGCTACGCCCCCGGATCCTTGCCCGAGTGACGGCATCGCACTTCACCCGACGCCATCCGCCCACCCTCGTTTGCCGGACTAGCGCCCCGGCGCCCCGGCGGCCCGGCCGCCGCCGCTTACGAAACCGTCAGTACGGGCTGCTCGAGTGCGGCCTGGATGCTGACCTTGCCGGCAATCGTCCTGGCGATGCGGGTGAGGGCCTGCGACGCGGGACCGGCATTTCGCTGAGCAACGGCGGGAATGCCCACGTCGGCACCCTGGCGCAGCGTCACGTCCAGGGGGATGCCGCCCAGGAAGTCGATGCCGTTCTCAGCGGCGAAGCGTTCGCCGCCGCCCCGGCCGAAGATCTCGGTCGTTTCGCCGCAGTGGGCGCAGACGAACCCAGACATGTTCTCCACGATGCCCAGGACAGGAACGCTGACCCGGCGGAACATCGCCAGCGCCTTGGTCACATCCGCGAGCGACACCTGCTGGGGCGTCGTGACCAGCACGGCTCCGGTGATCGGCACGGACTGGGCCAGGGTCAGCTGCGCGTCGGAGGTGCCGGGCGGCAGGTCCACGACCAGGTAATCCAGCTCACCCCACTCCACGTCGCGCAGGAACTGCTGGATCGCCCCGCCGACGAGCGGTCCGCGCCAGACCACCGGCTGGCCCTCGGGCAGGAAGAACTGGATCGAGATCACCTTCACCCCGTGAGCCTCGATCGGCATGATCTTGCCGGCCGGACTGGCGACCGGCTGGCCCTCGGCTCCGATCATCATCGGGATGTTCGGGCCGGTGATGTCGGCATCGAGAAGGCCGACCGAAGCTCCGGCCTGGGCCAGGGCCACGGCCAGGTTCACGCTCACGGTGGTCTTGCCGACGCCGCCCTTGCCCGAGGCAACGGCCACGATGTTCTTGACGCCGGGCAGGAGCTGCGGCGTCGTGGGCGTGGCCCGGCGGACCGTCGCGCCCCAGGCGAGCTCCACCTGCTCGGCCCCGATCGCCCGCAGGGCCACCTCGACACGGGCCTGGATCTCGTCCTTCAGCGGGCAGGCGGGCGTGGTCAGCTCGATCGTGAAGGCGACCCTGGAGCCGTCGATCGTCAGGTCCCTGACCATGTTGCGCGAGACCAGGTCCCCTCCGAGCTCAGGCTCCTGAACGGTGGCCAGGGCCTTCAGGACGGCGTCTTGCGTGAGAGTGGGCATTCGATCGGCTTCCTCGGATCTCGCGGCCGTGGCGCGCCGGCGGCGCGCCTCATTTGCGAATATCCTACGGCTTTGGTAGGGAATACGCCCGCCGTGGCAGTGGCCGCCGCCCTACTGGACGCAGAACTCGTTGCCCTCCGGGTCGTTCATCCGCACCCAGAACTCGCCCTCCTGCTCGATGGCGCCCCGACGGTCGCTGGCGCCGAGGGCTTTGAGCCGGGCGACTTCGGCGAGAACCCGCGCCTTGCGTTCGTCCATCGTGGCCTCACGACCGCCACCGACGTTGAGGTCTAGGTGCATCCGGTTCTTGGCGACCTTGCCCTCCGGGACGCGCTGAAAGTAGAGACGGGGGCCGGCTCCGTCCGGGTCCTCGGCCGACGCCCAGTCGTTCCAGCTCTCCTCGGGAATCCCTTCGGCCCTGGCCCAGTCCTGCCAGTTAGAGAAACCCTCGGGTGGTTCCGGCAGGCGGTAGTGCAGCGCCTCTGCCCAGAACTCGGCCTGCCTTCCCGGATCGGCGCAATCGAAGACGACCTGGATTCTCGTGACCATGTCCGCTCCTTTCCTTCTGTCGCCAGTCTCGCGGGCGGCGCTGACAGGATCGGTCAGGATTGCACGGGCCGCGGCTTTGGCGGCTCGAATTCGCACCGCCGGGCTGCCTCTTCGTATCGATTTGCCCGATACGGATGACGGCCCCGCAGCAGCGCCAGGCCTGACGAGGCCAGATAGGCCGGCAGGAACAGCGGCCCGAGTCGCCGCCACTGGCGCACGTGCTCCATTTCGTGCGCGACCGTATGGTCCGGCAGCGGCTCGCGGGCAAAGACGTACCGGCCGAGCGTCTGCGCGTAGACCGGCATCCACTGGTGGTCGAGGTAGCGGGCGGCCCGGGGGTGCTCGACCAGGACAGCCGAAACGGCGCCCTCGCGGACTTCGCGGCCCGGGCCCGGAATGCCGCACGCTCCCATCACCAGCGACGCCATCAGGTCACCCGGCAGGGCCCGCCAGGCCGCGCGCGCGCCGCGCACCAGGCCCAGCCAGACGTCGACGACCCGACCTGCCCAGCAAAAGATCACGGGCTCAGGCCCCGCGGCGGTCCGCCACGATCCGGCCGCCCTGCATGACGAAGACGACGGGGCGGATCGACGCGGGCATTGGCGAGCCTCCGAGCGGCTGGTGGCGTTCGAGCCGGGTAGATCGTAACCAGGCCGGGCGACAGCCGCCCCGGGACATCGCGGAGGCCTAGCCGCCCGGCGGCCTGTCGTCCTTCACGCGGGAATCTGCCGGGGTGGTGGTAGCGGGCTGCGGCAGCAGTCCGAACCGGATGGCATGACGCGGCCATTCCGGGTCGTCGGTGGCCCATTCCCCCACGGCCTCGCCCTGGCCGTCGACCTGGCTGATCGAGCCGTCCGCGTGAAGGACGAGCTTGCCGCCTTCGGTGAGCGCGAGGTCACGTCTCCTGAACCGGCGGACCGGCGAGACGGACCGCGCACGCTTGCCTTTCGGCGCCACTACACGCCCTTCTTGGGCGGCTGCGGCGTGGGCTTCGGCTTCTTGGGCTTCGGCGGCCGCTTCGGCGTCTTGTCACCCATGATCGTTCCTCCGCATACGTGCTTCGGGTGCGTGCCCGCCCTTCGGTCGGGCCGACGACACGCAAGCATCGTAGCCCAGACGGCGGCTCTCGACTATCGCCCCGCGTCCAGTCGCGAGGGCACGAGCACTGTCGGCAAACTGCTATCGCGGTCGGTCGGATCCAAACTGCCGGCCCAGGCGACCTTGAGTCTGCGTACCGTAGGGGCCTCGCCCGGCGTCGCCGCCCTATGAAGACGATACGCCCCTCAAACGCCTCAAGAGATCGTCGTGGAGCAGGCCGTTGGTGGCCACGGCCGATGGTCCGTCGATGCGGCGTTCTCCCGAAGCGGTGGTGAATCGACCACCCGCCTCCTCGACGATGACCAGCGGCGCCGCCCAATCCCACGTATGGGCGCCCACCTCGATCATCGCCTCGGCCGCGCCCTCGGCCACCAGCATGTAGCCCCAGAAGTCGCCGAAGCCGCGGTCCCGCCAGGCTGCGGCCAGCGTCGCACCGAGCCCGGGCAGCTGCCCGTGGCGGAGTCTCTCGCTGCCGTAGACGAGGTGGGCATCTTCTATGCGCGACACCCGGCTGACGGCCAACCGCTGGTCGCCGCGCCACGCTCCCCCACCCCGCCAGGCCAGCCAGCGTTCGCGCATCGCCGGGGCGCTCACGACCCCCAGCTGGATCTCGCCGTCCAGCGAGACCGCCAGGAGCGTGGCGAAGATCGGGATGCCGCGCACGAAGTTGGCCGTGGCGTCGATCGGGTCGATGTACCAGCACACGGCGGCGCCGGCCGCGTCCGGCCCCTCCTCCTCGCCTACGAGCCCGCAGTCGGGGTAGGCGGCTCGAAGGCGTTCCCGAGCCAACCGTTCGATCGATCGGTCGACCTCGGTCACGAAGCTGCGGTCGGCCTTGGTGTCGACCTCGATGTCGCGCCGGAAGCCGGCCAGGGCGATCCGGTCGGCCTCGTCGCAGATGGCAAGAGCCACGTCGCGCCAGCGGAATAACTCGGCTGGCGCTGGAGTGCTTTCACTCATCAGCGAATCGTAGCCGGAGGCAGGTCGGTTCGACGGCCGGCGGCGACGGGCAGCCGGCGGTGGACGAGGGCCGTTTGTAACACTCGGCGCTTCCTGAAACCAGTTGGATGACCGGCCGCGATTTCGTCGGGTTGGGGCACCCACCCGTTTTCCGGGCACGCCGCCTCTGTATGGTTGTGGACGATGCGATCGAAGCGGCGATTCCGGCGGTGACGAGGCTCCCCGAGGCAGCCGAACTGGGTCAGGCGCTGGAGCGGCACACCTCGATCCTGCTGGCCACCGCTCGCGCGCTCCTCCGGAACGAAGCTGACGCCCGAGACCTCGTGCAGACGACGCTCGAGATCGCGACGCGCAGGTCGTCCGATCTCCGCGACCCGACAGCCCTTCGATCGTGGCTGTTCACCATCGAGATCCGTGAGGCGTTCCGCGTTCGTCGGCGCCTGGCACGGCTCGTTCATTTCGATCCCGCCATCGTCGACCTCGGCACCGCGCCCGGTCCCGAACCCGACGTCATCGCCCTTCGAACGGCGCTTCGGCGGCTGCCCCCTCGGGCACGCGCGGCAGTAGCCCTCCATTACCTCGTCGGCCTGCCCGTGACCGACGTAGCCCAGGTCATGTCAATCAGCGAGAACACGGCGAAAGGACACCTGAAAGCGGGCCTGGCCCGCCTTCGGGAGGAGCTCCAAGATGACCAGTGATGACGATCGGACGGAGGCACGCATCCGAGCGGCCTTCGCCGCAGAACTCCGCAGAGCCGAAACGGACGTGGAGCTAAGCCCGCTGAGGGTCGGCAGACGGCCGGAAGGCCGGTCGACGGCCGACGGCCTGAAACCGCGCGGACGTCATGGCGGGTTCAGGGCTGGTCTCGCGGCCGCGACCGCGCTGGCCGTGGTTGTCCTGGCGGTTGGCGCGGGCCTCCTGGTCGCCGGGCCGCGGAATGCCACCGTCCCTGAGTCACCGTTGCCGAGCGCGCGCACATCCGAGGCCCCATCCCCGAGCGCCGCCACCCCTCAGGCCACCTCTGGGATACCGCGCTATGGCGACGGCATCCCGATGGTCTGGCAAGGTCAGCCGGTACTGCGTTGGGCCAACGCCCTCACCATGCGCAGCACGGCGAAGGACGACACGCCCTTCCTGGTCGGCGTCTGGCTGAACGTTCCGACCGGAGTGTTCTCCTGCCCCATGGACCCAGGCCCGGATCCCAGCGCACCGAACTCCTGGATCTCAAGGGGAGGCTGCCAGTTCAACTACGTGAGCACGGATGCGGGCGGTCTGCCAACGGTCCAGAATGGCATCGCCACCTTCCGCTTCTACAACGGAGAACTGGCGACGGGTCCTGCGATCATGCGCGTCCACCTCCATGACCCGCGCGCCGGCCAATGCGGCTATCAGCGGGCCATCTGCGATGACATGATCGTCGTGGACGACATCCTGTGGACAGGCGATGCCGCGACCGCGCCGCATCCGTTGAGCATCGATCAGGTCATCGCGGCTGCCAGCGAGGTAAGCCCGACGAGCGACCTCCGCCTGCCCGATCCGATCGGGGTCACCTGCGGCGTCGGGCTCACAGACGGCCTGGTGCTCTGCCCACCACTGGTTACAGGTGTGCCATACACCTCGCCGATCGCCGGCGCCGCAGTCCTGCCTTCGCCTACCGCTGTCAGTCGGGCTCTGCCGAGCGTCCAGGCTGGCGTCGATGGAGCCCTCCAGCCATCGGCGGTGGCCTGGTCCGAGGGCGGCTCGTTTGGCAGCTATGACTACAGGTGGCTCGTCGTCGACAACGTGGTCGTCCTCGTGCGCACCAGCATCGGTGGGCAAGCCGCATCGGACCGGGAGTTTCTGAACCAACTCGTGGCGGCGCTCAAGGCACAGGAAGCCAACCCCTCTCCCGCGAGCTGATCGGCACCTCTCCACTCAGACAGGGCGCTCCCTGCGGAGCGCCCTGTCCAGTCTGCGAAGCGCAAAATCCTACCGAGCGGCCTCGAGGGCCTCCGGCATGGGCTTGTGGAACTCGACCGGCTTGACGTACTTCTCGACCAGGGCGCGGCTGCCGGGCGTGCCGAGCTGCTTGAAGAGGAAGTCCACCTTCGCTGCCTGCGAGGCCAGGATCGCGTCCTTGGTGGGCAGATCCCAGAGCTGGCGCTTGAATGGGCCGATCGCCTTCTTGCGAGCCGTGTAGACGAACTGGGTGTCGGTCTGCTCGGGCTTGCGCTCGTCCTGGCAGTTGGCGAAGACCCACTCCTCGATCGCCTTGTGCATCTCGGCCGGGAAGGCCGGATGCTCGAAGAGAGCGTTCTGGAAGCCGGTCGCGAGATGGATCTCGGCGCAGCCGGTGGCCGGGAACTTGTGGAACAGCTCATCGGGCAGCGTGCTGGCGCCGTGCTGGACCGCGCCCGAGAGCCCGTACTGGCGGGCCACCGCGGACAGCTCGGTCAGGACGCCGAAGTCCAGTGCGACCTCGGCCACGCCGCCGCCCGGCAGCGGGGTGCCGCCGTGGCTGGTGCCGGTCTGGACTGATACCTTCGAGAGGCCGATCGCACCCTTTGCGCGCCCGTCCAGCTCGCGGCGGTAGCCGTCTAGGTACACCCGGAGCTCATCCGGCGTGGAGTTCTTCTTGCCGACCTCACCGATCTCGCCGCCGACGCTGACGGTCACGCCGTCGGTCTCCAGCGAGCGGATGAGGGCGGTCAACTCCGCCGCGCGCATGTAGTTCTCGTGCTGCTGCGCGTCCAGCGTGGGATGCGAGAGATCGACCAGCGTGGAGCTATCGATGTCGATGTTCCGGTAGCCGGCGGCGATGGCGTCGCGGCAGGCCTTGCGGATCTCGTCGGTCACCTTCTCCGGGTCGGCCGCGTACCTCTTGGCGTTGAACTGGTAGTGGTCGCCCTGGATGAAGACCGGGCCCTTCCAGCCGGCCGAGATCGCGCCCGCGAGGACGCTCGTGGCGTACTCGAAGACACGCTGGAAGGTGTACGTCTGCTCGGAGCGTGCCAGCTCGAAGATGAGGGCGGCGGAGTCGTTCTTCCTGGCCGTCTCGAGAATCACGCGGGCCATGTCGAAGGCCTGGGCTCGAAGGTTGATGGCCGGAACGGTCAGCCCCTGGTATTCGTTACGGGCACGGGCCTTGTACAGGTCCTGGATGCTAGCCGAACGGGCGCCGGTGGCCTGGCTGGCTTCCCAGACGATCCAGCGGGCGGCCTCGACCGTGGCCTCGTCTTCGCTGAAGGTGGCGGTCCAGGCGAGATCGTAGATGCCGCGCGTCCGGAGGCCCGCCTCGTCGGTGATGACGAGCCGCTTTCCCTCGATCCGCGCGATGCCGTCGAGGGCGGCGAGGAGCTCCTTGATGGAGCCGGCAACCTTGGGCATGGCGTTCGTTCTCCTGAGCATGGCCGGCGCAGGCGAGCTCACGGGAGCGCCAGGCAGCCGGAACCGGGGTCGATTGGTGGCTCGTGCATCGTACCGCGCCCGGACGGCCGGCATCCTCTGCCGCTTGTAGCCTCGGGCGCCGCCGAGCGGACGGCCCAGGCCGAGTCCGTCGGCGACGAACTGGAGTGGCTGGAGCTTCTCGGTCCCCGGGATCGCCCGCCGCTGGCCGTTTCGAACCGAGGGTCAGCCGGAGAGCCTGATCTCGATCCGATGCGAGCCGGCGGCGGCCGTGACGAGCATGCCTTCGGGCACGCTCTCGGCGGTGCCGCCCATCACTTCGAGCACAGACCCCGCGTTGGCCAGCAGAAGCCGCCACGACTTGGACCCCTGGGCGCGCTCAGCGACCACGCCCCCAGCGGTCCCCGTCACCTCGAAGACGGAATCGGTTCCACCGCGCACGTCGGGCACCGCGACGAGCACCTTCACCCCCTCTGCCAGCTCGTATGCCCGAAGAGTTACGCCGTCCGCGAAGTCGTAGTCGGCCCTGTCGCTCCGGGCGCCCATGGCGATAACCGACCCGGGCCGGACCAGCAGAGGCAGGCTGGAGACGTCGTGACGTTCCCGGATCCAACCCGGCCCCCGCAGCGTGGCGCCGCTGATGAGGTGCGTCCAGCGCCCTGCTGGAATGTAGTACGTGACCTGGCCGTCCGCGGCAAAGATCGGCGCAACCAGCAGCGACTCGCCGAGCATGTACTGGCGGTCGAGGAAAGCGGCGGTCGGATCGTCGGGGAACTCCAGCAGCATGGCCCGCATCATCGGCACGCCGCTCCGCGAGGCCTCCACGGCCGCCCGATACAAGTAGGGCATAAGCCGGCATTTGAGGCGCGCGAAAACTGTGACAACCTCGACGGACTGATCGTCGACGAGCCACGGAACGCGGTATGAATTGCTGCCATGCAGACGGCTGTGCGAGCTCAACAAGCCGAACTGGGCCCAGCGCTGGTAGACAGCCGGCGGAGGCGTGCCTTCGAAGCCGCCGATGTCGTGACTCCAGAAGCCGAAGCCGGACAAGCCCAAGGACAGCCCGCCGCGCAGGGTGTCGGCCATGGAGGGGAACGTGCTCTCGCAGTCGCCGCCCCAGTGGACTGGGAACAGCCAGCTGCAGGCCGTCGCCGACCGGGCGAAGACCACCGCCTCACCTTGTCCGCGGCGCTCGCGGAGCAGCTCGAAGACCGTCTGGTTGTACAAATACGGATAGAAGTTGTGCATCCGTTCCGGGTCTGAACCGTCGTGCCAGACGACATCGGTCGGAATGCGCTCACCGAAATCGGTCTTGAAGCAGTCGACGCCCTGGTCGAGCAGAGCGGCGAGCTTCGAGCTATACCAGGCCCGGGCATCGGGGTTGGTGAAGTCCACGATGCCCATGCCCGGCTGCCACTGGTCGCTCTGCCAGGTATCGCCGTTTGGGCGGCGGACCAAGTATCCGGCCGCGGACGCCTCGCCGAAGAGTGGCGAAGCCTGGGCTATGTAGGGGTTGATCCAGACGCAGATCCGCAGGCCGCGCCCGTGGAGCCGGGCGAGCATGCCGGCCGGGTCGGGGAAGACCCGCTCGTCCCAGCTGAAGTCGACCCACTGGAACTCGCGCATCCAGAACGAATCGAAGTGGAAGACGCTCAGGGGGATGTCCCGCTCGGCCATGCCCTCGACGAAGTGCGTCACCGTCGCTTCGTCGTAGTCGGTGGTGAACGAGGTCGAGAGCCACAGCCCGAACGACCAGGCCGGGGGCAGGGCCGGCCGGCCGATGAGGCCGGTGAACCTCTCCAGCACTTCCTTGGGGCTCGGGCCGTAAATGACGAGGTACTCGAGCGATTGCCCCGCGACGCTGAAGCCGACTCGGTCGACGCGCTCCGTGGCGACCTCGAACTCGACCTTTCCCGGCTCGTTGACGAAGACGCCGTAGCCGGCGTCGGTCAGATAGAAGGGCACGTTCTTGTAGGCCTGTTCCGAGCCCGTGCCGCCGTCGCGGTTCCACATATCGATCGACTGGCCATTCTTCACGAACGGCCCGAAGCGTTCACCCAGGCCGTAGACGTGCTCGCCAACACCGAGCGACAGAGCCTCGACCATGAAGTGTCCGACCTCGTGGCCGTCGTCGCCGTGCCCGCCGTGGCCCGGCCATTCGATCGCGGCCATGCTCTTCGCGTCGCTGGCAGTAAGAGTCCGACCGTCGGCCACGAAGTCAAGGCTCCACGGGCCAGTTCGATGGATCTGCGCTGTCAGCCGACCCGACCGAAGGCTCGCGACCGAATCGTCGACCTCCACACGGACGTCTGGGGCATCGCCCGGAAAGACCGGAAAGGAGGGCCCGGGTTCTCGCCCGCCAGCGTGGTGCGTCATGCGAACACGGATGACGTCGACCGTCGGGGACGACAGCTCGATCGTCAGGGCCACCAGATCATGCATCTCGGAGCGATCCCGCGGCGCGACCGTGGGCGCAAGCACGGTCAGCGTGTCTTCTGTGGCGGTGACGCAGTGGACCACCGCTGGATGAAAGACACCCACGCCCTCACGCAAGAGCCAGTAGCCGTCGCTGAACTTCACGAGTCCTCGCCTCTCGCACACCCGCCAGCCACGTCCGCCTCGGACCGGGCCCGACCCTGCGACCGCTGCCCGAGGCCGGGCGGATCGGGCTCAATTCTCGCCGACCACGCCGCCTGTCGTCCTACCCGCAGGCCTGTTTCGCTACCTGTACGACCCTAGGGTAATCCCCCTCGTCAGAGTCCGCTGGAACAGAACGAAGAACACCACGCAAGGCAGAACCCCCAACAACGCAGACGCAGCCACCTGGCTCTCGTTCATCATGTGCTCGCCCTGGGTTGCCGCAACAGCGAGCGGTACAGTGTACTGAGCATTGCTAACGAGGAAAACAAGGGGCAGGTAGAACTCATTCCACGTCCAGATGAACGCAAACACCATCAGCACCCCCAGCGACGGCCTCATTATCGGGACAACGACCCTCACCAGGAGCTGCACCTTACCACAGCCATCCACCCTGGCCGCATCCAGAATCTCCCTCGGGAACGCCCGCATAACGGACGCAATAAAGTACGTTCCAAAGGCACTCTGAATCACAGTGAAAATGATCACCACTGACAGCTGAGTGTTGTAAAGCCCAGCGAACTTCGCCATGTAGTACAGCGGATACACGATCGCTTCATTCGGCAAGATGTTAGCCAGCATAAAGAATACGAGGAACCACACGGCGCCTCGCACCCTCCCGATACCCAACGCGAATGCGTTCAGCAGCGACAGAATAGTCGCCAGAATCGCCACAGACAAGCTGATGACAAAGCTGTTCCTCAGAGCCCCTCCGAAGTCCACCGCGTTCCAGAACGCGACCATGTTATCCAGAGTAGGGTTCTGAGGCAACGACAATGGCCCGTTTGCAGCGAGGTCCGTAGGCGTCTTGACGGCGTTGATAGCGATGATTACGAACGGGGCGAATACCACAAATAGAAGTGCGATCAGCCCCAGCAGGATGCCATAGGCCTGCACGACACGCATGGCGCCTGACCACATGTGGTTTCCGCGGGTGGGCTTTCTTGTCGGGTGGACGGAGAGCCCTTCAGCGGCGATGCTACTGCCCATGTTACAACTCCTCGGCGAGATCACGCCTCGCCTGGAAGTTGATGAAGACAACGGCAACTATGAGGACGACGACCGTGACGATCGTGGCTACTGCCGAGCCCAGGCCGACCAGGTCTTTCTGAAAGAAATTCAAGTAGGTGTAGTACGACGGAACGTATGTGGCAGTACCAGGTCCGCCCCTCGTAAGGACAAAGACCTGCGCGAAGACCTTGAACGTAGCGATAGTGGTCATGAGGACCACGACGAATATCTCGGGTCGTATTTGGTGGACGGTTACGTGTATGAATGTCTGCCAGCCGGAAGCTCCGTCCAGGGCCGCCGCCTCGGTGAGGGTCTGGTCCATTCGCTGAAAGGCAGTGAAGAAGATCACGAGCGGGAACCCAATCTGGAACCATACCATCATTCCCATCACGGAGAAGAGGGCGAGGTCTGGGTTGCCGAGCCAGTTCTGTGCGAGAACGCCGAGGCCGGCTGTCTGGAGGATCGAGTTCAGGGCGCCGTCGGGCGTCAGGATCCAGCCCCACACCACACCGGCGACGGCAACCGGCATGACCTGCGGGAGGTAGAAGCCGGCCCGGAAGAAGCTGGCAGTCTTCGGGCCAAACTTCGGCGCGACGAAACTGTAAAGCAGGCCAGCGAGGAGCAAACCGAGGATCGTTGGTATGACAACCATAGCGAGGAGCAGAACGAAGGTGTTCTGGAACGATGCCAGGAAGTACGGATCGCTAAGCAGGGTCACGTAGTTGCTTGGGCCGATCCATTTCGGCGGTTGCACCCCGTTCCACTTCGTGAAGCTGATGGCCACGGTGGCCAGGAAGGGACCAACGATCACCACCAGGAACGCCAGCAATCCCGGCAGCAGGAATATCGCGTAGCCACCGTGCAGGGAGGACCGCCGACTCATGCCATTGTTCTCCTCTCCCTCCGATGGACGATTCAATTCGTCCAGGACCGGTCCACCCAGGCCACGACCCGGACCGGTCCTCCGTTCGTGTCCCGGAACGGACTTGACCGGCCGGCCAGGAGCCCCAGAAACCCGTTAACCGATTCTACGGGTTCGGCGGGCGCCGCTGGGACCGACGGAAGGAGGTCCCCCGGTCCGGAGGCGCCCGCCAAGAGATTCACCCAACTACGCTCACTTCAGCCCGCACAAGCGGCCTCGGGCAAACTACATAGACGGCTTCCCCGCGTTGTACGCTTGGCCGATCGCGTCAAGGAACTTCGACGGATCCTGCCCGTTCATCAGGTTCTGCACGTTCGAAACAAGCACGTTGTAGTAACCCGGGACCGGCCAGTCCGGATAGAAGGCCAGCCCGTCGTTCTTGAGCAGCGTTTGGAAGGTCTGGTTGAACGACTGGAGCGTCGGATCGGTTATCGCCGTCGGATCCGCGTTTACCGGCAAGCCCCCGGCTCGACCCATGATGTTCTGGATGTCTGTCTGAAGCGTGATGTCGATGAAGTCTTCCGCCAAGTCGGCATTCTTCGAAACGCTCGGGATCACCCAAATGTTGCCGCTCGAGCCAGGCGCAAGAGTGTTACCAGGGAACAGGAAGATGCCCCACTTGAACTTCGTGATCTCGGTTATGAACGAGCCATACCACCAGCTGCCAGTGGGGAAGATCGGGTTCTTTCCGCCTTCGAAATTGTCCCCCGCCTGCTGCGCGGTCAGCGCCACCTCGTTCTTGGACATGTACCCGTTCTTCATCCACTTGACGAACTCGTTCGCACCGAACGTCAGCTGCGTATCGTGGAAATCGACCGGGTTCGCATACATCTCATAGTCGTTGATCCACTGTCGATTGGCCTGGCTCAGGACCAACTGATAGAAGATCTGCTGGGCCGGGTACTCGGCACCCCCAGTCGCGACGGGCGTGATGCCAGCCTTGACGAAGGTGTCCATCGCCGTCTCGAAATCGGCGAGGGTCTTCGGAATCATGATATTGTACTTGGTAAACATGTCCTGGTTGTAGTACACCATGACATACTCACCATAGGTGGTCACGCCGTACCACTTGCCAGAGCCCATGATCCCCTTGTCGCTGTAGATGCAGGTGGTCTGCAGGCTCGGAGTGAGGATCTTGTCCCAACCCCGCGCTGTGGCCACACTTGTGAGGTCGGTGAGCAGTCCCTGGGTCGAGAGGAGGCCCGCGGTCGCGTTGCCTTTGTTGTACTCCATCACATCGGGCGCAGCGTTCGAGTTGAGGATCATCGAGGCGTTCGACTGGATCTCCTCGAACGTCTTCGCCTCGTGAGTGACCGTGACGCCAGGGTGCGTGGACTTGAATGTGTCGATCGCAGCGGCCCAGGACTGGCCCATGGCGCTGTCAGCCGATTCATAGTCCCAGATTGTCAGGGTGCGGCCCGCGTAGTTCGGCGTCGTAGGCGCCGGGACTATCGTCGGCCCGGGCGTGGCATTCGAGGAGGTCGGCGGAGGGGCCTGAGTTGGCGTGGGGCTGCTGGAAGAGCACGCAGCGACAACTGCCGGCAGAACGGTCAGGCCGGCTGCGCCGATCAGTCCCTTCTTGAGGACTTCGCGGCGCGTGACTGGACTTTCGATGTCAGGCATTTTTCCCTAGTCCTCCCTGTTGAGCCTGTGGACGGGTGAATCAACGTGGACCCGATCGAAAGCGGTGCGTCTGCTGCCCCTCTCGTGATGGCACCAGCGCCACGATCATTGGGTGGCGGACATCGCTCATCGGGCATTGCCTGTGACTGGTCTCACCTCCTTGAAGTCGCGGCGCTTCGTGAAGGCCAATTGGCCTGGCGGAATAGGCAGTGGACGGCGGGACTATCCCGTGTCAGCTCGCGATGGACCTGAGGGACGGCCTGACCAAGGCCGGCGCTCTGCACTGAGTTGTCCAGCAGACCGCCCGATCGCGCGGACGGCGTATGCCAGGGACGAGATCCCGACGGGTCTCTCATCGCATTCCCAGCAGTAGCTCGACAACGAGCTGGTCGAGGCGCTCATTCGCGTAGCCACGGCGCGCAAGCCCGTCGACGTCGAATTGCGTAGCTAGCAGCTCATGGGCCTTGGCGCTGCTGTACGGCCCGATGCTCGGCTTTCCCAGGTCTGGCACTCCGGCTTCCTTCAGGGCGGCCTGGATCTCCGGGTCCTGGTCGAACCGGCGGGCCTTCTCAGCCAGGACCAAGTAGGTGCGCATGCAGCCGGCGGCAAAGTCCCAGACGCCGGCCGCGTCCTCGACCCGGTATGGATGCGCGTCAAAGTGGCGTGGTCCGTCGTAGCCGGACTTCTCCAGGAGCTGAACCAGGAAGAACGAGTCCTTGATCCCCTCGGAGGCGAACCTCAGGTCCTGGTCGAAACGGCCGATCTTCTGAGCGTTCAGGTCGATGTGGAAGAGCTTGCCTGCGCTCAGCGCCTGCGCGACGGCATGGTAGAAGGACAAGCCGCCCATCGTCTCGTGGGCAACCTCGGGGTTCACGCCCACCATTTCGGGGTGGTCCAGCGTGCCGATGAAAGCGAGCGCGCTACCGACCGTGGGCAGGAACAGATCGCCGCGTGGCTCGTTCGGCTTGGGTTCGAGCGCGAACCTGATTCTGTAGCCCTGGTCCTTGACGTACCCACACAGGAAGTTGATGGCCTCTCGGTACCTGTCGAGCGCATCGATGGCCGGTTTCGCCGCGTAGGCCTCGCTGCCTTCCCGTCCTCCCCAGAAGACGTAGACGCCGGCGCCAAGCTCCGTTCCGAGATCGATCCCCCGCATCGCTTTCGTTATGGCGTAGCGCCGAACCTCCGGGTCGTTGGCCGTGAAGGCTCCGTCCTTGAAGATGGCGTGCCAGAACAGGTTGGTGGTCGCCATCGCAACCACCATCCCTGCCTCATCCAGCCCCTTACGGAACCGACGGACGATCTCGTCGCGTTCTTTGGGGGTGGACCCAGGGGGGACGAGATCGTCATCGTGGAAGCTGACGCCGTAGGCTCCCAGGTCGCCCAAGCGCCGGACGGAGTCGATCGGATCGAGGGCCGCTCGAGTGGGACCCCCGAATGGATCACCGCCGCGGTTCCCGACCGTCCACAGCCCGAACGTGAACTTGTGGCGCGGCTTCGGTGCGAGAGCGCTCCCGGCGTCGGCTGGCCCAGTGACGGTGGTCGTCATGTCCCAACTCCTGGCGGCTAGGCTGAAGCGGCAATGGGAGCGGTCCGAACGCCAGCCCAGCCGAACGGGTCGGACAGCATAGGCTCGAAGGCTCGCTCGGCGGCGCCCAACAGCGACGCATCTCCACCGAGCCTGGACGGGACAACCCGGACGAGGCCCCGCGACGCTTGCAGCGCGAGGCGGTCCAGCTCGGCCTCGACCGTGGACAACACCAACGGATGAAGCCGTCCGAGCAACCCACCCAGCACGATCACCTCGGGGTCGAAGACGTTCACGAGGATTGCGAGGCCGACCCCCAGCCACCGGCCTACGTTATCGACAGCATTCAGGGCCTCGGGAACGCCTGCGGCCGCCTCCTGCAGGACCAGATCCACCTCGCCCCGGCCTCCCCCGGGCGGATGACCGGCGCGGAGTAACAGCGCGCCTTCGCCTATCTCAGTCTCCCAGCAGCCGCAGGATCCGCAACGGCAGGCGATGCCGTTAGGGTTGACGGGCATGTGGCCCACTTCGCCACCGTAGCCAGCAACCCCGGCAAGCGGCCGGCCGTCGACGATAACTCCACCGCCGACGCCCACCTCTCCGGAGATATAGATGAGGTTTTCCGCTCGGATTGCAGCCCCGCGTCGGTGCTCGGCCAGGGCGCCCAGATCCGCTTCGTTGGCGACGGTCAGCGGGACGGTCGCCTGGAGGGCCTCCGATAGCTGCGCCCCAAAGGGGACGTCGCGCCAGCCCAGGTTTGGCGCAATGTAGACGAGACCGTCCCTACGACGGACCAGCCCTGCGACCGCCACCCCGATCCCCACCAGAGCCTCACGACCAGGGGCCTTCGCCCAAACTACATTCACCAGCTCAACCAGGTCGGCGACCGTCTGATCGACTGAGATGCGGCCTCGCGGCCTATCAATCCGGACTTGGTGGAGGATCTCGCCCCCGAGTCCGACGACGGCCACGCCCACCGAGTCCACCGCGACGTCGATACCCAGGACGATGGCACCGAGCGGATTGGGTCGCACCAGTGAAGACGGTCGCCCCGGGGTTCCAAGTGCGGCTGCTGTCCCTTCGCCCACGAGGCACAGCTCGGTCAACTCACCGATGAGGACCCTGATGGCGCTCCGCGTCAGCCCCGTCCGGACGCCCAGCTCCGAGCGCGACAGCGGCCCGTGTTCGTGTAGCTCGCGCACGATGGCCGACAAGTTGGAGCGATGGACGGTCTCGCTGCGGTGACCCAGACCCAGCATCCTCGACGGCCCGGTAATTAGTAATTCCTCCTCACAAACGTTTGTAGTAGAGTGCTACAAATCACCAGAGTGTGTCAAGCCCCTGGGCCAGGTGCTCGGTTGGACCGCACGGGACCCGACGTGCGAGCATCGCGTTTCGGAGGAGCGAATGGGGAATCTGATCGCCGGCGTCGACTGCTCCACGCAGTCGACCAAGATCGTGGTCATCGACGCGGATAGCGGCGAAGTGCTGCGGGTTGGGCGGGCGCCGCACGTTGTGACCGGCACGGCTGGCGCGCGGGAGACACGCCCGCACGATTGGTGGGAGGCATTGCGCCAGGCTCTGGCCCGGACGGGCCTCGCCGGCCAGATCGCCGCGATCTCCGTCGCCGGCCAGCAGCACGGCCTGGTCTGCCTGGACGCGGGTGGACGGCCGCTCCGACCGGCGATGCTCTGGCACGACACCCGTTCCGCCCCAGACGCAGTCGCCTTGCGCGACGCCCTGGGAGGGGCGGCTGCCTGGGCGTCCCGGGTAGGAGTCGTACCCGTAGCCTCGTTCACGGCAACCAAATGGGCGTGGGTCCGCCGGCACGAGCCTGAGATCGCGTTGCGGACCGCGGCCATCCGTCTGCCTCACGACTACCTAACTGAGCGCCTGTGCGGTGCAGCGGTGACCGATCGCGGCGACGCGTCCGGCACTGGCTGGTGGTCCACCGAGACGGAGAAGTACGCGCCTGAAGTTCTGGGATTGCCCTCGATCAACCTGTCGGCGGATCTCCTGCCCAGCGTACTCCGGCCGACCGAGAGCGCCGGGCGCGTGACTCAAGCTGCGGCTGAGGCCACGGGCATTTCGGCTGGCGTGCTCGTGGGTCCGGGCACGGGCGACAACATGGCTGCGGCGCTGGGTCTCGGCCTCAGCCCTGGCACGCCGGTCGTCAGCCTGGGCACATCCGGAACGGCCTACACGGTGTCGTCGACTCGGACCGTGGACGCTTCGGGTGACGTCGCCGGTTTCGCCGATGCGTCCGGTCGGTTTCTGCCGCTGGCCTGCACGCTCAACTGCACGTTGGCGGTGGACCGGATAGCGAAGTGGCTCGGGCTCGGTCGGGACGACGTGGTCCCGAGCCAGGGCGTCGTTGCTCTGCCGTATTTCGACGGCGAACGTACGCCGAATCTGCCAGACGCCTCGGCGGCGTTGCTGGGCCTCCGCGGGGACACCGACCCGCGGGCCATTCTGATGGCCACATACGAGGGAGCGATCGTTGGACTTCTTGACGCGCTGGACACGATCGACCGCTGCTCGTCCGGGCTGGATCCCGCGGCCCCATTGACCCTGGTCGGCGGCGGTGCGTCGGGCGAGACCTGGCGGCGAGTGGTGCAACGGCTATCCGGTCGGGCGGTCGCGATCCCGCAGGCTACCGAGCTGGTGGCGATCGGAGCCGCCGTGCAGGCTGCCGCCACGCTCTGGGCCGAGGACCCGCGGGAGATCGCCGCCCGCTGGCAAACCGCACGGGGAGGCCTGATGGAGCCGGTGCCACCTGACGTTGAGACACTGGAGCGCCACCGAACAACGCGGCAACTCGCGCTCGAGGCCATTGCCCGGTCGCCGAGCGGACGATCGCGCCCCTAAGGTGCGGGCGTAGAGGGCCTCTTGCAGATCCCTAGGTCGACGCGGCCTGTCCGTTCACAGGACCCGTCGGTGACGGCGTCATTGACAGAGATTCGACGCTCCCGTAGACTCCGCCAGGTCCGCCATCCAGGCGGCTGCAACAAGAGGTGTGTTCGTGCGCAATCTCGCCACCAACGCAACGGCAGGAGCCGCTCGAGCGAGCGGAAGCCCTGTCGTGCGCGGGAGATCTGCGCCCACCGGGAGCTAGCCCCAGGCGGTAGAGCCGCCAGGACGAACCTCTGAGCCGTGGGCCAGATCGGGCCCCGGCTTTTTTGATGCCCTCCGACGGCGAAGACCGGATCGAGGGCGAGCCGCGGGCCCTTCCCACCCCACCCCGCCCGCGGCTCCTCCATGCCGCGAGCGACACCCCGAGGGAGGTGCCATGAACATCGCGGTCCTGGAAGCAACTCAATCGCCGGCACCGAGCCGGCCTATCGTCCGACCGATCCCGGCAGGTCCGGCAGCCCTGCTGGTCGACCATGCCACCAAGCGCTTCAAGGTCGACCGCCGCAAGCCGCCGGTGGTGGCCGTCGACGACGTCTCGATCCGCATCGAGCGGGGCGAGATCTACGGCCTTCTCGGCGCCAACGGAAGCGGCAAATCCACCTTCATCCGCCTGGTCAGCGGTCTGCTGACTCTCGACGCCGGACGCGTCGAAGTCTTCGGCCACGACCTGGTCCGCGAGGAGATGGCGGTCAAGCGGCTGATCAATCGGGTCAGCGTCGACGCCGCGTTCTTCAAGAAGCTCTCGCCGGCCGAGAACCTCTCGTTCGCGGCGCGCCTGTACGGCCTGGACACGGGCGAAGCCCGCCGCAAGGCGGCGCTGATCATGGCCAGGCTCGGCATCGGCGAGAAGCGGATGAGCCGACCCGTCGAGCAGATGAGCCGGGGCATGCAGCAGAAGGTCGCCATCGCCAGGGCCATCCTGACGAGCCCGACGCTGCTGCTGCTGGACGAGCCCACGACCGGGCTCGACCCGCGCTCCAAGCTCGACGTCCAGGCGTTCATCGAGGAGCTCCGGGCCGACCACGACGCAACGATCGTTCTCACCACGCACGACCTCGCCGAGGCGGACCGGCTATGCGGGCGGATCGGGATCCTCGCCGGCGGGCGACTGACGGTCGAAGAGACGCCCGAAGGCCTCAAACGACGCGTCGCCTTCGAGCACGGCATGGCGCCGACGCTCGAGAGCGCCTTCATGGAATACACCGGTCGCTCCCTCGACGACGACGTCGAGGAGGGCGAAGCCGAAACGGCCGAGTAGGCAGCCGGCATGGCAGCCAGGCCGACCGAACCGGTTCTTACAGACGAAAGGGAAACCATGTTGTTCTCGCATCAGATCGCTAGAGAAATCCACAACGAGCGCCAGCGGGAGATCGAGCGCCGCATCCGCTTCATGTCTCACGACCTGAGGCCGGTGGCTCGCGGTTCCGTCCGGCGCAAGTTCGGTCGCGGGCTGATCCGGATCGGATCGATGCTCGCCTCCGACGGCCCCCTCCAGCTGGCCGCCCGACGCTGAGGCGTCGGGCGGCCAGCCCACCAGGAGAACCACACCGTGATCGCAATCACTCGCGAGGCCCGCGCCAGCTACGCCTTCGTCGAGCGCAACTTCAACCTCACGAAACGCTACTGGGGCTGGGAAGTCGCATTCCTGGTCTACGCCGTCGCCGGGGCGTTGTCCGTCTCGCTGATCGGACAATCGGTCGGCAGCCGCCGGCTTCTGATGTCGCTCGTGGTCGGGGCCGTCTTCTGGAACTACCTCTCGGTGGTCTTCCAGTCGATCGGTGACACCATCACCTGGGAGCGCTGGGAAGGGACCCTCGAGTACACGATGATGGCGCCGGTCCGGCGTTCGGTGCAGCTGCTCGGATCCGCCCTGTATGCCGTCGTGTACGGCCTGGTCCACACGACGGTGCTGCTGATCGTCCTGGCGCTCTTCTTCTCGCTCGACCTGGGCCACGCCAACCTGGGGGCCGCCGCGATCTTCATGGTCGTCGGCTCGGCGAGCCTCATCGGGATAGGCATGCTGGCCGCGATCCTGCCGATGATGTCGGTGGAGCGCGGCTCGCAGATGGTCTTCGTGCTGCAGTCGTGCCTGCTGCTCGTGAGCGGCGTGTACTACTCAATCGACATCCTGCCCGGCTGGATGCAGCTGATCTCGCGCGTCTCGCCGGCAACGTACGGGTTGGACGCCGTTCGGAAGGCCCTCATCGACGGCGCGTCGGCGAGCCAGCTCCTGCCGGACCTGTGGCCGCTGCTGGCGATGGCCTTCTTCTTCATCCCGCTGGGCATGTGGGGCTTCGGCCGAGCCGAGCGCTACGCCAAGCGGACCGGAAAACTGAAGAGGGTGGGCTGAGAAATGACGCTTCACTCCAGTGCTGCAGGCAGAGAGCGGGGGGTGCTCCCCAGCGCCTCGGCCGCCAGCATGGCCCGCAAGCGCTACAACGGGGCACAAGAGTCTTGACCGCACGGCCGGCGGCGGAGATGCTCAGCACGATGCGCCAGCTGCGGAAACACTGCCGCGCCGGCCGGGTCACGTTGTCGCTGGTCCTGTTGTGCGCGGCCTGTTCCGGCAGTGCGGTGGCGCCCGCCCCTGCAAGTCAGTCCGGGGAGGAGCCCGACATGGCCGGTTTCGTACTGGAAAGCCCGAGCTTCGTCGAGGGCGGGCCGATTCCGATCAGGCACAGCTGCGATGGCCAGGACGTCTCGCCGGCCCTGGTGTGGGAGGGCGCTCCCGCTTCGACCGCCGCGCTGGCCCTGATCGTGGACGACCCCGACGCTCGCGGGTTCATTCACTGGGTCGTCTACAACATCGCCGGCGGCCCGACGGGCGGACTGCCCGAGGGCGCCGGATCGGCGGTCGTGCCGCCGCAGGGGCGCAACGACTTCGGCCGCGCCGGGTGGGGCGGCCCGTGCCCGCCCTCTGGAACCCACCGTTACCGCTTCACGCTGTACGCGCTGTCGGTGCCGCTGACTCTGAGCGGCACGCCCTCGGCCGGTGACGTTCGCGGGGCCCTGGCGCGCGTGCTGCTGGGCCACACGACGCTGACCGGCACTTACACTCGCAGAAGGTAGCGGCGACGGCGACCAGCCCCGAGATCTGCCCGCCGCCGGCCGGTCGGACACGTCAGCGAGGCTACGCTCCGCCAGCGGCCTCCTCGGCCTCGAGCCGGATCTTCAGGGACGCAAAGGCCTGGTCCGCTGCCTGCTGCATGGGCCCCTGGATCATCGAGTCGAAGCCGCCGAGCATACCGCCCAGCGTGACGTCGGCCAGCCAGCTGGCGCGGGTCGACTTCGGACCGAGCTCGGTCAGCTCGATGGAACCGCTGCCGTTGATCGGCCCGCCCATGATCTCGCCCTCGACGGCCGCAGCCAGTCGTGACGGCGCCTCGACGTCGGTGAGCTGCAGGTCCAGGACGACGTTCATCGGCATCATCGCGGCCGGCGCGGACACCGTGACCTTGTAGTGCCGGTCGTCGATCCTCTCGATCTGGGCCTGGCCCGAGGAACCCGAGACGGCCGCGCGGCTCGGGTTGCTGATGGTGTCCCAGACTCGCTGGCGACTGGCCGCCATCTCTGTCTCTCCGAGTAGATGCATCGGTCCTCCCGGGCGCGAAGTGGTGGGTCGGTGGTCGGAGTCTCGTCATGGTAGCGGCTGGCCCTCCGCAGCCGCACTCGATGAGCGCGGCGGGGGCCGGGCCGGGCGCAGGCACGCCCGTTTTACCTTCCGCTTACATGCGAGCCGCGGGCTCAGTATCCGCCGACGTATCCTGCGGCCATGAAAACGATCCTCGTCGTGGACGACGAGCGCAACATCGTCGAGCTGGTCCGGCTGTACCTCGAGAAGGAAGGCTTCGCCGTGGTCGCGGCCGCCGACGGCGAGCAGGCGCTCGCCCAGTTCGAGCGCGCCGATCCGGACCTGGTGGTGCTCGATCTGATGCTGCCCAAACTGGACGGCTTCGAGGTCTGCCGGGAGCTGCGCCGCAGGAGCGACGTGCCGATCCTGATGCTGACCGCCCGCTCGGAGGACGTCGACGCGATCGTGGGCCTGGAGCTGGGCGCCGACGATTACGTGACGAAGCCCTTCAACCCGCGGGCGCTGGTGGCGCGTGTGAAGGCCATCCTGCGCCGAACCGACGCCACGACGAAGGGTGGACGGCCGATCGAGGTCGGCAACCTGCGCATCGATCCGCGCCGCCGCGAGGCGATGGTCGGCGACCGGCGGCTCGAGCTGCGGGCGCGCGAGTTCGACCTGCTGGCCGCGCTGGCGCGCGATCCCGGTGTCGTGCTGACACGCGACGCCCTGCTCGAGGACGTGTGGGGCACCGACTTCCCGGGCGAGACCCGGACCGTGGACGTTCACGTCGCCGAGGTGCGCAAGAAGCTGGGTCAGGACGGGCCGCAGGTGGAGACGCTTCGCGGCATCGGCTATCGCCTCGTGCCCCCGCCGCGGGGAGCGGCGAGCTGATGTTGCCGCGCGGCCTCACCGGCCGGATCGTCCTGGCCTTCGCCGGGCTGGCGGCCGCGATGCTGATCGCAGTCGCGGGCACCCTGTTCGTCGTCCTCCACGAGCTTCACCAGAACGAGACGAAGGCGTCGTTGGGCAACCAGGTCGTGCTCATCGAGGCTGCCCTTCTGCATCGCGGCGGCGCCGCGCAGGTCGAGCAAACGGTCCAGGAGTACGCGGCAACGATCGCAGACGACGGCGGCTTCGTGCTGGTGCAGCGTCCGAACGGAGCCATCCTGGTTGTGGTCGGCCAACCCTCGTCGATCGAGATGCCGGCGGCGCCCACCGGATCGACAAGTAACGCGATCGGAACGCTGCGGACCTCCGACGGCAAAGCCTTCGTCTACATCGAGCCCAACGCGGCCGGGACCGCGGGCTTCAAGTTCGTCTTCGCCCTGCCCGACCGCTCGGTGCAGCAGGCAC
>JBEKCH010000030.1:0-30942 GCA_050014975.1 Candidatus Limnocylindrales bacterium
AGGCGGCCCTCGACACCGGTCCCGATGATCAGCCGACGGCAGCGCCAGGGCAGGGGCTCCGCGGTCGTCAGCGGGGTGTGGCCGTACCGGTCGCGCTGCGGCTTGGAAGCCTTCTTGCGGCGAGGAGAGACCCGACCGAGCTCGACCAGGACGTCGCGGTCGTAGGTCTGACCGTCGATCTCAACGAGTCCGAAGGTGACCAGGCGGGCCTTCATGATGCCCTCAGTATGCTGATCAGGCTTCTCCACATTCCGTCCACACCACCGCTGGTTTGGTGGACAACTACGGGAGGTGGGCCGCCAGTTCGTGGACAAGTCCATTGTGCGACTGACTTCGAACATTTATTCTAAATCTTGCCCGAAGGGGCCGACAATCACTGTCGAACCGCACCGGGGAGCAATCTCCGGGACGGTCCCGGGAAACCGGACCGATGACCGCAAGGCCGTCGGCAACGGGCCCGGCGGCGGATCGACGATCGCGAGCAATCGCGATCGGCGGTGCGCCAGTCGATGGACCGCCGGTTCCTTTGGGCGCTTCGTTGTCCGCCCCCGACCCGAGAGCACGCATTCGCCTCGTCGCCGCAGAGGCCGACGTTGCCGATCCCAAGCATGAGAGGCTGCGCACCGCCGTCGCCAAGCATGGGGGCTGAGCGGTTTTGGATCGGCGATGCCCACGTGCCGATCGTGATATCGCCCATCGCCCGGCAAGAGCCGGCCCCGCGGTACGTCAGGCCTTCTATCATCCTGGGCGCCGGCCCGAACGACGAAAGGAGACGCATGCCTCTAGCCGAGAAGGTTCGCTGGGGCATCCTCGGCCCTGGCCGGATCGCGGCCCGGTTGATGCAGGATGCCGGTCGGGGGGCCAACTTCAGCGTGGTCGCGGCCGGTAGCAGAAGTCCCGATCGGGCGGCCGAGTTTGCGTCGAGGTTTGGCATCGCCCGCGCCTATGGCTCGTACGAGGCACTGCTGGCCGATCCGGAGGTGGACGCGGTCTACATCGGCGTCCCGAATTCGCTTCACCACCCCATGACGATGCTGGCGATTGCGGCCGGAAAACACGTCCTCGTGGAGAAACCCTACTCGCGCCACCCGGAGCAGGTCGTCGAGGCGTTCGATGCCGCGGAGGCGGCAGGACTGGTGCTGATGGAGGCGTTCATGTGGCGCCACTCGCCGCAGGCGCGCCGCTTCATGGAGCTGCTGCCCGAGGTGGGCGAGCTCCAGTCGATCCGTTCCAGCTTCAGCTTCGTGATGTCGGCCAGGAGCGACGTCCGGCTCGAGCCCGGCCTGGACGGCGGGGCCCTGATGGACGTGGGCTGCTACCCCGTAAGCGGCTCGCGCCTGGTCGCGGGAGCAGAGCCGGTGCGGGTCTTCGGCGAGCAGACCCTCGGATCGTCGGGCGTGGACGTCAACTTCTCGGGCATGCTGCGGTTCCCGTCTGGCGTGATCGCCGAGATTGTCGCGGGCTTCACGTCGATCCAGCGCTCGCTCGAGGCTGTTGGCAGCAAGGGCACCTTGCTGTCGCGCGATCCCTGGCAAGGCGAGCTGGGCGGAATCGAGCTGAACGGCCACGCCGAGCCCGTCGTCCCGAATGACGCCTACCGCCTGGAGATGGAAAACCTCAGCGCCGCGATCCTGGGCCACGGAGGGCCGCGGTTGGGCAGGGCCGACGCGCTCGGTCAGGCACAGACGATCGACGCCCTCTACCGATCGGCGGCCTCGGGCGAGGCAGTTTCGCTGGAGGGCTGACGGGCTGGAAACCTGCTCACTGCATGCTCCCCAAGTGGCGCATTCCAAGCCGCCTTGGTGAGCGTGCGCCATGGGCACGGGCACAGAGCCCACTTCATGCGAGCGTCCACTGGCGGTCAGAAGAGCTCTGGCGTGCGAGTCCGGGCGAGGGCACGAACCTTTCCTACTTCATCGGTTCGAGCACGAACACCGGGATCTGACGGTCGGTCTTCGCCTGGTAGGTCGCGTAGTCGGGCCAGGCTTCGACCGCGCGTTCCCACCAGATCGCCTTCTCGTCGCCGCTGACCTCGCGCGCGGTGTAGTCGCGTTTGGTCGCGCGGTCCTGGAGCTCGACGTGCGGGTTGCGCTTCAGGTTGTAGTACCAGACGGGGTTCTTCGGGGCGCCGCCGAGTGACGCGACGACGGCGTAGACGCCCTCGTGCTCGACGCGCATGAGCGCTGTCTTGCGGAGCTTGCCGGTCTTTGCGCCGACCGAGGTCAGCACGATCACGGGCCTGCCGCGAAGATCGCCACCCTGCTCGCCGTTCGTCGCCTCGTAGAGCTCGGCCTGGTCGCGCGACCATGCGGATGTGCTCGGTTCGTATTGTCCGGTAAGAGGCATATCCCCATTCCTTCGGTGATCCTGGCGGCAGGAAGTATCCCGCTATCACGGCCCTCCCTCCACGGCGCCAACCCGCTTCGGATCGAGCAGCCACCGGAGACGGCCGAGCCACTCCCCGCCTGACTCTGCCGGGACGTCCACCGGCCCGGAGCCACAGATCCCCGCGGGCGGCAGGTCGCCGATCATGCGCCAGGCGAATTCCTCGTCTCTGAGCGCTCTGCCTCGGCGAGAAGCGGAGCCCGATAGGCGGGAAAGAACCCTGGATCGAGGGTTCGGCCGGAAGGCACTTCAGTCAGGCGAGCCTCAAGCAGACCCTGATATGCATCCCGATCAAGGACCCAGCGTCCGACGTGGAACAAGTGTCGCCGAGGCGAAAACTCGCCCTTGAACGACAGGAGCGTGTCCTCGCGCCCGCCACGTCCACCGCCAAGGTGAATAACCGTGTTTCCGCGCTCGCGCGCCCACGATCGAGCGTCGTCCAGCAGGATCTTGAACGGTGACAGCGAGCGAAGGGCGGAGTTCGTTCCAACGAGATGAGCCTGGACGATCCCACCGAATTCCGTGAACAGGCCCGCGGCTCCTACCTCATCGCCCAACTTGGTGACGAGGAGGTGCACGTGATCGGACAGGGCGGCGCGGAGGCGCTCAAAGTCCAACCGATCGAAGAAGTAGTACTCTGCCGCTCCGTTTCGGGCCATCGTCTCGCGGTAGAGATCCGCGAAGGCCGAAAGGTCGCTCCAATCTTCGTCATGGATCGTCACCAACCCGGCCCGGCGACCCGCGGCGATGTGCTGCCGCAGAGCCCGATCGTACTGGGCTCGTGCCTCGTCGTCTCCCAGCGTGCAGTCGACCGACACGGTCGGACCGATGGCGACCACTGACCCATCACCCTCGGTCCCGTCCTGGGGCCAGGAGAGTCCGGAAAGGAGCGACGCATTGTCGAGCAGCGGGTGGAATCGACTGAACGCCGCGATGGCGCCCTGGGCCCGCCAGACATCGACAACCGCGGGCCAGGCCCGTGCAATGAACCGGTCCCCTGGCAGGGTGCCCCACGCGAGCGGGCCGGGATAGCCGTACACGGAGTTGACGTCGGTGGCATCCGAGTCGGCCAGGCCAGGCAAGTCCGCCACCCTGCGCAGCAGGTACGGCCAGGCCATGCCCCGCCGGCCGTCACCGACGACCACGAGATATGGCTCGCCCTGGCCCGATCCTTGCTCGTAGGCGTGATAGCTGGCCGTGTGGAACACATCACGCCGGATGTCGCCCAGCGACTCCTCCCACGCCGGATCGTCGGCGCGATAGAGATTGACCGGCATCACGCCTCTCACCTCGGCCAGGTGTCTCCCTGACCGGACCCTTGTCTGGGGTCCTCCCGCCGAGCGGCATCCGCAGCCGCCTCGGTGAGTGCGTCGGCCACGTACTGGACGTCCTCGTCCGACAGCCGGCTGGAGAACGGGAGGGCTAGCGTGGTCGAGGCTACGCGCTCCGTGACCGGGAAGTCGCCCGGCTTGAACCCGAACGTCGCGCGGTAGAACGGCTGGAGATGGAGGGGCGCGAAGTAGGGCCGGGAGGACACGCCGAGGTCAGCCAGCCGCCCGATGAGCCGGTCGCGATCGATCTCCGAGTCAAGCCGGACGACATAGACAAACCAATCCACTGACTCATCCACTCCGGCGCGCGGGAGCGTCACCCAGTGACGCCCGCCCAGCACGCGCTCATACGCGCGGGCGACTCGCGCCCGGCCGCGGCGCAGTTCGTCCAGTCGCTCAAGCTGGGCGACCCCGACGGCCGCCGAGAGCTCGTCGAGGCGGTAGTTGTACCCGAGCCTGACGTGCCGGAGCCACGTCCCGTCGGTGTCCCGGCCCTGGTTGCGGAGACTGCGCATAACGTCGGCCAGGGTGGAATCGTCGGTCACGACCATGCCGCCCTCACCCGTCGTGATCTGTTTGTTGGGGTAGAAGCCGAAGACGGCCACATCCCCGAAGCTGCCCAATGGTTGCCCGCCGGTCGCCGATCCCAGGCCTTCGCAGGCGTCCTCGATCACAGTCCAGCCGTGCTGCCGGGCGATCCCGGCGAGGGCGCCGATGCGGCAGGGCCGCCCGAACACGTGGACCGGCAGGATCGCGCGGGTCCGGCTGGTAGCCGCGGCCTCCACCAGGTCCGGGTCCATCCCGAGGCTGTCCTCCTCGATGTCGACGAAGCGCGGCACCGCTCGCTCGTACAGCAGGCAGTTGGCCGACGCGACGAAGCTGAAGGGGGTCGTGATGACCTCGTCGCCCTCGCCGATCTCCAGGGCGCGGACGCCGAGGTGGAGCCCCGCGGTGCCGCTGGAGCAGGCGATCGCCTCGCGTCGACCGGCCAGTGCAGCCATCGCCGCCTCGAAGCGCTGAGCGAACGGCCCCAGTGCCAGCACATCGCTGCCGAGGACCTGGGTCACGAGCTCGAGCTCGCGCGGGCCGATGTCCGGCCTCGCGAGCGGAATGCTTCGTCGGCCGAGCGCCTGGACGTCAGCGATGCGAGTTCGGAGAGCTGTCTTCGGCGTCATGGAGCCACTTCCTCGGGACGACGTTCAACAGGCGCCTCAGTGAAGAGGCCTAAGGCCGCTCCTTCCTCTTGGCAAGGCCGCCGCCACGTCCCCGGCTCCTGTTGGTCACGGGCCCGGGCTGCGGGTGACCCAAAGCGGCCCAGCCGCCCGTCGTCAGCCTCATGGCGGCGGAGAGGGTCCGCTGCCATGCCAACTCCGTCGCTGGCCCAGGCGTAATCGAGCAGCGCTGCGGCGAGCTCCGGCTCCCGGTCCCCCGTAGCGAGGGCCAGGATGCGCAGGACCTGCTGGCGGACGTCCAGGGGCGGTGGCGGAGCGATCGCCAGGAGAACCTTGGCGCTGGCCGTCGGCTCGATCTGCTCCGAGTCGTAGAAGAGCTCCTCGTGGAGCTTCTCACCCGGACGGAGGCCGATAGTCTCGATCGGCTGGCTGTCGGGATCGTGGCCGGCGAGACGGACGAGATCGCGGGCGAGGTCGATGACTCGAATCGGCTCGCCCATGTCGAGCACGAACAGATCACCTTCCCGCCCCAGCGCGGCCGCGTCAAGGATCAGCCAGCAGGCCTCTGGGATCGTCATGAAGAAGCGTGTCATGTCGGGATGGGTGATCGTGAGTGGCGCACCGCTTTCCAGCTGCTGCTGGAAGATCGGGACGACGCTCCCGGTGGAGCCCAGGACGTTGCCGAACCGGACCGAGACGTATGGGCGCCCAGTACGCCGGGCCGTGTCGGCCACAAGCATCTCGGCGATCCGCTTGCTCGCGCCCATCACGCTGGACGGACGGACAGCCTTGTCCGTCGAGACGAAGACGAAGCGCTCCACTCCCGCGTCCGCCGCCGCGTCGAGCAGCACGAGCGTCCCCCGGATGTTCACGTGGGCGGCGTCCGAGGGATGGCTCTCCATCATCGGTACGTGCTTGTAGGCCGCTGCGTGAAAGATCACGCTGGGCGCCTCGGCGGCGATGAGGCGGGCCATCGCGGCCTCGCTTGCCACGTTCGCCAGGTGGACGCGCAGTTCGCCGTGGGCGCGCCCGCGCTCGCGGCGCATCTCCAGCTCCCGCTGCACCAGGTAGAGCGAGCTCTCCGCCCGGTCCACGAGGACCAGCCGGCGCGGCCCGATCGCAAACACCTGCCGGGCGAGCTCCGACCCGATGGAGCCGCCGCCCCCCGTGATGACCACCGTGCGGTCGCGGATGATCTCCTCCACCCCGCTGGCCCGTTCCTTGACCGTCTGGCGGCGGAGGAGGTCTTCCACGTGGACCGGCCGGACGCGGTAGGCATCTACGGTCCCGTCCAGAAGATCGGTCATCGAAGGGACGGTGCGCACTTCCAGGTTCAGGGCGAGCGCCGCGTCCACGACCCGGCGGACCGTGCTGCCGGACGCGCTCGGCATGGTAATGAGGAGGGTCCGGGCGCCGGTGACGGCGACCGCCCGGGACATGTAGCTGAGGCCGCCGTGTACGCTGATTCCAGCCACGATCCCGCCGGCAAGCGTCGGGTCGTCGTCGAGGAACCCGACCGGCAGCACGCCGCATCCCGGGTGCTGCCGCGCGAACCGGGCCAGCAGCGAGCCGGTCTGGCCGGCGCCATACAGAAGCGTCGCCCGGGGATCCGCCGCGCGAGCGCGACCGTGGCCGGGCGATGCGTCCGACGCGGCCCGGATCCCGAACCGGATGCCGCCCAGGCCGGCGCAACTCAGGAGCAGCTCAATCACCCAGAACGAACGCGGGAAACCGTCGGCCCAGGTGGTGCCGGCAACGACCGACACCCCGTAGAAGATCGCTATGCTGGCCAGCGATCCGAGGGCCACCGCTCCCACGATTCTCTCGAGCTCCGGGACGCTGGCATAACGCCACCGACGGCTGTAGAGCCCGAACCGGATGTTGACGATGGTGCGGACCGCGAGGAGGACGACGACGACCACCGGGAATGCGGGGACCAGGACCGGCCCATCGATCCGGTCGAAGCGCAGCGCGACCGCGAGGTAGGCGGCGACGGCGATTCCCGCCAGGTCGATGGCGAGCAGATAGCGCCCCCGCAGGCGGCCGGCCAGTTGGGCGAACGAGCGATCGGACGATGCCGATATCGCAACGGACGCTGGCCGCCGAAGCGCGGACGTGACCACGGCGAGCGATGCGGACAGAGGATGAACCGCCAATGCACATCCCCCTGCGCGTCAACCGGACCCCGAACCCGAATTCCGAATTCCGAACCCCGAACCGCGAACCCCGAACCCCGTACCCCGTACCCCGACGCGCGAAACTGAAATTCTAACCAGTCCGGATATGGGCCACTAGTACCATTAGGCTCTGGTCCATCTGTCTGGTGCGTGCAAGCACCAGGATGCGGCCGGGTCGAGGCCGCGACGCAGCTTCGTGGATCCGTCCGCGCGCGGTGCATCCGGACGCCGCAGGACAGGGGCTACTATCATGAGCCGGAGGCCGGAGATGCCCGCTGTTGAGCGCGACTTAGCTGATGCGCCCGCTTGCCCCCTGCTGGGGCTGGCGGCGGATCGCCGCACGCGCTATACGTTCCCGCACCCGGACCACCTGTGCTACGCAACCGCCACTCCCGGCGTCCTCGGGCCCGTGCACCAGGCGGCCTGCTGCCTGAGCCTCAGCTTCATGGCCTGCGACCGCTACCGGTCCTGGCAGGGCGAGACGGGCGCCGTCCCGCAGCCGAACGCCTCCCCGGTGCCCACAACCACCCCCACCGCTCCCCCGAGCCCCATCGCGCCCGCCGAGGCGGTTAAGCCAGGTTGACGCTACCCGGTGATTTCGACGATCTTGGCGATACACATCACGCGAAGCGCCCCGCGGTTCCGGGGCAGAGAGTGAGGGCCCGTGGACCTGCTTCGTCAGATCGCCGTCGTTCGGCGGTGGTTCCCGGTTCTCGCCGCGGGCGTCCTGGTGGCCGCTGCCGCCGCATACCTCGTGAGCATCCAGCTGCCCAAGGTGTACGAGGCGCAAGCGACCCTGGTCGTCGGTCAGTCGCTCTCGGCGGCGAACCCCGACTACAACCAGCTGCTCGTCTCCCAGCAACTGTCCACCACGTACGCCCGCGTCGCGACCACGAGGCCGATTCTGGAAAACGTCATCAAACAGCTCGGCCTCGCGTACACCTCTGACGACCTCGCCCAGCGGGTACAGGCCGAAGCGCAGACGGACAGCACGCTCCTGACGATCACCGTCCAGGACGCCGATCCGTCCCGGGCTGCCGCCATCGCGAACGCTCTCGCGGACCAGCTGATCGCCGCCTCACCGGCAATCCAGGGTCGGCAGACCGACCTCCAGAAGTCGATCGACGCCGACCTGCAGGCCACCCAGGACCAGATCACGGCCGACCAGGCACAGGTGGAGACCCTTACCGCGCTGCCCAACCGGACGGCGCAGCAGGACGTGGATCTCCAGACCCTGGAGAGCCAGCTGATCACCCTCCAGTCGACCTATGCCACGTTGCTCTCCTTCTCGTCTGGCAACGCGTCGAACGTGCTGAGCGTCATCGAGCCGGCCGTGCCGCCGACCTCGCCCGTGTCACCGAAAGTACTCCTCAACACGCTGGTGGCGGCCCTCCTCGGCTTGCTCCTCGCAGCGGCCGTTGCCTTCACCGTGGAGTCCCTCGACGATCGGGTCAAGGACGCCGATGCGGTCCAGGAGGTCGCGGGGCTGGGCACGCTCGGCACCATCGCGCTCATGAGGAGCGGGCGGGGCCAGCGCGAACTCTACCGGCTCGCCGCTCTGCTCTACCCGCGCTCCGGCGTGGCCGAGGCCTACCGGACGCTCCGGACGAACATCGAGTTCGCCTCGGTCGACGCCTCGATCCGGACTCTCCTGGTGACGAGTTCGATCCCCGGCGAAGGGAAGACGGTCACCGCCGCCAACCTGGCGGTGGTCTTCGCCCAGGCCGGCCGACGGGTCCTGCTTGTGGATGCCGACCTGCGGAAGCCAGGCGTTCACCTCATCTTCGACCTGCCGAATGCGCACGGGCTCACGACACTGCTGCGGAGCGACGAGGTGGGTCTCGATGCGATCGCTCACGAAACCGAGCAGGAGAATCTGCGAATCCTCACCACGGGCCCGCTGCCTCCCAACCCGGCCGAACTCCTCGGCTCGCAGCGGATGCGTACGATCATCGAACGACTCAAGAGCGGCAATGACCTGCTCATCTTCGATAGCCCGCCGCTCCAGGTCGTCACCGACTCGGCCATCCTGAGCTCGGTACTGGACGCGACGCTCCTGGTGATCGACGCCAGGCACACCCGTCGGCGCTCCGTCCTCCAGGGGCGGGAGGCGCTCACCAAGGTGGGCGCCACCGTGCTCGGTGCCGTGCTCAATCGCCTCCCGGCAGGACATCGTGCCGACCAGGCCGACTACTACGACGGTTACCCGGCGAAGGGAGCGCGAGGCACCGACGAGTCGCCGAAGCCGGCCTCGCCGTGAACGGAGCGGCCGCATCTCGTCCGCTCGGAGTGGAGACTCGCCCGGCACCGAGGACCGGACCGCGATCCCGCTCGCCGGAGAGCGGAGGGCAACTCACGCCGTCGGAGGCTCTTCGCCCAAGGACGAGGTAGTTGGGCTCACAGACGCCGAGACCGCGGCCAGGTCCGCCAGAGGCCGGCCTTCGACCACCGCCGCAAACGCCTCCCCGAGATGCTCCATGTTGTGCTCACGGACGACATAGGCCCGGCCTGCGGCACCCATTGCCGCCCGTTCTTCGGCGGTTGTGCCGGCCAGCTCGAGGAAGGCGCGGGCGAGGCCCTCCGGGTCATCGGGTGCGACGGTGATGCCCGACCCCGTGGCAGCGACCGGATCGTAGGCACTCTCGGTCGCGAACACGATCGGTCGCTCGGCCGCCATGTACTCGAACAGCTTGTTGAAGCTGATACCGTAGCGGTAGACGGGCGTCGCCGTGGCGTGGACGACCGTGCCGTCCAGGGCGAGGAGGATCGCGGGTACAAACCGCCTGGGGACGGCAGTACCGATCACGACCGCGGGGACGGTCTCCGCGAGGCGCTCCAGGTCAACCCGCTCGGGCCCATCCCCGACGAGAATGACCCCCACGCGCCCGGGTGCCCGTTGCTCGGCGATGGCGGCCGCTCGGATGACTACGTCCAGCCGATTCACCCTTCCGAACGACCCTGTGTACCCGAGAACGAACCGCCCTTCCTCTCTCAGCCGCCGGATCTCCTCCAGCGTGCGCCTGACGGTCTCGGGCGCGCCGGCGTCGGCGTGCGTGTGAGCGTCGAATACGGCCAGGTCGACGCCATTGGGGATGTAGACGACGTGGTCGCTGGGCAGCCGTCGTTCGGCCAGGTAATCGCGCATGCCGGGCAGCAGAGTGATCACCACCGACGCCCGCCGCACGAGGAACGCCTCGAGCTGACGCAGCAGGCGCTCACCAGGCGATCCAACCCGAAGGGCGCCCAGATCGACGAGTGTCTGCGGCCACAGGTCGCGGATCTCGAACACGAACCTGGTGCCGCGCAGTCTGGCTGCCAGCCAGCCCCCAAACGCGGCGAAGGGTTGAACCGTCGAGCCGACGACGACGTCCGGTCGGCGCCAGCGCGTCTGCACCACGACAAACGCCGCGAAGAAGGAGAGCATGTTGAGCTGGCGCCGCCAGGTGTTGCCGCGGTACGGCACCGTCCTCAGCCAGACGAACTGGACACCGTCGAACCACTCGCTGCGGTAGAGGCGCCCGCGGGCGAGCCGCTCTTCGCGACCGGTTTCGTGGCTGAAACCGGCGGAAAAGATCGTGACCCTATGACCCCGCGCCGAGAGGTTTCTCGCCAGATCGAAATGGCGCGACCCCGTCGGCCGATCCGGAGCCGATGCGTAGTGATTAACGATCCAGACGCGGTCGCCGTCGCTCGGCTTTCGGTGAGCCATCGTGTCCCACCTCCACGCTCAACCGAGTTGATAGATCACCAGACCGTCGCATTGGTACACCAGCCAACTCGAAAACGCAGAGGCTGTCCATTGACCTGACCGCCGATCCGCGGCTAAAGGTCCACGGACTGGGTCGTGGTCGGTCGGACCAGGTCCTCGAGCAGGTCGCGATACTGCGCCTGCTGGCGTGCACTGGCGAGGGTGTCGTTATGGTAGAGCACCACTGCATCCCCGCGGTGGCGGCGACAGGCGCCGACGATGATGCGCGTCCTCCGGGCGGCTTCCTCGAGGTCGAGGCCCATGTAGACGAGGAGGCTGCCGTCCATGACTACGAGCGGACGCTCGCGGAGAGCGAGTTGTCGGCGCTCGAGAAGGTCGAAGACCGGGTGCTCACGACATGTGCCCGACCGGAATCCGACCTGCTCGGCAAAGCACAGCGTCGAGTCGTGGGCCAGTCCGGCAGCCTCCTGGTGCCGCCACGTCGCCGGGTTCGCGAACCGCAGGTAGTGCTGGCGAACGCCCCACGACGGCTGGTCGAACCCCGCCTTCCGGCACGCCTCCACGAGGGCGGCGGCCTCGGCCCGGGTCCGCTCGGCGGAGCCGTGACTGACGTAGCTCGCGTGCAGGCCGATCTCGTGGCCTCGCTCGTGGACCTCTCGCAGGATCGGCCGGAAATGTGCGTCGCTCAGGCGGTAGCGAAAGTCCGCGTCGGTCGGCTCGTTCCCGGCCATGAAGTAGAAGGTGCTGTGAAGGCCGTGCAGCTCGCTCATCGTCATAAGGAAGTCGAACGTCGCGAACGGATCCCGATCGACGCGGCCGGCCCGCGCGTCGGCGGCCGCACGCAGGCGTCGGAGGGCGAGCTTCGGCTCCCGCCGGCGGCCGATGTCGGCGCCCAGCGAGCGCGCGATCCGCCAGGCAGGCTGGCCGAGGGCGGCGAACGGCCGGTCGATGTCGTGCGTGAGCCGAAGACGGAACTCCGTCGGCCGGCGCTCGACGCCCGGCCAGAGGGTCCGCAGCGCCGCGAACAGGAGGTCGACGTACTCGTCGACCAGCGGCCGCTCGACGAACCCTTCGGCGTGCGCAACCGAGGCCGTCACCGGGAAGCGATCGTGCCCGTCACGCTCGGTCCGGATGATCTCCTCCATCCGGCTAACGAGAAAGAAGACGCTCCCGATGACGTCCACCGCGAGAGCCAGGCCGCCCGCGGTCTCCCGCCATGCAGAGCCATCCGCCGCCGGCTCGCCGAAGAGCACCGGCAGCGGCATGACGGCTCCGGACCCCGCGGGGCCGGCGTCGTCGCCCGGCATCCGAACCCGAGGAAGGGGTCGACGGGGAAGAGAGCGCTCCGTGAGCCAGGCCTCCGCCGGCGTGGCGAGCAGGATGTCAGGCATCACAAGTGTCTTCCCGGACGGGTCTCCGGCCAGCCGGATCGATAGGTTCCGCTCCCGGCCGGCTTCCAGCACGTGGCGGAGGCCAAGCCATTCCCCGAGCACGAGGTCCAGCGCATAGCGCCGCTCAGGATGCCGGCCCTCGGGGGCCCGGACGACCAGGAGCGGCCCTGCAGCGTCGGGCAGGACGGTCACGGGATCCCCGCCGCGTCGTCGCCGTCGGCATGCGTCGCCACGGGATCGGCCGCCGCCGGAGCCTCCCCGGTGGGCCGGCTGCGGCGAGGCGCTGCCACGATCGCGTACCAGGAGATCAAGCCGTACAGTGAGTAATTGAGGCAACCCGCGGCGCTCAGCAGAACGATCGCGCCGGTCGCGGAGAGGCCAGAGGCCGCGGCCAGGGGCACGGCACCGCCGAGGAGCACCAGGCGCACCACCTCTCGCACGAGTTGAAGGTCGAGCCGCTCCACGACGTAGAGGGTATCTCCCGTGGCCGCGGTCACGAAGGCCACGAAGTACATGGGGGCGAGAATCGCGACGAAGAGCCCGGTCTCGGACCAGTTCGGGCCGAAGACGGGTCCAGCGAGGAGCGGCCCGAGCGCGGCGAGCAGGATCGCGGGTCCGATCGCCATCCGGGCAAGGGAGCGGGTCGTGCGCAGGAAGAGCCCGCGCACCGCAGCAGGCTGGTCGCGGGCGTTCCGCGCGACCTCGGCCAGGTAGACCTGGCCGACGGCGGCCGCCACGAGCGTGAGCGGGATCGCGCACGCGCGGTCGGCCAGCGCGTAGCGCCCGCCGTTCGCGGCCCCGTAGAAAGCGACAACCGAGAGAAGCGGCACCTCGAGCCCAAGGGCGTTCATGAGCGCGGAGGGGCTGGAGAAGGTCGGGAACCACCGGTAGCGCCGGGCAGCGGCGGCGATGCCCGCCCGGGAGACGCGCCGGAACGCGGCCGCGTTCGTCCGCCACGCCGACCGGGCGAGGCGGCTGGAGCCCGAAATCCGCCCGGTCACGTCGCCGAGCATTAGCCCGGCGCTACCCAGCCCAACCACGCCGAGACCGACCTGGACGGTCACCAGCGCCACCGCCTGGATGAGGCGGAAGGCAGCGATCTCCGAGAAGGTCTTGGTCCGCACCGCCCAGTTGACCAGGGTCCCGGCGGCGCCGCCGCCGAGCTGCCCAAGCGTGACCAAGAGGACATACGGGCCCACCGCCGCCGCGCTGAGGAGGGTCAGGATCGATGCGCCGGCGAGTCCCAAGAATACGAAGGAGGCCATGCTCATCCCGAGGTTGACGAGCAAGGCCAGGGCGACCACGTTGGCCGCCGTCTCGTCGGTCGCGGGGAGCAGCACGGCGAACTCGTACCGCAGGCACGTGACGGCGATGAGGATCGTCATGATGGACGTCGCGACGGAGTAGAGGCCGTAGTCCGCCGGCGTGTAGAGCCGGGTCACGATGGGCGAGCTGACGACGACGATGACCTGCGCGATGCCGGTGCCGGCCACGAGAGTGAGCACATTGCGGCTGAACTCGCCTCGCGGGAGGACGCGGCGAAGCAGCTCCGGGGCCGGCATCGGCACCTCCGCCCGCCCTAGGCCCGTGGACCTGGAGCTGCCGCCGCGGCTCGGCGCGCTCGAAGGAGAGGGGCCCGCACCGTGCAGGCCCTCAACTGTGGCCCACGCGGATCTTGCTCCTCAGCCAGCGCCGCTCCAGGGCCCCGCGCTGGGCTGCGGTGAGGACCGTCAGCCCGCGCTTCTCGACCAGGCAGTCGAGAAGCGCGGTGACGGGCACGAACCAGCCGTTCTTGCACGCGAGTCGGCGCATGAGCTCGCGAAAGCGCTGGTTCAATTCTCCGTCGGCCCAGAAGCCCGACGCGAAGTGGGTGTACATGATGCAGGCCCCTCCCTCCGCTTCGAGGCGATCCTGCTCGGCCTCGCCGAGGCAGCGGCAGAAGGCCTCCACGTTGGCCCCCTCGGACGAGGCGAACCAGGCCCGTAAATACGGACGGTCAGGGTCATAGTAGGGCATGACCGGGCAGGCGGCGAGGGTGTTCACGTCGGCGTACGTGAAGTTCCGTACAAATCGGATCCGCTCCCGGCACAGGTCGCCCCAGAACAGGGGGTCGCCTTCGCGGTGGCCGCGGTACTGACCTCGGCGCCGGAAGCCGGTCATGAGGTTGTAGGCGAGCCGCGAGGTCCCGCTGACGCGATCCTCGCCCCAGTAGATCGATTCGCGGCACCCGTAATGGTTGGCCAGGGCGTCAGGGTAGTGCCCGTAGATCTCGCGGAAGCGATTGAGTGAGCGGGCCACGACATCGCGAGGCGACGTCGTCGGGCTGGCCCCGTGCGATCCGATCTCGAAGCCCGCGGCCTGGAGTTCTAGCGTCCAGTCGCGGTAGGCCGGGTCATCGCACGTTGCGCCTCCAATGGAAGGCACGCCGTCGCCAGCGATGGCCCACACAGACTTCGTCGTCCGCAGGCCCAGATCGCGAAGGAATGCGTAAACCGGGCCCACGTTCTCGACCGTAGCCAGGTCGGTGTCGTCGAAGACGGTGAAGGCGAACGCCCGGCCCTCCGGCCACTCGACCCGCCCACTGCCGTCCACTCATCCCTCCCCAAGCCGTGCTTCACCCGGCGTGGCGGGGTCTATGGTTGCGCCGCTGGGTGCCCGCGGCCAGGCGTCGGACCCGCGACCGTCGCCGGGACGGCCAGCGTTCGGCGTACGTGCACGTGAGGCCGCGCGTACATCATACTTGCGTCGTATGTGGACCTGGCGGCGCCGCGGTGGCAGTGGCCGGGACAAATCAGGAGGACGTGGATGGGTGACCTCGCCGATATCGCCCGAGCAGTGAGGGAGCCGGAAGCGCCACGGTCGCTCCCGTCAACATGCTGACCCTCTGTTAGGAGTCGAGCGGCTATTGTGCTCTTTACCTTCGAGAATTACCAACTCCTCCTTGAGACCCTCCTGCGGCGTGGTCTCCAGAACCTGACGATCGCGGACTATCTCGAGACACGGCCCACGGATGACTTCTTCATCCTCCGCCATGATGTCGAGTGGAATCCCGACAAAGCGCTCGACGTGGCGCGGCTCGAGATCAGCCTCGGCCTTCGAGCCAGCTACTACTTCCATGGACCGAACCGGCAACGCGTGTTCAACACGCGAGTGATGGCCGAAATGCAGAAGATGGGTCACGAGATCGGCTATCACTACGAGACACTAGATCGCGCCGGCGGCGACATGCGAGCCGCACGGGAGCTATTCGAGTCTGACATCTCCATGTTCCGCGGGGCTGGGCTGTCACTCAGGACGGTCGCCTATCACGGGAACCCTCGCGTCACGAGAGTAACCTACCAGCACAACGGTGACATGATCAAACGGGATCGCGACATCCTCAGAGCGAATCAGCTTCTGGGAGAAGCTTACCTGTCGATCGACTCGCAGACCATGGAGCACATCTCCGATGTCGGCGTGCAGTTCTCAACCGTGCAAGGTCGTCATGGAGGCGTGCTCGAGTACCTCAAGTCAGCTGAGAGAACGAGGCTGTATGTGCTGACACACCCGGACTACTGGTCGCGGTCAGCAGTCCGAGCATTCGGTCTACAGCGAGCCGCAATGGCGATGCGAGCCTGCAGGCCTGTCGCCAAGGCGGCGTGGGCAATGAAGGATCGGGTCTCCCGGTAGGTAGCTCGGGTCGTGGGCATTGAGAGGATGTGGGATGGTGCCAGTCCCGCGAGCGGCGGATCGTGGGGGCGACCTAGCAGATGCCCACCTTCCACTTCCACCGCTCCCGCTACGGACTGCTGCGCTACGGGCGGTCGGCCGTCCGCAGCCTCTTCCGCGCCCGCCAGGTCCTTGCCGGACGGAGGGCCCGTGACGTGCCCAGGCACGGGCCGGCATGAACATCCTCTCGCTCCGGGAACACCGCGCGGGATCCCCGGAATGGACCCTTCTTGCCCTGTGCTCGGGGATCGCGTCCGGAATCGCGGTGGCGGTTGTGGGCCCGATGGCCGGCGTCGCCCTGATGGTCGGGCTGTTTGTGCTCGCCGGGGCGATCGCCGCTCCAGGGATCGTCCTGGCAGCGTACCTGCTGACCCCGTTCTACAAGGGTGCGCTGCAAGCGTACAGCCCGATCGATATCACGGTCTTCCTGGCGCTCGCCAACGCGATTCAGGTGGTTTCCCTGCTCGTCGACTCGCGCCCCCGGGCAGTGTCGCGCGTCGGCATCGTCCTGTGGCTCTCCCTCGGGCTCCTAGTCCTCGGAGGCGTCCTGTACGCGCCCGACCAGTCTCTCGCGCTTGGGAAGGCCGTGACGTACTGGGCCCTCGTTATCCTGCCGATCGTCCCGGCGGCGATGCGGGTCGGAACGGAGCCGCGGCATGTCAAGCAGTTCCTGTGGACCTTCTTCGCGATGGGGATCGCGACCGTGGCGCTCGGCCTGACCCAGCTGTCGGGCAGCGAGCGGCTCGTGGTCCTCGGGATGAACACTATCCAGGTGAGCCGCGCCGCGCTCCTGGTCCCCCTGCTCGGGATCGCCTACGTCCTGCCCCAGCGGCGGGTCCTCGCGTCGATTGTCGCGGTGGTCCTGATTCCAGCCTCCTTCGTCGTCGCCATCGCCTCCGGGTCGCGCGGGCCCCTGCTCATGCTCGTGCTCATCGGCGCGGCAGGCGCCGTCGGGTACCTGGCTCGACTGCACGCGGTTCGGTGGCGGCTGGTGGGCGGTGTGGCCGGCCTCGCGGTGGCGAGCGTCGTCGTCGTCTCGATCACGGCCCCGTCTCTGCCCGCCCTGTCGCTGGGACGATTCACGAGCCTCGAAGAGTATGTCCAGGTCAGTCTCTCCGGCGACCCGGGCGCTACGGGCGGCGAAACCTCGGCCGCGGCCCGCGTGCAGCTCTTCCAGTTCGCGGTCGAGATGTTCGAGAAGCGGCCACTGATCGGCGCCGGGACGGGAGGGTTCGAGACTCTAAGCCCGGCCGCCCTGGGGCCCGTCGCCGACGCGTACCCGCACAACGCCATCCTCCAGGTCGCCGCCGAGTTAGGTCTACTCGGGCTCGTCCCTTTCCTGGGGGTCGTCTTGATCGGGCTGGTGCGGCCGCTGCCCGGGCGCTACCCAGGATTCGCAATCCGCGCCCTTTTCCTCTTCTTCCTGCTCAACGCGATGGTCAGCGGCGACATCTTTGCCGACCGCGAGACGCTTGGGATTCTCCTCCTGATCCTCGCGATCGAGGCGCCCGTGGCCGTGGCGGCGCTCTCGCCGAGGCAGACCTTCGCGAGCGCAGATGATTCAGAATGATCCCATGACGGATGGACTTCGTGATCGGCATGAGGACCGCGCGCGATTTCACGTGGCCATGGCGTTGTACGGGGATCTAACGTACGACACCCGCGTGCGCAAAGAGGCTCGGACGTTGGCCGGCGACGGCTACCGCGTGACAGTTGTCTGCCTAGCGTCCGAAGACAAGCCACGCGATTTGCCACCCGACGTTCAGGTGCTCGTCTGCAAGCCGGTGGACCAGACGGTCTTACCAGGGCAAGTCAACCCGTTCCGTACATCGACGAGCGGTCGACTGGCATCCTGGGTCCGCGGTGGGGCTTGGCTTCGCGCATACGCGAGCAACCTTCGTGCGTGGGGCAGGTCTGCAGCCCGCGCATGCGGCCCGGTGGACTTCTGGCACGCTAATGACCTCACGGGCCTGGCGGCCGTGGCGCCGGTCGCTGGCAGGAACGTGCCCATCGTCTACGACTCACATGAGCTCTTTCTGGAAGCGGATACGGCCTCGAGACTCCCGATCCCAGCCCGCATGCTCTTGCGGTGGTACGAGCGACACCTCGTATCGGCGGTCTCGGCGGTCATCACCGTGAACGACGAAATTGCCGATGTGCTGCGGCAGCGATATCAGCCGCGGCGCGTCGAAGTCGTCCACAACTGCCCTGACCTGTGGAGTCCTCCCTCAGTTCGCCCTGACCTGCTTCGCGCGGCCGCCGGTATCCCTGGAGATGCTCCAGTTGTTCTCCACCACGGGAGGCTTGGGGCCGGCCGAGGTATCCAAAACCTGATCGAGGCGCTTCGGATGCCCGGACTCGAGAAGGTCCACCTCGTGCTCATGGGCTTTGGGCCAAGCCGCGACACCTTGTTTGAGGCGGCCCGCGATCCGCAGGTGACTCGCGTCCATGTGCTCGATCCCGTGCCCCCCTCTGTGCTCCTGTCGTGGGTCGCATCGGCCGATGTCGGGGCAATGCCCAATCCGGGCTTGACGCTCAACGACCGCTTCTCGACGCCGAATAAGCTCTTCGAATGCTTCGCTGCAGGAGTTCCGGTCGTCGCAAGCGACTTCCCGACGATGAGGAGGATCGTCGTGGACAACCCTGGGGGTCCCCTTGGAGTCGTTTGCGATCCAAGTCGCGCGGAGGAGATCGCAATCGCACTGCGGTCAGTCCTCGAACTTGAAGCCGCCAAGGCGGAGTCGCTGCGCCAGCGCTGCTTGGCGGCCGCCCGCAGTCACTGGAACTGGCAGCTGGAGTCTCGCCGCCTCACGGCGCTCTACGACGAGTTGGCGCACCTCTCAGCATCGCGCGTCTCGAGGACGCCATCTGACCCCACGTGATCTTTCGATCGTGCGCTCCGCAGGCGAAATCCGCGACCCGCTCGGGACGTGACCACGTGCCATGGGTCACTGAGAGATGCGAGATCGATGGCCACACCCGCCGAAGATGGATCTTGCACCCGCCCCTATCCCCACGTATTCCCGCCCCCGTCGACCATAGGCGACTCGATCTCCGCGCCACCCGAGTTGGTCGCGTGGACGTTGCTTATCGTGCCCTGCGTATTCGCGAGCACGACGGAAAGGTTGGCGAAAGTCGTCAACCCCGACGAGTCGATCCTCCAATCGCTAATGCGAACTCCGGTGGCCGTGGTGCTCGAATAGATCGCGTAACTCGCATTCGAGACGTGCCAACCGTTTGCGGTTACGCCCCGAGCGGCCGGCGTGTGACCGATCTGAAGTCCGCCTAGGGTGCGAGCCCCGCCGTCCACGATCCAATCGTTGGCGACCACGTTGCGGGGACCGGCGCCCCCGTCGGTGGACAGGTAGAGCGCCCACGAGTAGCCGGGTTGGCCGGTCGAGTTGCGGACGACCATATTGTTGACCGTGATGTCGTGGCAGTTCCCTAGCCAGATGATCCCGTCCGGTCCCATGCTGAAGCCGTCAAATACCAGACCTTCGATGGTGATGCGCCCCGCTACGCCCCCCAAACCGATGTAGAAGGCCGGCCGGGATCCTCCGGCGAACACGACGGTCGCTCCGGGCGTCGGGCGAATGAGCAGTGGTCGTGTGCGGTCGACGTTCAACCGGATGATGCCCGGACGATAAATCCCGCCCGCCAGTTCGATGACGTCCGTAGTGTTGTCCTGGACGGCCGAGACGAACTGTGCGGCTGTGACACTCGAAGTGAGTTCAACCACTTTGGGCCCCGCGCTTGGCCCCACAGTTGGGACAGGCATCGAGGTCGGATAAGGGGTGGGGCTCCGCAGGACTGGTGCCGTCGGCGTTGACGTCGGGGTCGAGGTCGGGGGCGGCGTCCGGCTCGGCAGGACAGACGCGGCCGCCGTTGGCGCCGGAGTCAAGGCGGTCACCACCGGCGTCGGCGTCGGGGCGGTCACCACCGGCGTCGGCGTCGGGGCGGTCACCACCGGCGTCGGCGTCGGGGCGGCAGTCATAATGGGGGTCGCGGCAGCCGCGGGATCGAGCACCATCACCGTTGCCGACGCGAGGGCCGCGGTCGTGACCGCTGATATCGCACCACGCCCCGACCAGGAAAACGCGCCGGCCCCCACCACGTGCGGACCAGGGGCCGCGTTCGTCGGAATCTCGAGCGACGTCCGGAACGTGCCCTGGCTGGCGGTCAACGCCGTTGGCATCCCCGCAGCCGATCCATCCCACTGCAACTGGATCCAGGTAGTGGCGTTGAACCCGTGGCCAACCACCGTCACCGAGGCACCTGGAAAGGCATTGCCGCCGACGGTGAGCCTCGGCCCGGCAGCGTTTACCGGCCAGAGCGAAACCAGCAGGGCGGGAACGAAGACGACGATCGGGAGCGCCACGAGCCAGACTGGAGGCCGCCGCCGTGGCCCCGGAACCGCCGGAGCTCCCTGCCCGTTGAGAGGTCGCTCATCGACCCAGCGGTCGCCGTTCCAGAACATAGTCTGTCTCCCTCCGCAACCCGGCTGACTACGAGAGCCCCGTGGCTTTGCGGCCCCGCCTCGCGACGGGTGTGCTCTTTCGAGGAGGCCGATCAATCGCGGTCTGCCACGCGCCGACTGCAACGCACCGAGAGGATAGGGTTCCCGAGCCCGCCTGCCAACGGGAGATGGGTACTCGAAGCGGTAACTATTTGACTAAGAACAACCAACCCGGACTGCTCCGAACCTCCCCGCTCCGCCAGTCCGGACGCGTGCCAGACCCCTCCGTTCCGAGAAGGGACGCGTCGATGCACCACGCTTTGCCCACCGGGCTGGGGCAGCGTCGCGGTTGGGCGACGGCGTCAGTTAGCCGGATGTCCGGGCATCGACCTCCCGCTTCTCAGGGTTAGCAGGCCCGATTGACGATCTCGGCAACTCGATCTATGTCCTGCGGGCCGTAGCGTCCGTCGCAGTGTATCGAGAGCATCGTCCGGCTCAGTTCCCTGGCTGTTGGACCAACAGGCAGGATCGTTCGGTCTAGTGGCCACAGCACAGCCGGATACACCCGTTCCTGGATGAGACGCAGGCGGACGCGTTCTCTTCGCTCGGCCGAATCCAGGACGAGAACGCACGAGAATGGCACGCAGGTGCTGTCGGCCGGCATGAGCACGCGTGCCCACGCCAACTGTGCGAGCAGCGAGACCAGCAGCGCGTGGTTCACGGCACGTGCCCGCCTCCAGGAACCGACCGGGAACGACCCGAGCAGCCCGCGCGCCACGTCGCTGATCGCCGACACGCTGGGGACGGCGAGGCCCTTCTCGCCACGCAGCGCAAGGGCCCGGTACGTGGCCTTGTCGACCGGGTGTCCGTCCAGGTACATAGCCTTCAGGATCATGGCGGCGAGCTTGGTGGCAGCGATTCTTGCACGCTGCGGAGTGAGAAGCGGCGCCGGAGGAAGTGCATGGCCCAATGGCGACCACAGGACGCCCCCATCCGAGAGGGGGAGCGTCTTGCGCAACGAGGCGACACAGAAATCCGCCGCGCTCGTTGCCGCCCAATGGGAGCTCGGGTCGTGTGAGTGATCCTCGATGATCTCCACGCCCTCGCGACGTGGTATTCGAACGACGTCTCTCAGGCCGAAGTAGTTGACCACGAGAACCGCGTCACCGGGGCTCGCGTCCGGGAGGTCCGGGGCGCGGCGAAGCGGGTGGTCGAGGTAGGTCAGCAGTTCCAGGTCGGGCCGTACCAGAGCTGCAGCGACGTGCTGGCAGTAGTACTCGGGGACCCAGAGTCGGCGCCAACCCCGTTTGCGCACGCCAATGTCGAGGGCGAGGCGCAGGGCATCGCGTCCCGATGAAACCAGGACGCCGGAAGACCAGGGCACTGCCTGAACGGCGCCGGGCGTCGGCAATCCCGGCCAGTGGAAGTCCGAGCCGTTCTCCCAGCGCTCAGGATGCATCGACATCGAGGGGCCGATCGCCCACGCCTGGCAGGGGGAACCCGACTTTCTCGAGATCCTGAGTCGCCGACACGCCCGTCCGGCGCAGGACCTGGCCCACCGTCAGAGCGAGGATCTTGAGATCGAGCCGGAGACTCCAGTGGTCGACGTACCACACGTCGAGCTTGAGGCGGTCCTCGAACTTGAGGATATGCCGCCCTTTCACTGCCGCCCAACCGGTGATTCCTGGCCGCATGTCATGCCGACGCCGCTCATCGCGCGTGTACTTGTCGAGGTACTCCGTCAGGAGTGGACGGGGTCCCACAAGGCTCATGTCGCCGCGCAGCACATTCCAGAGCTCCGGCAGCTCATCCAGGCTGGTCGAGCGCAAGAAGCGCCCGAGCCGGGAGATCCGCTGCTCGTCCGTCATGTACCACACCTCGCCGCGTCGGGGCGGACGCATCGTCCGGAACTTGTAGAGGATGAAGCGCTTCTCGTGCAGTCCGGGACGTTGGTGGCGGAACAGGATCGGTAAACCCTCTGAAGCGGCCACCGCCACCGCCGTCCATGCGAGCACGGGAGACAGCAGGATCGTCGCCGTCGCGGCCCCCACGAGGTCTACGCCGCGCTTGGCGGCGAGAGCCCACGTCCTTCCCGCCGTCACGCCTGACTCTCCGGGCGAGGATCGCCCTGACGCAGGAGGATCCACCGCGAGTTGAGGTTCGACGCGCCGCAGCCAGGCTTCCCGCCACAGGAAGGGCATCCCGCGGGCGCAGCCGAAGTAGCGGTCGCAGATCGATCCCTCGAGGATGACGGTGTCCCGGACAGGACGAAGCCGGCCCGTGCCCTCGACAATGATGCGATCGACTCGCTTGAGGACCCTAAGCCGCCGGCCACAGTGCTCGTACATGTCGCCGCCGAAGGCCAGCCCCTTGTGCATCCGTTGCGCGTCGAGAGTCTGGAGGATCTCCTCGCGGCTCTTGACCTCGACCCATTCGCCAGGCTGGAGTCCGATCTCCCCATCACTGGGGGCCTTTGCCGCGGAGTGACGCCGGCATACCGAGCTGAGGATCCGCCCCATCTTGCGACCGCCCGGCCGGGCGAACATCGCGAGGAGCTCTGAGGGGGTGAACGTGCGCACCTTCAGCAGACGGAGGTACTGGCCCGGCCGCCAGAATGCCTCTCCCGGCTGGGTCGCTCTGCGCAGCGCCGTCGCCTGGCAGAAGTAGACATCTGGACTCGACTCCCTCGTGGCTCGAAGCGCCGGCGGTGGCTCGTCCTCCACGTGGATCTCGGCAGGACTGCGGGCTGTGACTCTCCTGAGCCAGGTCTCCTTCCAGAAGAACATGCAGCCGAGCTGACAGTCGCCGTGGAGCGAGCCATTGCACCGCAGTCCCTGGAGGGTGACGGAGTTCTGCAGACGACGAAACGGGAACTCCGGAGGATGGACGCACGTCCTCTCCGCCCGCAGCCCAACCCTGAACCTGCGTCCGCAGTACGGCAGCATCTCGGGCATGAACGGCAGCCCCTCGAGGGACTGGTCGCCGTCCAGCGTTTGAAGGATCTCCGACGCCGGCAACACCTCGACCCAGGCGCCGGGCACCAGTGAGCCCCGATGCGGCATCTGGAATTGGCCCGCCGACGCGTGCGTCACGGGTGGGGGCCCACGTCGATCATCATGACCAGCTCGCCCCTTTCCTCGCCCGCGTACGCGTAGCCTAGCGACTCGTAGAGCCGCCTGGCCGCGCGGTTGTTCGAATGCACGCGAAGCCTGACACTCTTGGCCCCGTGTGCTAGGGCCACTTCGTGGAGGTGAGCCATCATCAGTCGCCCGAACCCCCGACGGTGCAAGTCGGTCCTGACCGCTATCCCGAGGTACGGGGTCTCGAAGCCTGCATCCCAACCGCGGAGCATCCCGTATGCAACCGGCCGACCTTCGTCGAACAGGATTGCATACACATCGCGTCCATCAAGGTTCGCGATGCGACGCGCTTCGTCGGCCGTGAACGGGTGGGGTCGGAAAAACCGCTGGTCGATGTCTTTGAACAGATCGGCCAGAGCTTCCGCTTCGTTCGGGCTCACCACTCGGAACTCCAAGCTGGCCTCCACCGATATCGACTTCGTGGCCGTCGGTCCAAGGTTGACGATGCCGGCCAGCGGCGATGACCGTCTTCCGAGAGGGGTGGCGAAACGCAGCACCGCGCTCAGGTGGATCGAAGCGGTATCTCCGGACCGCCAGGTTCTTGGCCACGTCGACGAATCATGGTACCGCCTCTCGACGGAGGCATCCGGATGGGCGTGGCGCCGCCAGAATGCTGTTCACGGAGTGTGAAGGGATCGTCCAGGAACACCTCGTCGCAGCCAATCAGGCGTTGGCCCCAGTTTCACCGTAAAAGGTCCTCATCGACGACGCTTACACGTGGGCGAGGAAACGCGGCAACACGGTCTTTCATCTCGGTGGCGGGCGTGGGGCCTACGAGGATTCACTCTTCGAGTTCAAACGCCGGTTCTCGCCACGGCGACCCCCTGTTCTTCACCGGGCGCTGGATCCTTGATCGACAAGCCTGTCGGGACCTGCTGAAAGCGCGTCTGTCGGCCGCACGGAGACTTGTTGACATCTCCCAGCGATGCCTACCCTCAGGCAGGTGCGCGCTCTGAGTAGTATGCATCGGCACAAGGACTGGAGGATCCATTTCTCGTAGAAGATCCTTAGGATGGCCAGCGCCGGACGCACCGCGCCGCGGCCAACGACGGAGGCGACCGGGTTGAGCGACATCGGGTTTCCGCTCCCCTGGTTCCTGCCCGGGGCCGCGGTCTCGTTCATCCTGAGCCTCATCGCCAGCGGTTTCGTGGGTCGGGCATTGCGTGTGCCCCGGGGCCTTGCCTGGGCACTGGTCCTGAGCCTCGGGATCATCCTGTCGGCCACCTTGACGCCGCTGTCGGAAGCCCTGGCATACGGCGCGACCGGCACCGCGACCTGCGACCTGTCCCGGGTCTTTCTGGCGCCGCTCGGCGACTACCTCAGGGCCGGCGACGAGCGCGGCAACGTCCTGATGTTCGTCCCGCTGGGGGCAACGATCGCCCTGATACCCCGTTCGCAGCGCAGGATGGCCGTGTCCCTCGGCGCGATCCTGCTGCCGTTCGCAATCGAGACGGTCCAGCTGCTGATGCCGGTCCTGCACCGGGCGTGCCAGAGCGCGGACATCGTCGACAACCTGGCGGGACTGGTGCTGGGACTGGCCCTCGGAGCGGGCGCGGGATGGCTGGTGAGCGCACGGCGTCGAGGCGACCGGCCGCACGATGACGAAGCGTGACGCGGTCGCCCTGGCCAGTAGACTCCGTAATCGCGGCGAACGCGACCGTGAGCCGGCAGCTCGGGAAGCTCGACCTCCCGGCAAGATCCTCCGGGATTCGGCCCGGCCTGGGCCAGAGCTGTCTCCATGCGGCCACTATTGAGGCCGCGGGCCGGCCAGGCTAATAGCGGAGCCTCCCGAGCGGGAATAACTCAGCTGGCAGAGTGTCTGCTTCCCAAGCGAAGCGTGGCCCCAGGAAGCTCCCGATCCCCTGCGTCCGCTGGGCCGACGTTCAACGCGCCTTCCTCTTGCGATTGTTGCCTCTCCCTGCTTCACCACCGGCTTCGTGGTGCGGCGGCACCCGGCACCCGGCACCCGGATCCCCCACGTGTCGCGAGTGCATGGCGCCGCGAGCGTCAGGGAGCCGTGCGCTCCCCGAAGCCGGCGAAGCGACCGGCTGCGTCGCGCAGGACGGGGCGCACGCCGCGGACGGCGTCTCGTCGGAGCGGCCCGTAGACGTGCGGGTAGCGGCCGCCCGGGCCGTCGTAGCGCCACGGGGCGCCGGCCAGGGCCAGGTCGAGGTCGAGGACGACGAAGGCATCCGGATCGCCGGCGTGGAGCCGGTTCGCCACGGCGAGCGTCTCGACGTCGCCGTCCGTGCAATGGACGAAGCCCTCTTGTTCGAACCCGACGGGCGAGTAGCGAGCCGACGGGTCCGCATCGGCCCGCCAGACCTCCCAGCGCGCGGCAGGAAGCAGGTGGAGCGTTACGTGGCCGCCGGCGTTCCCGGGCAGATCGCGGAAGATGAGGCGGCGGGCGTTACCCGCATACACGAGCCGGAGCACCTCCGGGGGCAGCCCCAGACCGTGGACCTCCCAGCGGCCCTGGCTCCCGGGCCCGCCCTCGGGGTCGTAGGGGAAGCTTTCATCGCGCGTCTCGAGGAACCGAAAGGCGGCCGACCACGCGGCCGGGTCCGGGCCGGCGTCCGTCCCGAACAGCACGCGATCGGCCCAGCGGACGACGAGATCCCGGGCGGTGTATGGCTGCCGGCCGAGCTCCGCGATCCGCGCCGCCAGGTCGACATGCCAGTTGGGATGCGCCGCGAGCATCGCTCCGACCCGGGCGAGATCCTCGGCGGCGCAGCCCACGTGAGCCCCGATGAAGGTCGTTCCGGGATGGCGGGCCACCACCGTCTCCAGCCCATCGATCAGCTCGTCGAACGGCGGGAAGCCGTCGGCTCCCGGCCGACCTCGCGGACGTGTCGGCCAGAAGTGCCAGTCCGGGTGATCGTGCAGCTCCTCCCATCGCTCGTTGGTCGCGCCGAGCGGCCGGAAGAACGCGATCGGGTCGGCAACGTGGATCGTGACCGGAAGGCCGAGCTCGCCGGCCGCGGCCCAGAGCGGGTTGAGGCGCGGGTCGTCGACCGCGACGAGACGGCCGGCCGGGTCGCGCGCCCGGAGCCCCAGCAGCTTCCAGACCTTCAGCCCCCGGGCGCCGGCGCCGGCCGCGGCACGGAGCCGGCGTGCCTCCTCCTCGCCGAAGTCCGGGCGCTCCGCCCACATGCCATAGTCCAGGCCGCCGAAGACAGCCACCCGAGAACCGAGCGCCGACCACCGCGCCACCTCGCCGCGTAGCGCCTCACCCTGTCCGCCGTCGAGATCGACGATGGCCGCGATCCCCGACGCCTCCATGGCGGCTCCGAGGGCGGCGGCGTCGCGCCCGGCCCAGTCCGCGGAGAACGGGGTGGGGCCGAGGTGGTTGTGGGCGTCGATGGCAGCGAAGGCGGGGCGCGAGGGTGCGCCGACCCGGCGGACGCGCAGCTCGGAGCGCGGCCGGTAGTCGACGAGCCGAAGGTCGTCGGGCGCCGGCCGGGCAGACTCAGCCACGGCCGTCCCGTCTAGCCCTTGAGCCCGGAGATCGCGATCCCGCGGACGAAGTATTTCTGGGCGATCAGGAACAGGATGATCATGGGCAGCAGGCTGACGAGCGCCCCGGCCATCATCGCCGGCCAGTTGCCGATGTACTCGCCCTGGAAGAACGCGAGGCCGACAGTGGTCGTGTAGGTGGGCAGGTCGCGCAGGTAGATGAGCGGGTCCAGCAGGTCGTTCCAGCTCCACATGAACTGGAAGATGGCCAGGGTCGCCAGGGCCGGCCGGGACAGCGGGACGTAGATCCGCAGGAAGATCTGCCAGGGGTTGGCGCCGTCGACGCGCGCGGCGTCGGCCAGGTCGCTGGGAATCGTCAGGAAGAACTGGCGCAGCAGGAAGGTCCCGAAGGCACCGCCGAAGAAGGCCCAGACCCAGAGCGGAAGGTTCGTGCCGATCCAGTTGCCGCTGTCGCTGAAGGGCCAGGGCAGGTACCGGTACAGCACGAAGTTGGGCACCAGAACCACCTGGAACGGAATGATAAGGGTCGCCAGGATCAGAGCGAACAGGATGTGCCTGCCTCGGAATTCCAGTACGGCGAACGCGTAGGCCGCCATCGAGCAGGTGATGAGCTGGCCGATGGTCGCCATCGAGGCGATGAAAAGGGAGTTCTGGAAGAAGGTCCCGAAGGTCACGCCGGGCAGGGCGAACCACATGTTGGTGTAGTTCTCCCAGTGGAGGCCGGTCGGGAACGAGAACGGCGCGCTGGAGAAGACCTCGACGCGTGTCTTCAGAGACGTCGACAGCATCCACAGGAATGGGATCATCATCGCCAGCCCGCCAGCGATCAGCGTCGCGTATTGGGCGGTACGCCGAACCAGCCTCCAGGCGCGGCGGCGCTGTTTCCGTCTGCGTGCGCCGGCAGGAGGACGCGCGACAGACACGGTTGGGGCGCTCATCGACAAAGCCTCATTGGTAGTGCACCCATCTGTTCTGGGTCCGGAAGTAGAGGATCGTGAAGACGGCGACGATGAGGAACAGGATCCACGAGGCCGCGCCGGCAAGGCCCATGTGGAAGTTGCGGAAGCCACTCTCGTAGATGAAGTAGACGAGAGTTATGGTCGCCCCGCCGGGCTTGCCCGGATTGGCCATGACGTAGATCTGGTCGAAGACCTGGAAGGCTCCGATGAGCGCCAGGATGCCGGTGAAGAAGATCGAGGGCGTGAGGAGAGGCAGCGTCACGTACCGGAAGCGGGCGAGCCGGCCCGCCCCGTCGACACTGGCCGCGTCGTAGTAATCGGATGGAATCCCCTGCAGGCCAGCCAGGAAGATGATTACGTTGACCGGCAGCTCCTGCCAGGTGGCCATGGCGATAATCGAAGGCATCGCCAGTGTCGGATCGGTGACCCACCGCTGGGGCGAGATACCCAACACGGCCACGGCGTGATTGAGAAGGCCCGTCGGGCTGTAGATCCACAGCCAGACGATGGCGATGGCGGTCGAGGACGTCACCAGCGGAAGGAAGTACATGGTGCGGATCACGGCGATGCCGCGGATGTGCTGGTTGACCGCCACGGCGAGACCGAGAGCCAGGACCAGTCCGAGCGGCACGGAGACCGCCGTAAAGAAGAAGGTGTTGCGAAGTGCCGTGAGAAACCGCGCGTCGCCGAGCAGGTTGACGTAGTTGTCGAGCCCCACGAGCTTGGGCGGGGTCAGCATGTCCCAGCTGGTCAGGCTGATCGCGAGCGTGGCCAGGATCGGCCCGGCGGAGAGGACCGCCAGGCCGATCAGGGTCGGGGCCAGGAACAGGAGCGCCCAGCGGGCCTCTCCCGCTCGCGGCCCGCGGCGCGGGTGCGCTCTGGTGACCGAGCTCACACCCGCCCGACGGATGCCCGGGAGGGCGGACCCGAGGCGGGCCACGGCCAAGCGGACCGGCTTGACCGTGTTACTGGCCAAGGAGCTTCTCGAGGTCTGGCGTGATCTCGTCGAGAGCCGCTTTCGCCGTCAGCTGGTTGTCGTTGAAGACCTTGGAATCGAGCTCGTCCTGTAGAGCGGTGGTGAACTCGTTGTAACCGCGGAACGATGGCTTGAGGTGGGCGTAGGCGAGCGCGTCGGCGAAAGTCTTCGCGCCGTCGAACGAGGTCGCGTACGTGCTCGCCAGCACCTGCTTGTTGGCCGGCATGGAGGCCTTGAGGTTCGCCACCATGGTCTGCATCTCGGGGCCCGTGTAGCACTTCACGAACTCCCAGGCCGCATCAGGATTCTTAGTCCCCTTGTACACGACCACGCCGCTGGGGTTGACCGAGGTCGCCTGACCGGCCGGCCCCTTCGGGAGCGGCGCAACGCCGAAATCGATGCCGGCATCCAGATGGCTCGGGACGAGCCAGGAGCCGTTGGCCTCCATCGCGGCCTGGCCATTCTCGAATAGATCGCCGCTGCCGCCGGGCGTGGGCTGAGCCATGACCTTGTACTTGTAGATGAGATCCTGGAGGAACTGGATCCCGGCCGCCGCCTGGTCGGTATCGATCACGACGCTCTTCTTGTCGGCGCTCAGGATGTCCCCGCCCGCCTGCCAGACCAGGGAGGACCAGTAGTTCTCCATGTCCGACGTCTCTGTATAGAAGCCCCACTGAGTGGCGCCACCGGAGGTCTTCGTCAGCTGCGTGGCCACCTGGACCAGCTTGTTCCAGTCCCAGGTGTCGTCGGGGTACGGGATGCCGGCCGCATCGAACATCTTCTTGTTGTAGTAGAGGGCGATGGTGCTCAGGTCGCGCGGCAGCCCGTACAGGTCGCCGTCGGCGGCCGTGAAGTCCTTCACGCCCAGGTCCGCCAGCTGGCTGGTGTCGAAGCCGTCGCGGGCGATCAGCGGACTGAGGTCGAGCAGCTGGTCACGTGTCTGGTAGTCCGGGAAGAGCGGGCCGTCCATGACGAACACGTCGGGGGCGTTGCCGCCGGCTAGAGACGTCTGCAGCTTGTCCCAGTAGGTGTCCCAGTCGGCGACGGTGACCTTGACTTTGATTGTGGGGTTCTTCGCCATGAAGGCGTCGACGATCTTCTGCTGATTGGCGAGCTCGGTGGTGTCGCCCCAGATCGCGTAGCTGATCGTCGCCGCCGGCCCGGTGTAGTGACCGCATTCGGCCGCGGGGTTGGCCGTGGCGGTCGCGGAGGCACTCGAAGCCGTCGAGGCCGTCTCGACGGGCGACGGGGTCGGGGCGGGGGTCGGGGCCGGGCTGGGTGTGGGGCTCGCCGAGCTGCAGCCGGCCAGGAACAGGCTCGCGATGGCGATCGCGGCCATATGCCGCGGCCCGCGAAAAGGTCGATACGCACGCATTGCCAATCCTCCTTCGTCAGCCCAGCGGGTCCGGTGCGTTGCCCCCAAGCCAGCCGGGCAGCCATTCCGCCTCTGCGGAGATCAGTTCGTCTGTCAGGCGCCAGGCATCGTCGAGCGAGAGCGCGGCCTGGACCTGCGGGTCGGTGAGAACGGCGTGGTAGACGAGGTCACGGTCCTCCTCGAGGGCGGCGGCGACCGTGAGCTCCTGGCAGTCGACGGCCGGGCGCGTGTACGCCGCGCACTGCGGCGGCAGCGGCCCGACGCCGACGGGGTGTACGCCCAAGCCATCCACGAGGGCCGGGACTTCGACGCAGGCGTCGGCGGGCAGATTCGAGATGAACGAGCCGCCGCCGAAGCCGCCCGCATCGACGTTGTTCATGACGTTGGCGACGATCCGGGCCGGTTCGCCGGTCGTCATCGCGTGGACGATCACCGGCGCGTACTCGCCACTGCGCTCAATCTCGAAGGGCTCGCCGGCGTCGAGACGGCGCTTGGTTGCCGCGTACTCGGCCTGGTTGTTCTCAACGCGCGAGAGATACTCCCCGATCGGTATGTGGAGCGCCTCGACCTGGCCCTTGGGAATGAACCAGGGGCTGTACTCGGCGTGGTGCTCGGACGACTCCGTCGGATAGAAGCCGAAGCGGCGGAACAGGTCGGCCCGCACGAGGTCGTCGTCCGGCACACGC
>JBEKCH010000031.1:0-30293 GCA_050014975.1 Candidatus Limnocylindrales bacterium
CCTAATCGGTCCGCGCGGCCTCCATCATGGACCCCCGCGTCAAGGGCCGTTATCCCCCGCTGGTAGGGGTGTGTTTGCCGATACTGACGCTAAAACGACGCCCAACTCTTCGCCCCGCGCCACACGAGCCTCGCGACCGGCGTAGACTACCGTCCGGGTCGATATCCAAGATGCCCGCCACTTAGCCCCCCTCGGTGACGGGCATTTCTTATGCTCAAACAGAGCGACTAACAGTGCCCCCCTCGGTCCCCCATTCACGCTCAGTAGCACGTCCGGTTGAGGATTCGGCTTAGAAGGCGGCTGCTCTATCCGCTGAGCTACGGGGACGTCAGCCCGATGCGCTCCGAAGTCTACGCGCCTCGTTAGCCCTCCACGTGGCGGCGGACCGCTCGCCCAAGACTTCGCGCATCTGCCTGACGGCCCTGGGTCGCTTCCTGGGCACCTGGAGGCTCAGCGCATCCGCCGACCGGGGCGCGGGAGTCCGTCGCGAACACGTCGAGAGCTATCCGGCCCAAAGGCACGGCGAGGTTGAGATTCTCTCTCGTGGGGAAGCCCGCCCGGACAGGCTGCTAGGGGCCTTACCGGCACGGGCTATCGCCGCCGCACGTGGACCTCTACGTCGACGTGTTCTCGGTCCGGGTCTGGGCGATCCTTTTCGGAGACGACCTGGAAATTGAGCGGCAGGTATGGGGAGTGAAACGATCGAACTCCTTCCTCGATTCCCTGCACGCTCCGGGCGGCTCCCACCACCGCCCCGACGTGCGACACGACCTGGTCTCGCGTTGGCGGCAGCACGTCATCGCCAACCAATAGCCTTACCGTCTTGTAGCCTTCCCACGGCCAGGGCCACTCGCGCGTCGGGGTTCTCATCGCAGCACTTCTCCTCAGGGTCGGACAGGCGCGGATTCTACGCCCCACCCAGGGCCCGGTCGCCCCGGGCCTCGCTCCGCGGGACGCTGTTCCATCCGCCGGGCTGCGGGCCCACCGACGAGCCCGGACGCCGCACGCAGAGCAACCCGCTCTGGCTGGCAGGGCCCGTCCGGCGTCCCCTAGCCGGTCGGGATCGACCCCAGAAATCGTCCTTTAGTCCCATGGCCCGCGCTTTGGGCGGTGCTAGACTCCATATCCTTCGCGTTCACCACGTACGCGCCTGCTGTGCCCTCGGAGGTCGTATCGGTGTCGTCGCTTCGGCTCGAGTCCGAACTGGCAGCGTTGCCGTCGGCACTGGTCGAGCGATCGGACGCGCGAACCCCATCTCGACTCCTCGCCGGCCGAGCGGCGGCTCCCCAAGCCGCCACGAACGGCCAGCTCGCGCTCCAGCTTCCGAGCGAGCTTCCGCGCCTGGCGATCGCTCCCGAGTGGAAGGATCAGCAGCGGCTCTGGGGCCACACCTTCCACCCCATGTGCTCGTACCTGGCGAGCTTCCCGGCGGGGCTCGTTCACGCCTTCATCGCCCGCTACTCGCGACCCGGCGACGTGGTCCTCGATCCGTTCAGCGGGCGCGGGACGACGCCCCTCCAGGCTTGCGCCGAAGGCCGGATAGGGGCCGGCAACGACCTCAACCCGTTTGCCTACATCCTCACCGCGGCCAAGGTGGATCCGCCGACCAAGTCAGACGTGAAGACCCGCCTGGCCGCCCTTCGCGTGGCCTGGGCGGCTACCGCCGGCGAGTGGAACGAGATTGCCAACCGCGTGGTCGACGAGCCCGGCTCTCCGGAGATCCTGGTGCCCGGACCCGGCAGCCGGCCGATCGGCGGCGCGGTCGCGATTCGCCCCGATGCATGCGTCCCGGCCGAGGTGGCCCTCGCGTTCCATCCTCGGACCCTCGCACAGCTGCTCTACCTGCGAGCCGGCCTCGACGCCGACGATCGGACCGATCGATTCCTGCTGGCCTCGCTGACCGGCATCCTCCACGGCAAGAGCGCGAGCTACCTGTCCGCGGTGATGCCGAACACATTCAGCATGGCTCCGCGCTACGTCCGCGACTTCGTGGCCAGGACGAGCTTCCGCTCGCCGGAACGGGACGCCTTCGGGCTGCTGGAGGAGAAGATCCGTCGCCTCTACCGCCAGCCCGTGCCCTCCACGCGAGGCGTCGCCCTGCTCGGCGACGCGCGCGACTCCGGGGTTCGCTTCCGCGAAGCGCTGCGGGCGCGCGGCCTGCCGGAGCGAGCACGTCTCATGGTCACGTCGCCGCCTTACCTGCGCGTCGTGAAATACGGCTACTACAACTGGCTGCGGCTGTGGCTCCTGGGCTACGACGCCGCCGCCATCGACGACCTTCTCGACGATGCCCATCACCGCGACGCGTACCTCGTATTCATGCGCGAGGTCCTGCGCAGCCTGCGCTCCGCCCTCGCCGACGACGCGGTGGTGGCCCTGGTCATCGGCGACGTGGAGCTGGATCGCGGGCGGCCGGCCAACGGTGGCGTGGGTCTGGCGGAAGCGGTCTGGGAGCTGGCCGCCGCGCCGGAGGGCTACCGTTTGGCCGGGATCGCCCTGGACGACGTGGCAGCGGGTCGCAAGATGACCAAGCTCTGGGGCGACGAGGCGGGCCAGGCCACCAAGCTGGATCGGATCCTCGTTCTCGCCACGAGCGAAGCCGGCCGGCGCCGCGCCCTTTACGGAGCCTCTCTGCCGATCGACTGGTCCTGGCCGCCGCGGACGCCTCGGGCGCTGTAGGCCGGCGCCGGGGCGTGGCGACGGAGACGGCCGCTCCGGCGCGCACCGCGACGCCATCCAGTCCGGGCCCATACAATCACGCCATGAAGCCGATGTACGACGACAGCGACCTGGCGGCGATGGACCCGCTGGTGCTGATGAAGAACCTGGACCACGTGCGGATGTCGAGCCGCCGACTGAGCTACATCCTCCAGCAACAGGTTCACCTCTACACGCCCGAGGCCACCCAGCTGCGCCAGCGGATCGACTCGTACGTCGAGGCCGAGCGCCAGATCGAGGCCGAGATGGCTCGCCGGCAGCTCCGCGCCTGATCGGAGTCGAGCCCTCCCGTTCACCGGCCCGACACAACCGCACCAGAAAAGGCCCTCCCGGGTGGGAGGGCCTCTCTCGATCGATGGAGGCGGTGGTCGGCGACCGGCGGCGCTGAACCTGCGGGCGCGGGGTGCCCGGGTTCAGCTGGCCGTGCCCACCAGGGCACGAGGGTGCCTCACCTCCTCGGGCGCCTCCTCCGGCGCGTCCGGGCCCACGGGCACCGGGGCCATCACGCCGGCGAGCAGCCGACCGCGCCGCTCGACCTCCTCCCGCGCCACCTGGGCGACGAGCCCGGCCAGGCGGGGCATTTCTGCAAGTCCAAAGGCGATTCCGTGTTCCGCAAGCTCCCCGAAACCCAGTCCGTGGTACAGGCCGCGGCTGGCGACGACGCACATCTCGTCGTACAGCTCGGGCCAGCCCACGCGCCGGCGGCGGTGACAGAATCTGACGAAATCGAGGGCGGCGTCAGCGGTTGCGCGATCGTCAGGGGGCCTGCGCGAATCCATTCGATGCACTCGCTCCTCTATCAGTTCCGACCGAATCCAGATCCTCGACACGACCGCCAGACCACGGCCCCGGCTGGTTTCGGTCCCCTGCGCGTCTCTCCGCCACGGCAGGCTGGCGTGCATGCTAGGCGTGTGCCGGGTGCCGATAAAGGGAGTTCTCCACCAAGTCGTCCACGAACTTGTCCACAGAACGCCCGTTCGCAGATCGCATGTTCGACGGCCTCGAATGGAGACCAGCCGGGCCCCGATCAGGCCTCGAATCCGAGCCCTGAACGGCCCCCCGACCGGCACCTCGAGAGCCTCCGCAGAGCCCTGGAGCGAGCCCCGGGATGGCGACAAAGGAACGCCCCCGGGGCGCGGTCCGGGGGCGTTGGGAGCTAGCTATTGGTACCGCATATCGGATTCGAACCGATGGTCTCCGCCTTGAGAGGGCGGTGTCCTGGGCCTCTAGACGAATGCGGCATCGAAGGCACCGCCCGAGCGGCGGGCCGGGCGGGATGATAGCAGGCGTCGCGAGTGCGCGCCATCGGGGATCTCGCACCATCGGGGATCTCGCACCATCGGGGATCTCGCACCATCGGGGATCGCACGGCGCCACGTCGCCGCGACTGCCCCCTACAGGCGGTGCGACTCCAGGAAGGCCCGGATTCCCTCGGCGACCTGCTGGTAGCTCTGCTCGCCGATGACCAGGCCGTAGTGCGAGTGAGCCCCAAACGGCTCGTACGTGCCGCCCAGCCAGTCGGCCAGGCGCCCGGCACCGGTGGCCGACGACGTCCCGTCCAGGCCGGCCCCTACGACCAGGATCGGCACGGCGGCGAGCCTGGCTCGATCGATCGCGATGCCTTCGAGAATCTCGCGCTTGGCCAGACCCGACTCGTGAGGCTTCTGGCCGAAGAGATGCTGCAGCCTGATCACGTCATCGATCGTGAGGTCGCGATTCTCTCGCTGCAGCTTCTCCGGCAGGGTCTCCCAGCCGATGTGGTCGCGGCCGTAGACGTCGGGGATCTCCCGCAGCTCGTGCGGTCGAGCGGGCGGGCGCAGGTCGCGCGGGAGCTCGCTGTCGAGCAGGACGATGGCCCCGACCGGATGACGCTCGGCCGCCTTCAACACCAGGAGGCCGCCCATGCCGTGCCCGACGGATACGCTGCTGGGCCCGAGCCGCTCCATGACCGAGACCACGTCCTCCACGTACGCCTCGAAGTCCGTGGTCGCGATGTCGGTCGTCTGGGACCAGTAGTGGTTTCGCAGGTTGAGGGCGTGGCCTTCCCAGCCGCGGCTGGCGAAGTACGAGAGATACCGCTCCCAGATCCAGGAGCCGGTCAGCTCGCCGTGGACGAAGAGGAGAGGCCGCCGCCGAGAACGCCTCTCCGGCATCCACGACTCCACGTAGAGCCCGCGCTCGGGAACCTCGATCTCGTCCTTGCGGATCGGCCGGCCGTTGGAGCCGACCGGGTGCGGCCGCCCACCGCGCAGCCTGTCGGAAGTGCCGTCGCTCATGAGAGTCGCGTGCCCGGCCGCTGGGGGCTTCCCGCCGGCCCGGTTTCACCATTCATGCGGGTTGATGATGAGCCCCGTGAGGGCCTTTGGGTAGAAGTAGGTCGACTTCTGAGGCATCACGTCGCCAGCCCTTGCCACGGCGACGATCTCGGCCACCGGGGTGGGGTCGAGCAGGAAGGCCATATCGGCGCCCTCGCGACCCTGGTCCACCCAGTCGAGCGCCTCGCCCACGGACTTCGTGTAGAGCAATCGCCCGGAGGCTATCGCCTCGCGCTCGATCCTACACAACCGATCGAGGGCCGTCTGCAGCAGGGTCACGTCCAGCCGGCGAAGCGCCTCGCCTCCCGGTGGCAGGAACCGCGCGAAAGCCTTGCGCTCGGCTCGCAGGATGGCCCCGCGTTGACGTGTCCACAGGCCGAGCCGACCCTCTCCACCGGGCGCCCTGTCCACCGCGGCGAAGGCGGCCTCCAGCTCGGCCCGTCCCGCCACGGGGCTGACATCGAACAGCTCGTCGGCGCGCGACAGGAACGTCGCAACTGCGGCGTCTCCCAGGTCTCGCACGACGCGGTGCGTTGGCAGCACGGTCAGCTTCTGGTGAGTCGTCTCCAGGAAGAGCATCAGGACGTAGTCCGCGGCCGGATCGACCTCGCCGGTCCTGTTGCCGCGCCGCTCGTCGCGATAGCGGATCGCCGTCTCGTAGCGATGGTGGCCGTCGGCGATGGTGACCGGCTCGCGGCCGGCAGCGGACAGGATGGCCGTCACCTTCTCGGCAAAGGGCCCGTTCGCCGGCACGGCCCAGAGGCGATGCCGCACCCCATCGTCGTCGGTCACTTCGACGTCCGCGGGCGCTGCCGCGATGGCCTTCATCGCCCGGACGGAGGCCCCTCGCCGGTCCGCGTACAGCCCCACCACGGGGCTGGTGTTGACGGCGGTCGCCCGCATCAGCCTGTAGCGGTCCTCCTTCGGCGCCGAGAGCGTCCGCTCGTGAGGAAGGACGCCCGCGCCGGGCCCGAACGTTTCGAGCTTCAGGCAGCCGAAGAAACCGATCTGGGTCCGGTGCCTCCTGGTCCCGGGCACCGCATAGGTCTGCTCGTAGACGTAGATGCCCGGGTAGCGGTCCTTGTGGAGCGTGCCGTCGGCGCGCCATTCGGCCAGGCGCTTGCCGGCTCGCTTGTAGCGGTCCTCCGGCTCGTCGCGGGGCTGAATCTCCGGCAGATCGATGCGCACGGCGTTCCGCGGGCTCCTCTCGAGGAGCTTGCGCTGCAACTCCGGGCCGATGACATCGTAGGGCGGGCAGACGACCAGGTTGAGATCGCCCACCACCGCCGGGTCGTATCGAAGCGCACGAAAAGGTCGGATTTTAGGCACGTGTTTGCTCCTCAGACGGCCGCCCGGGAAAAGCCGCGACTGTGCCCCGGCGCCCGCCCGGTCCTAGCGGACCGGCCATTCCCGATCTGGGCAACACGGATCGTAGAGTAACGGCGCCTCGTGGGCCACTCTGCGGGCCGACTGTCCGGCGACCGCGAGCGGAGAGGCCGGGCGCGCTGCGCCGGGACGGGCCCCCGACCGGCCAATGCAAGTTTTGGCGGGCGCTGTTACTTTTCGCCAATGGACCACCACCGAACCGTGCACGCGGAGCTGCCGGCCAAAGACGCCGCCGCCGCGGATCACGCATCTGCAGCCGCGACCGACCTCGCTTCGACCGCTGCGCAGCCCGCCGCTCCCTCCCCCTCGGCCGTCGCCGCGGTTTTTTCCGGCGCCCCGTTCGAGCACGGCACCGACGCCGAGATGATCGACCGCCGGGTGCGGACGGCCGACCCGCTGGTCGCTCCGTCACCGGGCCCCGGCGCCTCCTCCAACCTGCGCCGCGACGTGCTCTACGCGCTGCGGACGGGCGGACCGGCATCTCCCGACCAGGTCGCCGATCAAGTCGGGGCGAGCCGAACCGGCGTCCTGCAGCAGCTTCGAACCCTGGAGACGGCCGGCCTGGTCACACGCAGTCTGAGCCGCCACGGAGTCGGCCGGCCGCGTCACGTCTACGACCTGACCCCTGCCGCGCAGGATCTCTTCCCCGCCAACTACGGGGCGCTGACGCAGTCCGTGCTGACGGCAATTCGGACGATCGGCGGCGACAAGCTGATCGAGGAGGTCTTCGAGGCGCGCCGCGAGATGCTTCGGGCTCGGATCCGGCGCCGCATCCAGGAGCGGCTGCCGGCCAGCGCCACGCTCTGGGAGCGGGTCAGGGAGGTGGCGAGCTACCAGGACGAGACAGGCTACCTGGGCCGGGCAACTCGCGACGCGGACGGGATGATCCGCCTCTGCGAGCACAACTGCGCGATCTACGGTGTGTCGGGCACGTATGCCATCGCCTGCGCGACCGAGCTGCAACTCTTCAGCGAGGTGCTCGGCGCGAAGGTCATTCGAGAGTGCCACATCGCCTCGGGCGGCCGGAGCTGCACCTACCGCGTCGAACCGGTCGACGACTGACGGGTCGGGGCGCGAGCCTGCGCCCGTGCGGGCCGCGAGCCTGCACCCGGGCCGCGAGCCTGCGCCCGTTGACGTTCGCCCCCTCAGGCCTCCTCGCGCTCCACTTCTTCGCGGGTCGCCGGCTCCAGGATCGGGACCGGAACGGAGCCGACGTGCGGCACGAACGAGGCGGCGACCGAAGTCTCGACCGCCCGTACCTGCTCCTCGTACGAGAGGATTCCCAGCCGCCCCAGCGTGGCCAGCTCGTCGCGGATGTAGGTTCGCAGCATCTCGGGCCCGTCGGTGCTGACGGCGTAGCGAACCTCGTTCCGGCGGAACTGGTCGAAGATCCAGCGGAACTCCTCCCAGCCCGAGACGACCTCCGTCTGCAGGTTCGAGGAGGGGCAGATCTCCAGGACGATCCCGCGCTCGCGCAGCATGGCCATTGTGTGCTGGTCGTAGGCCGACTTGACCCCGTGCCCGATTCGGTCGGGCTCGAGCTGCTCGATGACTTCCGCGATCTCCTCCACCGGCCCGGCCTCGCCGGCGTGGACCGTGATGCCCAGGCCGAAATGACGAGCGCGCCGAAAGAGCGCGCGATAGTCGGCCACCTGGAATCCCTGGGACACGGGACCCGCGATGTCGATCCCAACGATGCCCCGGTCGTGCCAGGCGATCGCCTTCTCCGCGATGATCTCGTTCAGCTCAAATGGAAAGCCGCGGTCCAGGCAGAAGATCAGGCCGGGCCGGATGGGGTACTCCAGCATGGCCCGGTCCATACCCCGCAGCGCCGCCGCGATGATGTGGTCGAGGTCCTGTTCGCCACCCCGGTTCCGCTTCATGGGGTTGAAGCGCAGCTCCACGGTGGTGACGTGGTTCTTGCGATAGGCCCCGCCCACGACCTCGTACACCGACCGCTCCATCGCCAGGGGCGAGGACTGGATCAACTCGGTCCAGTGGAAGAGCTCCAGGTATCCCTCGAAGGAGTGGCCGCGGGACGGCGAGGCGGTGATCATGTCGCGGAATTCCCAGTAGTCCTTGGTCGGGAGCCGGATCCCCTGGGAATGCGCGATGCCCCACATCACGGCGGGCGTGACCGCGCCGCCGAGGTGACAGTGGAGCTCGGCAAGCGGCATGCGGCGCGGCAGCTGGCGGGCCATCTCGCAGAGCATATTCCTTCGCCGGCCGGTTGCCAGGGATGCCTGCCCGGCGTCGCCCCTGTCGCCGCCGCCGTCACTGCCGCCGAGCCCGGCCAGGATGGCTCGCCGCTGCCGCCACGCGATTGCGGGGATCCTGCGTTTCTTGCACGGGCTCGCGCCTCAGGCTACGCTGCCGCCACCCATACCCCAGCCCACGCCGTGATCCGGGGCCCAGATAGGACAGAGGGATGTTCCTGACCTCGCCCAAGTACCGTGTCGTCGGTTTGCTGGCCACGGCCGCAATCGCCATCGGGGCCTGCGGCAGCGCCACGGTGACGCCCACCCCGACCGCGGCCCCGACGCCGACACCGGTGGCGACGCCCGTGCCGACCGCGACCCCCACCCCGATCCCTCTACCGACTCAGCGCGTCGTCGCGTCACTGCTGCCCGAGCAGGTCGTGGCCGCGGGCCAGCTGACCATCTGCTCCGACACCCAGAACCCGCCGCAGGAGTTCCTGGACAGCCAGGGCTTCCCGACAGGCTCCGACATCGCTCTCGCCCATGAGATGGCCAACCGGCTCGGCTTGAAACTCGCGGTCGTGAGCACGGCCTCGAGCTCGATCGTCGCCGCCCTGGGGATAGGGACGTGCGACATCGCCATCTCGGCTCAGGACATCACCACGGCCACGCTCAAGAAGGTCGACATGCTCCCGTACTTCCAGGCGGGACAGGTCTTCGTCGTCGCCAAGGGCAACCCGAGCGGCATCAAGACGGTCTACGACCTGTGCGGCAAGGCGGTCGGCGTCAGACGCAAGACGGCCGAGTCCGACCACCTCCTCGGCGGGGGGAGCTACAACCCCGCCACGGGACTGAGCGCCATGTGCCTGGCCGCCGACAAGAAGCAAATCACCGTCAAGAGCTATGCCAGTGACAGCGCCGCGATCATCGCCCTCGAGGCCGGCAAGCTCGCGGCCTGCTTCACCGAATCTCCCGTAGCCGGGTACGCCGTGGTCCAGGCGCCCGACCAGCTGGAGCTGGTCCCCGATCTCGTCTTGAACGAGGTCATCGAGGGCATCAGCTTCGCCAAGGGCCACGATGAGCTGTTTTATGCCGTCCAGGCGGCCCTCCAGTCGATGATGGACGACGGCACGTACCTCCAGATCCTGAAGACCTATGGCGTCCAGGCAGACGCCGTCGCCTCGACCTACTCCTAGGCTGAGGCGTCTCGTGGTTCTCCCGAGCCGCGCGACTTTGGCTGTGACGGGCGTTTCGCAACCCGGCCGCAACCGTGGATGTCGCGCCCGTCTTGCGCGCTCTCGCGGCTGAGGCTACGCTGCGCCCACGTATCCCACGGGCACGCCGACGGGGTGGACGGCGGCACTCATTGGGACGCATAGGAGGATTGGAGGAACGCTCGTGATTTCATCTCGACTCCGCATCGCCTGTGTACTCGCCGCGGCGGCAATCGTCGCTGGCGCCTGCAGCAGCGCGGCCACGCCGAGCCCCGCTCCCGCGACGGTGGCCCCCGCGACGGTGGCTCCCGCGACGGTGGCTCCCGCGACGGTGGCTCCCGCGACGGCGGTCCCGCTTCCGACCGTACCGACGAATGAGCTGATCAAGGCCGGCACGCTGACCGTCTGCTCGGACACGTCGTATCCGCCTCAGGAGAGCCTCGACAGCAGCAACAACGCCATCGGTTCTGACATCGACCTGGCAAAGGAGATCGCCAAGCGCCTCGGCCTGACCCTATCCGTCAAGTCGACCGTTTTCGACACGATCATCCCGGCCTTGACCGGCGGCAGCTGCGACATCATCATCTCCGCCCAGACGATCACGGCCGAGCGCGAGCAGGCCGTGGATATGGTCCCCTACTTCGCAGCCGGCCAGTCGTTCGTCGTCCTGGCGGGCAACCCGGACAACATCAACACCATCGATGACCTGTGCGGCCAGGCCGTGGCCGCCGAGAAGGGCACCATCGAGGCCGATCACATCGCCGGCACCGGCTCCGGGTACAACAACAAGAACAGCCTGGACGCCAACTGCAAGACGAAGGGCAAGGCCCAGATCGCTCTGAAGGTCTTCGACGCCGACACCAGCGCGCTCCTTGCGCTCCAGTCCGGCGTCGTTGTCGCCCATTTCACCGATGAGCCGGTCGCCGGCTACGAAGTGGCGCAGGGTAGCGGCAAGTTCCAGATGATCCCGTCCATGACTCTCGAGCGCGGCGCGGAAGGCATAAGCGTCACCAAGAACCACCCCGAGCTGCGTGACGCCGTCAAGGCTGCGCTACTGTCAATGATCGATGACGGAACCTATCTGCAGATCCTCACCAAGTGGGGCGTGCAGTCAGGTGCCATAACGGACGCGGACGTCAATGCGACTCCGGCGCCCGCGGCTTCGTAAGTCATTTCGAACGCCAGCCAGAAAGACGCGATGACCGCGTCTTTGTTCAGCCGTTCGGGCACCCGGCGAGCTCTGCTCGTCGGGTGCCTCGTGCTTGTGGCCCTGACGGTCAGCGGCTGCTCGAAGACCTACAGCGTCAGGCCGCAGTTCTTCTGGGACTCCCTGTTTCATCCCAGCCCCGCCATCGTCAACGGTCTCGGGCTGACCCTCGGTATCTCGGTCGTGGCCCAGTTCCTGGGAGTAATCCTCGGTGTCTTTGCGGCTCTGGGCAAGATGGCCAAGTTTCGGCCCTTCCGCACCATCGCCAACATCTACATCTGGGTGTTCCGAGGGACCCCGCTCCTGGTTCAGCTATCCTTCTTCTTCTACGGCTTCGCGACGGCGGGCCTCTTCAAGTGGCCGACGGTGACTTCCGGGCCGATCTACATCCTGCCCGAGGTCCTGGCAGGGACCGTGATCCTCGGGGTCAACGAAGGCGCCTACATGGCCGAAATCGTCCGAGCCGGGATTCTGGCGGTCGATCCAGGACAAACTGAGGCGGCCAAGTCGCTTGGGATGACATACGGGCAGACGATGCGGCGGATCGTGCTGCCCCAGGCTGCGCGAGTGATCGTTCCGCCCCTCGGCAACGAGTTCAACAACATGCTCAAGACCACGTCGCTGCTGTCGGTTTTGAGCGTCATGGAGCTCTACAACACGTTCTCCGTTGCAGCCGGCAATTCTTTCGCCTCGTTCGAGCTCTTCGCCGCAGCCGCCGTGTGGTACCTGCTGCTGACGACGATCTGGGGCTTAGTACAGAGCCGCATCGAACGGCGCCTCGCTCGCGGCACGGCAACGGGTTCCTCGGGCCCATCCGGCCCACAGGGACCTGGATGGCGTAATCGCTTCTTCGGCCGCCAGTATTACGACGCCAGCGCAAGCGGACTGGGTGGCCACTGATGACGGCCCCCGGCACAGCACCTGGCAGTCTGCTCGGCGCGATCGGCGGCGTGCCGCGGCCTGAGACGGACGTGGTGGTCGATGCGCGGAACGTCAACAAGTGGTTCGGCCGACTGCACGTCCTCAAGGACGTCAGCATTCAGGTGAAGCGCCAGGAGGTCGTGGTCGTCATCGGCCCATCGGGCTCCGGCAAGACGACCTTCATGCGCTGCATCAACCATCTCGAAAAGATCCAGAGCGGCCGCATCTTCGTCAACGGCCGCCTGATCGGCTACCGCGAGGCGGGCTCGGGCAAGCTGGTCGAGGACAAGGAGAAGAACATCGCGTTGCAGCGCCAGGAGATCGGCATGGTCTTCCAGCGCTTCAACCTCTTCCCGCACATGACGGCCCTGGAGAACATCATCGAGGCGCCGATCCAGGTGCGGGGGACGCCGCGCGAAGAGGCGGTGGCCGTCGGCCGGGCTCTCCTCGACCGGGTCGGCCTGGCGGCCAAGGAGAGCGTCTACCCGAATCAGCTCTCCGGCGGGCAGCAGCAGCGCATCGCCATCGCGCGGGCCCTGGCAATGAAACCCGCTCTCATGCTCTTCGACGAGCCGACCTCCGCCCTCGACCCCGAGATGATCGGCGAGGTGCTGGAAGTCATGAAGGAGCTGGCCCGCGAAGGCATGACGATGATCGTGGTCAGCCACGAGATGGGCTTCGCCCGCGAGGTTGCGAATCGTGTCGTCATGATGGACGACGGGGTGGTCGTCGAGGAGGGCACGCCGGACCAGGTCTTCAGCTCACCCAAGCAGGACCGGACGAAGGTATTCCTCTCCAAGATCCTGTAACCGCGCTCAAGGCGTGGAGCTTGCTGTGCGGCGACGGCTCAGGGCGCTGGGCTGGGGGCGGCGGCGCGCTGCGGTGGGGCTGACGGAGCCAGCGACGTACCTCTGCCGGGCGTGTCGGTAGCGCGGCGCCAAAGAGTGGGGCGAAGCGGTCGACGGCGTTGCGTGCCCAGGTTTCCTCGGGCAATACGAGCACGCTGCCAACCGCGAGCGGCCTCCAACCGAGTTCGCGCGCGAGCATGGGACAGAGCCGCCGCTTGCGGTCCATCTTCGAAAGGAGATCCTGCAGATTCGCCAGCTTCGTCTTCACCTCGACGCTCAGCAGACCGCGGAAGGCCGGCTGCCATGCCAGCACATCGATCGACCCCTGCTCGCCGCGGACGCTGAAAGTGTGCTCCGGGACCGCCTGCCGGCCGCTCGCCGCCAGTCTCCGGACGACCTCCCTCTCTGTCAGCCTACCAAGGACGGGTGCGTGTCGTCCTGCTCACGATCCCGCCAAACACGGGCTCCGTCGCCTCTTGGAACGCAGCCACCCGCACGCTTGCGGCCTCGCAGGGTTGCCAGCTCATCGCGCCCCTGCGACGCATAAGTCCAATCCTATAATACCGGTGGGCAGGCATCGCAAGGCGGGCATGTTTCTCCCTCCGCCTCCTGCCCCTCCCTCGAGGGTCGACGGTCCGCCTTCTGGTGGGCGACTTTCAGAAAGGCTGCGAGGTGCCCATCGAGGTCGGCGGAGAACTCTAGAAGCTGCTAGCCGCGCCGATCGCGCAGCAGGCCCCGACGCGGCCGCGCGAGCCGGCCGGCGCGGGGCCGGGATCGGCGGCGGATCTCGGAGCTAGGGCGTGAGGAGACGAGCGGGAAAGGCTCATATGCGACCTCGGCTTCTGGTATCACTTGCTCGGGAGGCAGTACGACGCAACGCTCTGGCGCGGCGCCCTTCATGCGGCCTTCCCCCACTCTGACCATCGCCGGGGAACCGTCGTTGGGGCCATGGAGCAGACACGTCTTCTGCGCAACAGAATCGCCCACCACGAGCCCATCTACAGTCGCGACCACGCTTCAGATCAAACCAGAGCCCTCGACATCATCGCCTGGATCTGTCCGACGACGAGGGACTGGGTATCCCAGGGGTTTCGCGTGCCAGAGGTGCTGCGCTCTCGTCCCTGTCAATGACCAAGCTCGGGGATCGTCGGCGACCAGCGGAGCGGAGGCCGGAGGGAGACAAGTCGGGAACTAGCTGGTGGACCTCTGAGCGGCCCTGCACTTGTCGCACAGGGGGCGGTAGTCCGTACCCGCTCGAATGTTCTTGTCCTCGATCCGTGATCCGTCCTCACAGTCGGGCCGGTTGTGGTACCTCGGATGCTCTTCCTCGGCGGCCGTGTGGTAGGCGCTCCAATCCTTCCGCGCCTCGACCCCGTGCCGGATCAGATCGTCCATCGTAGGACTCCTTGTGCAGCCGCGCCGCGCCCGGCCTCAGACCGGCGATCGCCGTGCGGACGGGTTGGTCTCGCCAGTGGCTCGGCGCGGTCGCGGCGGGCAAGGGTGCGGACCGCGTGTCCGAGCCCCCGCGCTTGGCACGTATTCTCGCACCCGGGGGAAGGTGCTCCCGACGCAAGCCACTCGAACCGGCCGGCAGACGCCGGGATCGTCGGCGGGTAGCGGAGTGAGGGCCTGACGGAGGCTAGCGTCGGGCCACCGATGCGGGGGTCAACAAGCGCCCGGGCGGGAGGCACCGCTCAGTCGGGCCGGCAGCCACTCAGTCGGGCCGGTAACCGCTCAGTCGGGCCGGTAGATGACTCGACCCTCGCCGTCGACGCTGGGTGAGCGGCGAATGGGCGCCGAGATGCCGGGGACGGCGGACCCCGCCGCTCCGGATACGTCCCCTCCGGCCGCCGCCGCCCCTCCGCCCGCCGATCCCCCACTCTGAGCCGCGCGCGCCGCTCGGTCGGCTCGACGCGCCTCCGCATCCGGTACCTGGTCACGGGCGTGGTAGCTGGATCGGACCAGCGGTCCCGACTCCACGTGCTTGAAGCCGAGCGTCAGCGCCTCGGCGCGCATCTCGGCGAACTCGTCGGGGTGGTAGTAGCGCTCCACGGGAAGATGCCCCGGCGACGGCCGCAGGTACTGCCCGATCGTCAGGATGTCGCAATCGACCGCGCGCAGGTCCACGAACGTCCGGCTCAGCTCCAGCCGCGTCTCCCCCAACCCCACCATGATCGACGACTTGGTGTGGACCGCCGGCTCCGGGTTCAGCTCGCGCGCGTACGCCTTCGCCCGCTCGAGAACGCCGAGCGATCGGTCGTATCGAGCCCGCTTGCGCACCGGCTTCTGCAGCCGCGCGACCGTCTCGACGTTGTGGTTCAGGATGTCCGGCCCGGCCGCCATCACCGTCCGGAGCGGCGCCTCCTCCCCGTTGAAGTCGGGGATCAGCACTTCGACGCCCATGCCGGGGCAGGCGTCCCGCAGCCGCCGGATGGTCTCGGCGAAGATGCCGGCTCCGCCGTCGGCCAGGTCGTCGCGGGCCACGCTCGTTACGACCACGTGCTCGAGTCCCAGGCCGCTGATCGCCTCGGCCACCCGGCGCGGCTCGTCCAGGTCGTAGACGGTGGGCTTGCCCGTCTTCACCGCGCAGAACCCGCAGGCGCGGGTGCAGGTGTCGCCGAGGATCATGACCGTGGCAGTGCGCTGGTCCCAGCACTCGCCCACATTGGGGCAATGGGCCTCCTCGCACACGGTGTGCAGAGACAGCCCGTGGAGCAGCCGTCGAACGTCCTGGTACGTCTCGCCGGAAGGAATCCGCGCCTTGATCCAGTCGGGATGCCGCCGCGGCGCCGCGGACCCGTCGACAGCGGCCTCGAAGGTACCGCCGCCCATGGCGATCGTGGACGGCAGCACGCGCGAAAGGGACCGCTCGTTCTCCATTCGACCAGTCTAGTAGATCGGCGTGTCGGGGCCGACCGCCTCGAGCTGGCAGATCACGTCGCGCACGAACCGGCCGACCTGCGCCCCGTCGGTCGCCCGGTGGTCGTAGCCGGCGACGAGGTTCATCATCGAACGGATGGCGATCACGTCGCCGTCGGGCGTCTCGCGAACCACTGGCCGCTTGACGACCGCCTCGGTCGTGAGGATGCAGACCTCGGGCGCGTTGATGATCGGTACGGTCAGGACCGAGCCGAACCAGCCGGTGTTGTCGATCGTGAAGGTGCCGCCCTGCAAGTCTTCGAGGCGCAGCTTGTTCGCTCGGGCCCGTGCGGCCAGGTCCTGGACCGTCCTGTTGATGCCGTTGATCGAGAGCTGATCGGCGTCGTGGATCACCGGCACGATCAGGCCGTTGTCCACGGCGATGGCGATGCCGATGTTGATGCGGCGCTTCCGCAGCAGGCCGCCCTCGGTGTAGTGGGCGTTGAGGTCGGGATTGACCATCAGCCCCTCCACGACGGCCTTGACCACAAACGGAAGGAAGCTCAGGCCCGCCCCCTCGCGGGCCCTGTACGCCCCACCGACCGAGGCGCGCAGGTTCACGACGCCCGTCATGTCCGCTTCGAAGGTGCTGTGGGCAACCGGCACCGTGGCGGCGCGGGTCATCTGGGCGGCGATACCGCGGCGCATCTGGCTGTGCGGCACGAGAACCTCATCCTGGCCCGCCTCCCAGGTGACGGCGGGCGACGGCGGCGGGGCCGAAGGTGCGGACGGTGCCAGGCCCGGCGCATGGCTTGCGACGCCCACCCCGGGTGCCTGCGGGGCCGGCCAGGAGACCGCGGCCTGACCGGCCGCCACTGCGGCCGGAGCGGCCGCAGTGGCGGCTCCACGCCCCGTGGCGAGTTCACGCCCCGTGGCGGCTCCACGCCCCGTGACGGCTCCGCCGCTGCGGTGGCGTTCGACCACCGCCAGCACGTCTTCGCGGGTGATACGGCCGGCGTGGCCGGTGCCGACGACCTGGACCGGCGTCAAGCCGTGCTCTCGCAGCATGCGACGAACGGCGGGGGTCATGCGAGCGTCGGGGTTGCCGTTGCCGGGCGGAGGCTCGACCTGCATCACCGGCACCAGTGCGGGGTTCGGCGCGACCGGCTTGATGGGGAGCGGCGCCGGCCGAGGCAGAGCAACAGTGGCCGGGGCGACGGCCGGGGGCGTTGTCGCGGCCGGGGCAGCGGCAGGGGGCTTGGCCGCGGCAGGGCTACCGGTGGCCGCCGCCTTCGCGACGGCCGAGCCCGCTCCCCGGGAAGCGTCCCCTGCGCCCGCCACTTCCTCGATCACCGCGATCTCCGCGTTGTATGGGACCGTCTGCCCCTCCTGGACCAGGATCTCGCGCAGCACTCCCTCGAATGGCGAGGGGACCTCGGCGTTGACCTTATCGGTGATGACTTCCAGCAGCGCCTCATTCCTGGCCACGCTGTCGCCAGGCTTCTTGAGCCACTTCCCGACCGTCCCCTCGGCGACACTCTCGCCGAGCTGGGGCATCGTCACCTTGGCCACGTATCGCTCCTCCTGCGAGGTATGGCACGCCGCCTGCCATGAGGCACCGCGAGGCGCCGGTCGAGCCGGTGTTGTGGAGTCTAGTTTGGCCCATCGCGTCCAGTGGGGCCCAGTTGCACGCTGAACGGGCCCGCCCTGCGGACTCCCAGACCGAGGGCGCGGCCCGAGCCGAGAGCATGCCGAGCGTGGATTCGGCCGCGGAAGCCTCCTAAGCGCGGCTCCAACACGTAAGAGGCCGCTGGCCTTGCTCGGCGCCACAGACGGTGACGTTGATCAGAATCTGTCGAGCAGGGGCCCGAGCGGGCCGGGCGCCGAGGCGGGCGCCGTGCACGGGCCGATCCGGGGCGAGGCGGGCGGGTCGGGGCGGTTGGCTCCGAGGCGGACGCGGACGCAGGCGCGGTCAGCCTGCGCCTCCAGGCCAGCGACCCGGGGCAGGTGGCCCCGGCACTCGCTCAGGCGTTGATCTGGCGGCCGGCGACGGCCATGGCCGCTTCGCCGAGGACCTCCGCCAGGGTGGGGTGCGGATGCGTCGCGGCGCCGATCTCCCAGGCCGTGGCCTCGAGCGTCATGCCCAGCGCCGCCTCGGCAATCAGATCCGTCACGGCCGGCCCGATCAGATGCACGCCCAGGACCTCGTCCGTCGCCGCGTCGGCGATCACCTTGGCGAAGCCCTCGGTCTCACCAACGATCACCGCCTTCGCGTCCGCGGCGAAGTTGAAGACTCCCTTCTTGATCGCGATCCCCCGCTCGGCGCACTGCTGCTCCGTCAGGCCGATGGACGCGACCTGAGGCCGCGTGAACGTGGCTCGCGGCTGGTGGTCGTAGTCGATGGCCTCGGGACCCTCGCCCGCGATCTCGTGGACGGCCACGATCCCCTCGTGCGCCGCGACGTGGGCGAGCATCAGCCCGCCGATCAGGTCGCCGATGGCGTAGACCTGCGGCTCGGCGGTCCGCATCCAGCCGTCCACCTTTACGAACCCACGCTCGATCTCTACCTTCGTCGTCTCCAGGCCGATGCCCTCGGTGTTCGCGGCCCGCCCGGTCGCCATGAGGAGCTGCTCCACGCGCAGCTGCTCGGCCTGGCCGCCTTCCGGACCCACGACCAGCGACACGCCGTCGTCGGTCACCTTGACGGACGCCGCGTCGAAGCGCGCTTTCGTGACGACCTTGACGCCGCGCCGGACGAAGCTGCGCTCGAGCGCGGCGCTGACATCGCGATCCTCCAGCGGAACGACTGCCGGCAGGTACTCGAGCAGCGTCACCGCGACGCCGAGGTCGTGGTACATGGAAGCGAACTCGGAACCGACCGCGCCGGCGCCGACGATGGCGATGCTCCCGGGCAGGTCCGCCTTCGTCGTGACATCGTCCGAGGTGATGATCCGGCGGCCGTCCGGCACGATGCCGGGCAGGCTCTTGACGCGGCTGCCGGTGGCCAGGATCACGTTCGTCGCGTGCAGGACCTGCTCGCCGCTCGCTCCAGGCGCGCCGTCCTCGCCGTTCAGTGCCACGCGGACGGTCTGCGACCCGTCGAGGCGGCCGCGCCCGCCGACCCATGTCACCTTGTTCTTGTCGACCAGGCCCTTCAAACCGGTCCACATCCTCTTCACGACCTGGTCGCGCCGCCGGGCGATCTGCTCGAAGTCGAAGCCGGGCTGGCCCTCCAGCAGGATTCCGAAATCCCGAGCCTTCTTCAGGCGCGCGAACAACTCGGCCGACTCGAGGAGCGCCTTCGTCGGAACGCAGCCCACGTGCAGGCACGTCCCTCCGATCTTGCCTTGATCCACGAGCGCGACGCGCATGCCCAGTTGCGCAGCGCGGAAGGCGGCCGTGTAGCCTCCGGTGCCGGCGCCGAGCACGATGAGGTCGAAGTCGTTGCTGGAGCCTGCGGCCATGGTTCGGCGGCCTCGCGCTGCGGGAATTGGTCGGGTCAAGGGAGAGCGGCCGCACCGGCCGCTGCGAGCATCGTAGATGAGGGCCGGAGAAGGAGCAACCGGACCGGATCTGGCCGGACGCTCGATGGAACGCGGGCACATGAAACGACCCGGGCACAAGGCCCGGGTCGTGGGCTGCCGGATCGGAAGCGCTAATTGCTGCGGACGCTTCGGAAGCAGTCGCTGCAATACACCGGCTTGCCGTTGGTGGGGCGGAATGGAACCTCGGTGGAGCGCCCGCATCGGCTGCACGTAGCGGGGAACATCTCGCGCGGGCCCCGATCGTAGCCGCCGGCTCCCAAGCCGCCACCGTGGCCGATACCGCCCTCGGGCCGGGCCGCCTTGCGCGCGCTACGGCAGGCGCTGCACCGCTTCGGGTCGGAGAAACCCCGCTGGGCGTAGAAGTCCTGCTCGCTCGCGGTAAATACGAACTGCTGGCTGCAGTCGGCGCAGACCAGAATCTTGTCCGTGTACACGAGAAACCTGGAACTCCCTTCAGTAGCCGCTCCGTGTCCTCGCGGCTACGCGTGAGAGGCCCGGTCCGTGCTACCAAGACGCGCTCACGGCCAGCCCGCGAGCTATGCGGCGGGATTGTACGTCCGGCAAAACCGCGTGCATAGAGTTCTGTAAGGCCAGGTTTGGTTTGCGCCACCGACACGGATGGGCAGTTGACAGCGCTTGTGTGACTGGTAAGAAAGGACCGGACGATCGACAGGACCCCCGTCCGGTTCCTTCGGCACCCGAGTTCGACTAATCTGAGCCGCGGAGCCGGTGCCGTCGGGGCGGTGGCTTTGCAGGACCGCACGCTGGACTGGAACTGAGCCGATGAACCACCACCGTCGCATCCTCGCCACGCTGGGCACGCTCGTCCTGATGGCCGGCGTCGCCGCTCTCGCCCCGGCCTACGCAGCCGCGGCAACCCCTGCCGCCACCTTCGTCACGCCGGCACCGGGCGTCATCACGGTGCTCCAGACCGGCTCCTACGCCGCTTCCTGGACGATCACGAAGGGCGTGGCCGTCTCGACGACAACCGTAGTCGTGCAGACCTCACGTCCGATCGGCGTCAGCGGCTGCGACATCCGCTGGCTGCCGGCTCGCTCGTCGGCCGTGTCGGGCACCTCGTACCAGGCCAACGGCCTGCCACTGAATCGTTGCTACAGGTTCATGCTCATGCTGGCGACCGGCACGGGCCAGCAAACCGTGACCTCGGCGCCGATCATTCCCGCGCCGGCCGGCCTCGGCGCCACCGCCACCTTCACGAATCCGTTCCTGGATGGGGTCGTCGCCTACGACACGACGGCCAGGATCGGCTGGGCAGAGCGAGACACGTTCGGCTCCAAGATCGTGTCGCGGAGCCTGTACGAGCAGTCCGCCCCGGCACTGAACGGCGGCTGCACGGGCGTGGCCTGGTCCACACCGGCCAAGGTGTCGTTCACCGGATCGAGCGTCGTTCGGACGGTGCGGCGCTCGTACTGCTACCGATATCTACTGACGCTCCAGGACGCCGCCGGCTTCCGCAGCCTGCTCACGTCGGGAGCGATGCCGGTCGCCTCCACGTTGCCCGCCTGGACCGGCACGCTCGACTTCTATGAACCCAGCGACTTCGCCTCCCAGGCGACCACGACCTGGTGCGTGGCGGCGAGCAGCCAGATGATGCTCAACATGATCCTGGGCCAGAGCGACTCGTCGAGCAGCTCACAGGCGACGTACATCGCCTACGGCCAGGCCAATGACGGCGCCAGCTACAGCCAGGGCACCGATCCCGCCGGCTGGGTTGCCATCCTCAACCGGTACGGCGGAGCCGGCTACTCGGTCCAGCGCTTCACCGACAGCACCTCGGCCCTCAAGAAGGCCGCGATTCGGATGCGCCTGACGAACAAGCCTGTCGGAATGCTGGTCTGGCAAGGACGTCACGCCTGGGTCATGAACGGCTTCAGCGCCACGGCCGACCCGGCAACGACCAGCGACTTCACGATCACTGCGGTCTACGTCACCGGACCGCTGTACCCGCGACCTGCCAACGCGTCGGGCTATGACCAGCCTCCCGACACGGAACTCACACCTGGTCAGCTGTCGAAGTACTTCGTCAAGTACTACGACTCCCAGGTGAAGACCTGGAACGGCGGCTACGTCCTGGTCATGCCGTAGCCTCGCAAGCGAGTAGCCGCGACGCCAGGGCCTGGCGGGCTGCCCGGGCCGGGCCGGGAGGAACCGGACAGGCGAACCTGGCTCCTCAGATCGGGTCGGCTTGCTGGGGGATGCCGATAGGGGCCACCAGGACCCGGCCCGCCACCGCCGCGCCGCGTCTGGTCAGCAGCCCGGTCTTGGGCCGATGGAACGTGACTGTGAGATGGGCTCGAACGACGGGATCGGAGAGATCGCCACTGGTCAGGTCCACGGCGGTGGGACAGTCGACGGCGACAATCGGGATACCGGCTCGCCGCGCCCTGGCGATCAGCTCGACCGCGCCGCAAATGGGCTCGCGCAGCGGTCCCGCCGTCCCCGTGCCGAGCAGGGCGTCTACGACCACGCCCGCCTTCTCGAGCCCCTGGGCGAGGATCGCCACGTCGCGCGCGACGGGGGTGTGGATCCGCTCTACTCGAGCTTCGGCTTCAAGGCGGTCCCAGTTGCGTGCGGCGTCCTTGCCCGCCGGGCGGCCTTCGCTGGCCACGAGCACGACCACCACCCTGGCCCCGTGGCGCGACAGGTGACGAGCCGCCACGAAGCCATCGCCGCCGTTGTTGCCGGGGCCGCACAGGATCAGGATCGGTCCCCTGGCCCAGCGTTCTGTCTCAACGGCCAGGGCCCGAGTGGCCGCGGCCACGGCGCAGCCGGCGTGCTCCATCAGCCGCGTGCCCGGTACGCCCAGGGCCTGGGCACGGCGATCCGCACCGCGCATGGCCTCGGCCCCGATCGCCGCGGCCGCCATGGAGCGCGACCAGCGTGCGGCCAGCTGGTCCAGGGTCAGCCCGAAAAGTGTCGGGTCGTCGGCCGGCAGGGGCGGCGTCTGCCACTCGGCCGCGGCGGCACCGGCGGCACCCTCGGCCGCGGCGGCACCGGCGGCAGGAGTGTCCGAGACCGAGCCACCTGCGCCGGCGGCGCGCCGGTTCGAAGGCTCTCGTTTCGGCCCGGGCATCGCGTCCGCCACCCTAGCCGGTGTTGCGAAGTCCGGCCGCCACGCCGTTGACCGTGAGCTGGACCAGGGTCGCCAGGCGCTCGCGGTCCGGGTCGTTCGGCGGCAGGGCGCGCAGTCGGGCCAGGAATCGAACCTGGATGTGCGACAGCGGATCGATGTAGGGCCGCCGCAGCCGGATCGAGCGCCGGGTCGCGGGATCCGTTTCCAGCATCTCCGCGTGGCCGGTCACCTTAGCCAGCTCGGCAATCGAGAGCTCGTACTCCGCCAGGATGCGCTTCCACAGACGCTCGTCGGTGGGAGTGGCGGCGAGAGCGGCGTAGAGCCGGGCAATCTGCGGCTCGGAGCGATAGAGGATCAGCTCCGCGTTGTCGAGGGCGCTGGCCAGGAACGGCCAATCGCGGTACAGAGCGGCGATCTTGTCGGTGGCACGCTGCTGTCCGTGAGCCTTGCGGTAGGCCGCCAGGGCCGAGCCCAGCCCGTACCAAGCAGGCAGCCCGATCCTCGCCTGCGACCACGAGAAGACCCACGGGATCGCCCGCAGCGATTCGATCCCCGGTGCGGGCTGGTCCTCCACCACCCAGGCCTGTTGCGAGAGGCGCCGGGGCGGCTCGACGCTGGCGCGACGCGCCGGCCGCGATCCCAGGGCCATGGCCGAGAGTTCGGCCACGGGCGTGGCGGCCCGGAAGAACTCCGGGAAGCCCGGCTCGTCGTACACCAGCGAGCGGTACGCATCTCGGGCCCGATCCGCGAGCTCCGCCATGACGGCCTTGCCGCGGGCGTCAACCTCGGCCACGCAATCGTCGTGCTCGGGCGTCGAGGCGATCACGGTCGCGCTCGCGACGAGGCCCAGGTGGTGCTCGGCGATGTCCGGGTTCGAGTAGTTGGCCGCGACGGTCTCGCCCTGCTCGGTCATCTTGAAGCGGCCGTCGATCGAGCGCGGCGCCTGTGCCAGGATGGCCCGGTTCGTCGGCCCGCCGCCCCGGCCGATGGCGCCGCCGCGGCCGTGGAACAGGGTCAGCTGGATGCCGCGGCGGCGCGCCACCTCGGCCAGCCGCCCCTGGGCCCGATACAGCAACCACACTGCGGAAAGGAACCCGGACTCCTTGTTCGAATCCGAGTAGCCCAGCATCACTTCCTGGCGGTTGCCGCGAGACTCCAGGTGGCGCCGGTAATCCGGGTTGGCCAGCAGTTCTTCGAGGATCTCTCCGCAGCTGGACAGGGCATCCGCCGATTCGAACAGCGGCACGATGTCCAGGTTCGCCTGGCCGCGCACGAAGCCTCCGGTCGCCACCGTGGGCACGATCCCGCCGGCCGCCATGTCCGCCAGCTGCAGGACCGCCATCACGTCGCCCGCCGTCCGGGTGAAGCTGACCACGTAGCGGTGGCAGGCGGCCTCGCCGAAGCGTCGCTGGATCGCGGCCACGGCCCGAAAGGTCGCCAGCACCTCGCCCGGCGATACGCCCGGAACCAGCTCTCGGGCCAGGTCGGGCGAGGTCATGCCGCGCGAATGGAGCAGCGCGTTGAGAGCTTCGGCGTGCACTTCGGAATGCTGGCGAATCTCCAGGCTGGCGAGGTGGAAGCCGAACGTCTCGACCTGCCAGCGCAGATCCTGGATCTCTCCGTAGGCCACGCGCGGCAGCCCATCGGCGATCAGGGTGGCCTGCAGCTCCGCCAGTTCCTCCACCAGCTGCTCCGGGTTCTCGTAGCGGCCCGCCACCGGGCCCGCCTCCTCGGTCAGATACCAGCGCGTCCGCCGCAGCCTCTCGGCGATGGCGCCCAGGCGTCGACGGTACGGCTCGTCGGGAAAGCGCCGGGCCAGGTCTCGCATCGTCTCGGGCAGGTCCTCGCCGTCTCGCGCAAGGGTGTTCTCGAGCTCCGGGTGGACTGCCTCGCGTGGGACCTGGATCGAAAGCGTGGACAGCAGCCTCATCGCCACCGCCTCGTAGCCGCGCATGACGTGGTCGGCGTGAATCCGCGGCACCTGGCGGGTCAGCTCCGCAGTCACGGCCGGGTTGCCGTCGCGATCGCCGCCGATCCACGAGGCCCACTGCATGAACGCGGCAACGTGTGGCCGCCTGGTTCCGCTCCGTCCCGCATCGCTGGCGAGGCCGGCGCCGCGGTTGGCCCGACGGGGCTTCGCCAGGCGATCCATTGCCCGATCGAAGGCTCGATACACCGCAGGCACGGCCCGGAAGAGCGTCTCGTCGAAGAAGGCCAGGGCGGTCCGGACCTCGTCGATCGGGGTCGGAGGCGTCTTGCGCACCGGCGAGGTCCGCCACAACAGGCTGATCTCCTCGCGCAGCTTGCGGCGAATCTCGGCGTCGTCCACCGGGCTCAGGCGCGGATCGTCGAGCTGTTCGAGGAGCCGATAGCAGCGCCGCAGCGCCGTCAGCGTCGTGCGCCGCCGGGCCTCGGTCGGATGCGCGGTCAGGACCGGCGAGATGCACAGGCGCCGCAGCAGCTCCTCTACGCGATCGGCCGACCAGCCGCGCTCGCGCAGCCAGTCGATCGCGCACTCGGGAGAGCCCTCGTCGAGCTTGCCCGCCTTCTGGGCCCGCTTGAGCTGGCGAACCTGATCCCGCTCCTCGCACAGGTTCACGAGCTGGAAGTAGAGGCTGAAGGCGTTGGCCAGCGACTCGGCCTGTTCGATCGGCAGGGCGTCGAGCTCGTCGGCCAGCGCCGCGCCCACTTCCTGCTCGCCTGTTTCCCGGAACTCGATCGAGCGAAGCCGGCAGCGCTCGACCAGTTCGAGCAGCTGCGGCCCACCCTGCTCGGCTATGACTTGACCGAGCAGCGCGCCGACGAGCTTGACCTCGCGCGAGAGCGGATCGGCCGTGCCGGCCGTGCCAACGGCTCTCGGCTCCGCCCTTACGGCGGCGTTGGCGGCGCTTCGAGGATTCGACGGTGCGGACGACGCGGAATAGGCGGACATGCTCCGGGAGCATACAGCGGCCGAAGTTCCGCCGACAGCGAGGCCGTCGCCGATGCGCGGCCGGGATCTCCAGGACACGTTCGCGCTACGATCCGCCGCGCACGATGGCCACGCCCGCGCTAACATCCCGCCGTGGCAGTCGAGACCCCGCTTCGCCCACCGATCGCCGACGACGACCGCGCGGTCGCAACGTCGCTAACCGTCCTCTACGACAGCGGCTGCAGTGTCTGTTGCGAAACGGCCCGACTCCTACGGCGCTGGGACCGCGACGCGCGCATGGAGTTCCTGCCCCTGCAGATGGCCGCGACCTCGGGCCGGCCGATCCTCGCGCGCCTTGCCGCGGAGGGCCACCTCGGCGACGAGATCCACGTTGTCAACGAGTCGACGGGCGAGGTCGTTTCGGGCGGGCATGCCGCCCTGGCCCTCCTCGACGCCCTGCCCGGCGGCTGGCTGTTGCGGCCCTGGGCCGCGCTGCCGCCCATGGCGCTCGCCGCCGACGTCGTCTGTCGCGTCGCCAGCCGCCACCGCGACAGGGTGGCGTGGCTGATGGGGATGCGCAACGAGGTCAGCTGCCCCGTTGAACCCCGCGCCGGCTCGGAAGACCCGGGCCGCTAGTTTCGTCGCGCCCTTGCCCCACTGGCGGGCGAATTGGCGCTCCCGTTCGGGCCGTTGCGGCCGAGCATCTGGCGAGCACACCTGCCGCGACGGGTAGGTGATGTCGGGCCGTTCGTAACGCGTCTGGGTGACGGCCACCCGATCCACCGCGGCCGATCCCTCGATACGATCCGGGTTCGATGACCAGCGTCCCCGGCCACCTGACCCCTCTGCGCCTCAGCCAGCGCGCTTCCTTCGACCTGACCCGCAGCTGCCCTCCCCGTGCGCTCGTCGAGGCCGATTGGCTGGGCACGCCCGTTGCCATGACTGCCGACCCGGCGAGGCCCGGCACCCGCCGCTACCTCACCGACCTGAGCCTGCCCGTTCGGGACCACAGCCCTCGCCTGACGTTCAAGAAGGCTGCCTATGTCGACCTGGGAGAAGTCCGCGGAACCCGTGACGGCTGCGAGGTGGAGATCAGCTGGCAGTCGTCGTCTCTTGCGCCGCTCTTCCCCGTCTTCGCGGGCCGGGTCAGGCTGACCGCCACCGAGATCACGCTGGAGGGCTACTACGCTCCGCCCGGCGGCGAAGTCGGGGCCGTGCTGGACCGGGCCTTCCTGAACATCGCGGCCCGCGGCACCGCCCGCTGGTTCCTGGAGCAGATCGCCGCCGCCCTCGGCGCGGCGCAGGCACCCGAGCCGAAGCCGCGGGTCGGCGGCTCACCCCCCAGCTGACCCCCCAGCTCGAGGCGGGACTATGCGTTTCGTCTGATGCGCGATTCTTGCGCTAATGGAACCCCCTGGATATGGAATCGCAACGGACCCAGGAGTAAGGTGGGTTCGCGATGAGGCCTCAGTGTCGCCCCCGTGGAAGGAGGCTCCCGTGCCTGAACCGTCCACCATCGAGGGGGTTCTGCGAGCTCTAGTCGAGGCCATGGAAGCCCGGGAAGCCGCCGAGCCGGATCTCCCCGAATGGGAGTCCAACGCCAGACTGCGAGCCGCCGAGGCAAACCTTCTTCGGCTCTACAGGGAGTCGAAGCACGACCACCCTCATTGGGTGGCCATTGAGATAGAAGTGGCCCACTCGAGCGTGGGCCCCACGGCGGTCGAGGTTGCCTGACCGCCCGAATCGCCCGGCCCCCGCCGCCCCACCTGGTCGGGATCCTGCACGACAGTCCCGCTTGACGTGTGCCCGGTCCGTGCCGGCGCAGCCTGCGGTGGCATCAACGGCGCCGGGCTCGCCCGGCGCCGGATTCGGTTGTGCCGATCGCCCCGCGGCGGGCCGCGAGCTAGCGCCGGGGCCTCGGAGCTAGACCGGCAGCAGGACGGCCACGATGGCGACCGCCACGCCGATCAGGCCGGCGGCCACCCCGATCCGGAGCGACCTGGCTCGATCGCGAGCCCTCGCTTGCCGGTCCGCGACCTGCTGTACCTTCCCCAGCGGTCCGAAGTTGTAGACGCCTCGGGATCCGAAGCCGGCGCAGAAGTGCAGCCAGGCCTGCAGGTAACCCGAAGCCGATGCGGCTGCCGGCAGGAAGAGGATCAACCTGGTCCAGTGCGGAGCGGCTGTCGCCGCGAGAAGGACGAACCCGACCACGCAGACGACGAGCCCCACGTGCCCGGCCAGGCGGCGGCGGGCGATCTCGGCCGGCCCGATGTTGCACACACCCGGACTGTAGTCGACGACATTGAGCGGGCCTGCGCCCGCGGCGGTGGACATTCGTTGACCTCAAAACGACTTACGTTCGATCCTACGCCCGACCTCGCACCGCCACAACGGGGTCTCGCGCCGGACCGGCACCCGCGACGGTCTTTCGCACTCCGTCGGTCGGTGCGCTACAGTCTGGGGCACAGCGGTGCTCTCCGCTGCACTCCGGACCTTGCCGGAGTCCTTTCGGGTTGCCAAAACCCGTACAATCGGGGAGCGACGTTCGAAGCCGGCGAGGCCGACTATTCGAGCAGGTGGGTGTCGAAAGGACCAGTTTCGAAGGCCCGATCCAGGAGAATCTCGTGCTCTTCAGCCGCAAGCGATCGAAAGGAAGCGAAGAGCGGCAGATCGATCAAGCGGGGTTGGTCGAGTTGCTGCTCGATGCCGACGAGACCGAACGAAAACGGCTTCTCCTCCTGGCGTTGCAGACGGGCGAGCTCCGGAAGTCCGAGGCGGCCGACCTGCTCCGCCTGGTGGACCGACTGGAGGCCGTCGCGGCGGGTACTTCGACCCGCGCGAAATCCGGCGGCAGCTAACCGGTCGCACGCGCCCCGGGTTCCCCGCGCGGCTCCTTGCGCTCCGGCAGCGGTTGGCATACCGGCATGACCACCACGGACCGACTGCTCACTCTGCGGCTCGCGGCTGAGCGCGAGCTACGCGAGGACATCCTGCCGTACTGGGCGACCCGGGCAGTGGATCGCGAGAACGGCGGATTCTTCGGAGCCGTCTCCGCTCAGGGCCGCCCCGACCCGATCGCCGGCAAGGGCGGCGTCCTCAACGCCCGCATCCTGTGGACCTTCTCCGCCGCGCTGCGGCGCTGGCCCGAGCCGCTCTACCGCGATCCGGCCGACCGGGCCTTCGACTACCTCCTGGAGCATTTCTGGGATCCGGATCATTCGGGCCTGTACTGGGAAGTGGACCACCTGGGCCGAATGCTGCAGGGCCGAAAGCAGACCTACGGCCAGGCCTTCGGGATCTACGCCCTGGCCGAGTATTTCCGGGCGACGGGAGTGCCCGAAGCGCTCGATCGAGCCACCAGGCTGTTCGAAGACATCGAGGCTCATGCCTTCGACCCGATCGGCGGCGGCTACTGGGAGGCGCGCGGGCGCGACTGGCAGCCCATCGACGACATCCGGCTCTCGGCGGTGGACCTGAACGCGCCCTTCTCCATGAACACCCACCTCCATCTGCTGGAGGCCTATACGACGCTCGCCCTCGTGGGCGCGGATCCGCGACCGCGGGCGCGACTGCGGACCCTGCTCGAGCTGGTGCTGGACCGCGTCGTCGACGCGCGGACGGGCCACCTGGTCCTCTTCTTCGACGAGCACTGGCGGCCGCTGTCGCAGCTCGTCTCGTACGGCCACGACATCGAGACGAGCTGGCTCATCTGCGAGGCGGCGGACGCGGTGGGCAATCGAGCCCTGGCGTCCCGGGCTCAGGCGGCTGCCCTGAAGATGGCGGATGCCGTCCTGGCAACCGGCTTCGACGCCGAGCTGGGCGGTGTCTACACGGACATGGCGCCGGACGGCCGGGTCAACACGGACAAGGACTGGTGGCCGCAGGCCGAGGCGGTGGTGGGCTTCCTCAACGCCTACCGGCTCTCGGGGCGCGACGAGCACCTGGAGGCCGCCATCAGGACGTGGAACTTCATCGACGCCTGCGTGATCGATCACCGCGGTGGCGAGTGGTACAGCCGCGTCAGTCGCGAGGGCGTTCCCGTGCCGGACCTGGCCAAGGTCGGCTTCTGGAAATGCCCATACCACGATGCCCGGGCCATGCTCGAGATCATGGAGCGGACGCGTCGGCTGGAGTCGGCGAGTTCGCGCTGATTTGTACGGCTCGGCGCCGATTGCCCGTCCCGGACGGACTCAGGCAGGGTACGCTGAGGCTGCGCGTCGGCCGGGCGCGCCAGTATCTACCCAGGAGGTCTCCGTTCATGGCCGGGCCGCCCTTCGAAGTCGAACTCCTGCTCGGGGGAGGAGTCACCGTCCCAATCAAGCTCCCCGAGACCGCGGTCGCGGCCTCCCGAGATCCGATCGTGCGGGCCGCGCTGGGCTCCGGCGACCGGGCCGGCCTGCGAAGGGCGGCCCTGGAGATCGTGTACAGCGCCATCATGAGGAATGAGGACCGGCCTCTGACGGTAGAGGACGGCCAAACCGCCTGGCTCATCCCGACACGAGCCATTCAGGCGGCTCGTTTCCGCGATCCGACTGCGGTCGCCGGCGAGCACCGCTTCGGTTTCAGACCCGAGCGCTACGCGACGCCGGACGAGCCCCGCTGAGGCGCGCCCCCGACGCAGCCGCGCGAGCCGGCCGTCGCCGGGCGCGGGCGCGTCGGCGACCAGCGGAGCCGGGCCAGACGCAACACCAGCGACAGGCTCCCATCTGCCACTAATCGAGCTGATCCCGTTGGTCGGTCACAGCCTCTGGCATGCGGCGTTGACCACACCCCGCGAGGTGCCCCCTGGGCACGCGGAACAGCCGTGACCGGCCGCGCGCGAGGCCCGCCCCGACAGCGCCCTATGGCACGTAGGCCGCCAGCAGGTTATAGACCGCGGCCGAGACTTCTGAGGTGTTGCCCACGACGATGATCTGGGCGGGCTTCAGACGGGTTAGCTCGGTCGCGGTGGCAGCCGGGATCGCGCCGGTCGTGGCCACCAGCAGCAGCGGGCCCTTGAGAGTGCCGGCGGCAGCGGCGGCAGAGAGGGCGCCGTTGAAGTCGGTGCCCGCCGAGACATAGACGCTGCAGCCACAGC
>JBEKCH010000032.1:0-29285 GCA_050014975.1 Candidatus Limnocylindrales bacterium
GCCGTGAGTACCAGTGCCGAACGCTCAAGAGCCGACAGCGCTCGGAAGCTGGCCCGGAGATCGAGCCACTCGATACCGGCGTCAGATCCGGGGGCGACGGCGATAGGCCCGCGGACTGCGAGGGCCCGCCGCAGCCGGCGGAAGCGATCCGTCGCGGTGCGGCGTGTCGTGACGAGCAGCCAGGGCAAGACGGGCACTGACCAGTCGACCTCGGTCCGTCGATCCCACAGCCGGAGGAATGCCTCCTGCGCCAGGTCCTCCGCGGCCGACCAGTCGTTCGTCCAGGCGAGGGCGAACCGAAAGACCGGCAGCCAGGCTGCCGCGTAAGCCGCCTCGAATGCGCCTGCCTGCGGATCGGGCAAACTCGCGGCGAGCCGCAGCGGCTGGCCGTCTGCGGTCGGGGTTGGCCTGGGTGCGGTCAAGTCGAATGGCATCACGTCGAACCGTACACGTTCGACGATGCCGAAACGCACGCGGACGACCATGGTGGACGCGGCGCTCCAGGGCGAAAGGTGTGGAGATGAGGGGACTCGAACCCCTGACCCCCGCGATGCGAACGCGGTGCTCTCCCAGCTGAGCTACATCCCCACGCGAGCGAGGGGCAGTCTAGCACAGGCCCCGCCCCACGAACCCCGGATCTTCCCGGGCCGGCGGACTTGCCGACGGTCAGTACGGCCCGGCCGGCAAGACGTGTCGGTTTCGTCGGGTGTCATCCCCTCCGGACGAGTGGCCGCGGGGCGGCCCGAGGGCTTGACTATGTGAACGTATGTTCTATTATGGACGTCCCATGGCCACCCATTCGCCCAACGTCCAGGCTGCTCTCGAGTCCCTCCGGAATCGCTGGGGACGGGCAGCTCCGCGCTGGGGCGGGGAGGTCCTGGGGGCGCTGGCGGTGGCGCCGCGGCCCATCCCGGACGAAGAACCGGCGATTGCGCCGGTCGTCGCGGACGAGCGGGCGATACCCACCGGCTTTCGCGCTCTGGATGCCATCCTCGGCCTGGGGGGACTGCCTCGTACCTCGATCACGGCCCTCCAGGGGGCCGGAACGAGCGGCAAGACCACTCTCGGGCTGCGGGCCGTCGCCCAGGTCCAGGCCGCCGGTGGGATAGCCGCCTACCTGGACCTCGCGCGGAGCCTCGACCCGGTCGAAGCGGCGGCTCGGGGCATTCAGCTCGAATGGCTGGTCGTACTCACGCCGGACACCATCGAGGAGGCGCTGTCGATGGCGGCGATGCTCCTCCAGGACCGAACGGTGGACCTGCTGCTGCTGGACCTGCCGCCTCTGACGGGCGATCGCCTGGGTCTGTCCGCGGCCGCTCTGGGCGAGCGACTGCACCGCCTGGCGGCGCTGGCGCGTCGAGCCGGGGTCCAGCTGCTGGTGCTCGAGCCGCCGGGTCTGCCCGCGGCGCTGGTGGGCGCGCTGACCCAGATTGCCGCGCTCCGCCTGGAGTTGAGCCGGCGGGCGTGGATATGCCTCGGCCGGGACGTCGTAGGGCAGCGGACCGAGGTGCGCGTCTCGAGGGATCGGTACGGGCCGCCGGGGCGGGCGACGGAGCTTCGGATCCTGTACGCGGAGGGCGGCTCTCGGGATGCCTGCCTGGCTCGGGACGAGCTGCTGAGGGAGATGGCGGCCGAAAACGGACCCCGCGTTGCCGCCGCGACGGCCGTGGCCGCGCACTTTGGGGACGCGCCGCCCGGTGGCTCACGGCCGGTCGCCGGCTCTTCGACGGTCCGGCCGTGGCCGTCCCTTACTCGCCTCACTCTCTCGGTTCCCACCGATGCGACTCCTCCATCTCTACTGGCCCCACCTCCTCATTCGCCTGGCGCGCGCCCGGTCCTCCACTCCCTTCGAGGCGGAACCGATCGTGCTGGGAGGCATGCCGTGGCTGGATGGACCGGTGCTAGACGCGAGCAGGTCGGCGCTGGAGCTGGGGGTTCGGCCGGGCATGCCGCTCGGCGCGGCTCACCGGCTGGCGCCGGAGGCGCAATTCCTCGATCCGAATCCGGAGGCTGACGGGGCTGCCCTGGAGGCGGCACTCGACCGACTGGCCGGCTTCAGCCCGGGCGTGGCCGCCGAGGCGGACCCGACCAGGCCGGGCTTCGGGCGGGCGGAGGTGCAGCTCGACGGGCTGGAGCGGCTTTGGGGGCCGGAGCCGCTGATCGCCGGCCGGATCGGGGAGGCACTGGCGGAGGTCCTGCCCGGGCCGCCGCTGGCGGGCATCGGCGGAACGCGGTTCGTGGCGGCCGTGGCGGCGTCGCTCGCCGGCAGGGAAGTGGCAGCGGGCGGGGTCGCGACGGGGGCCGGTGACGGCGTTCGGCTGCACGTCGTCGAGGCGGGCGCGGACGCGGACTTCCTGGAGCCACTTCCCGCCGCCATGCTGAGCCGCGACCCGGAGGTGCGGGCCCGCCTGGATCGGTTCGGGCTGCGCCGGATCGGGCAGGTCGCCGAGCTGCCACTTTCCGCCGTCGTGGCGAGGTTCGGGGCGGAGGGGGAGCGGATCCATGCGCGGGCACGGGGCCTGGAGACGGAGCCGTTCCAGCCGCGCCGCGCCCCCGAGCGCATGGCCCTGGCGCTCCCGATAGAGCCGCCCGTGACGGACATAGGGGCCCTGCGCTTCGTGCTGCACAGACTGGCGGCCACGTTCGGCGATCAACTGGTGGCGCGCGGCGCGGCCGTCGCACGCGCCAGGCTGACCCTCGAACTGGACGGCACGTTCGTGGCCGGGAAGACGCCACCCTCGCTGACCATCGACCAGCACCTGCCCCAGCCCACGTCGGAGGGGCTGGCCGTGGAGCGGCTGCTCCTCGCCCGGATCGAGGCCTCGCCGCCGCCGGCTCCGGTCTCCCGGCTGGAGCTGGAGCTGGGTGACGTGGCGCCGGCGGCCGGCACTCAGCTGACCCTGTTCACTCCGCAGACCGGCAGGACGGAGAGGCTCGGCTGGCAGCTGGTCCGTCTCGGGCTCCGCTTCGGCGAGCACCGGATGGGCTGGATGGAGATCGGCGATCCGGAGGCGCCGCTGGCCGAGACCCGCTGGACGTGGCGCCGCCCCGCCGGCGCCGGCGAAGCCCCCGGCCGCGATCTCGAGCGCCGCCGATGACCCGATTGCTGCGCGAGCATCCGCCGATAGACGCCGAGCTGGACTCGAACGGCACCCTCGTCGCCTTCCGCTGGAATGGGCGCCGTGAGCCGGTCGAGGTCTGCAATCGCTGGCGGGTGGAGGAGAGCTGGTGGAGCCAGCCGGTCGCTCGCGACTACTTCAAGGTGGCGGGGCCTCACTGGCTGGCTCTCATCTACCTGGATCGAGTGGACGGCTCCTGGCACCTGGAGCGCCTGTACGACTGAGCCGGACATGCGCACAACCCCTCCGCGCCGCTGCCCGGGCGGGTAGCATTGCGGTGGGTCCTCGAGCCAGAAACGGCACGACGTCGCCATTGAGATCCCACGAGGAGGAGCGCGGGGGGAGAGGGATGCAGGAGTTCTGGTTCTGCGAAGCCTGTAAGTCGATGAACCGCGGCGACGCCGACAAGTGCTATCGCTGCCGGGCTCCCAAGGCCCACGCGACCATGGCCACGGTCCACGAGCGCCGGCTCGAGGGTGTCATGATGCCCGGCGTCGACCAGCTGGAGCCGGGCGCCGCCAGGGCGATGCTGGCCCAGCATCCCTATGACGTCGCGTGGCCATACGGGTACGTCTCGGTGGCGCTGCTGATCCTGGCGATGCTGTTCCAGATCGGCTTCGCTATCTGGTGGCTCGCCGTCCTCGTAACCCTGCACGCTCCCAGCCTGGACACCCTGGGTGGCTACGCCTTCGGCGGCTACACCCTCGGGGCCGGCTGGTCGGGCTTCGAGCAGATCTCCCTTTGGGGGTACGTTGCGGCCTCGATAGGCGCGGCAGTTGTCCACAGCGTCTTCCTGGCCCTGACGGACACGAACGTCCCTGCTCTCGGCGGCGGTCAGCCGAGGTTCGGCCCGGCGCAGGCAGCCGCCTGGTGGATCGAGGCGCTGGGGTGGGCCTGGCGGGCCAATCTGACGGTCTGGATACCGCTCTACATCTGTCTGAGGTCGGCGGAGATCGTGGGCGGGTTCGGCCCCCTGGGCGTGCTCGGTCTCATGTTCGGTATTGCGCTGATCTGGTTGTCGATACGACTTCTCGGCTCCCCCCTGTACAGCCTGCGCAAGCCCGGCCGGCTACTGGAGGACCTGACCAGACGCCTTGCCCTGCGAGGCTCTTCCGACAGCGGCCTGGCCAGCATGTGGTCGGCTGCGTGGGGCACCGCCCGCATGATCGATCTCATGGGCCCGGTGGTGGTGGTGGGCGCGGTGTTCGCCATGGCCATCGTGTCCATATTCGAGATGCTGCGTACGACGAGCGGCGCCGCACCTGACTTCGGGTTGGGCACCGTCCTGTCGAGCTTCTACGCGATCACGCTCTTGATCACGGTGCTCGTCATAGCCGAGCTGGTCGCGAACTCTATCGCCCTCTTCCTTCTCGCCCGCGTGACTCTGTCGCTCTGCGACTCGGAGAGAGCCAGGCGCAGATGGGTGATCGAAAGCGCGGGTCGGCCCGCCGGGCGGGTCCCGAATGCGGGCGCCTACCCTGCCGGCTTCATGCCCTCGGCCCAGATCCCGGCGGCCCCGCCCGCCTCCGCCGTCGATTCGCCTGCCGGTGCCGCCGCTCGCCCGCCCTGGACGACCGCGCAGCCCGCCATGTCCGAGCCGCCCCGGCCGGTTGCCCCGACGGCTCCGGCTCCGCCGGTCCCGCGTCCTCGCTGGATCGGCGTGCAGGCGGAGCTTGCGGGCGAGAATGCGCGTGCGGCGCTGCGTCCCACTGAACCGCGGCCCACCCAACCGCCGCCCACGGCGCCGTCCGCCGAAACGCCGCCCAACCAACCGCCGGCCGCCGAATCGCCCACGGCGCCGTCCCCGGCGCCGCCCCCAGTCGAGCCGGCTCCGGCCGCCGAATCCGCGAAGCCCGTGCTTCGTCCATCCAGCTCGATGTCGCGCTATCGCGTCCCCGAATCCAGGGCCGCCCGGCGCCCGGAAGCCTCGCCGGCCGAAGAGGAGCCGGTGCCGTTGCAGCCCGACTGGCCCGAAGGCATCTGACCGGCGGCGTTGGGGTCACTGCCCGCGTCGGGGCGAAGGGGAGGCGAAACCGGGGGCTGCCGGCGAAGGGGCCGCCCGTAGCCGAACAGATGTTCTATAATTGAGCTTCCCGACCGCATCGTCGACCAGCACCGAACGATCCAACCGAGGCGCCGGTGGCCTCATACGCCGAGCTCCACTGCCACACCCACTTCTCGTTCCTCGATGGCGCCTCTCCGCCGGACGAGCTGGTCCGGCGCGCCGTCGAGCTGGGCCTCTCCGGGCTGGCGGTCACGGACCACGGCGGCCTCTACGGCGTGGTCCGCTTCGTCAGCGCGGCCCAGGAGGCGGGCTTGCGGCCGGTCGTCGGGGTCGAGATCGAACTGCTGGACGCGGCGGCGCCCGATCCGGCGGGGGTCGTCGTGCCGCCGCGGCGGGCGGGCCACGGAACGGGGAGCGGCCGTTCCCCGGCGATCGCGTCGCTCCCGTCGGTCGGGCCGCGGGGCGATGGCCTGCCGGCCCGGCCGCGCCCGGACCGCGCCAGGCTGCCCGGCCATCGGAACGCGGTCAAGGAGGACCTGCGTGGCATCGGGGAGGGGCAGCGTGGCCCGCACCTCGTTCTGCTGGCGCGGAACGCGGCCGGCTATCGCAGCCTCTGCGGCCTGGTGAGCCGGGCGAATCTCGCCGGAACCAAGTCGATGCCGCGCTTCAGCCAGGAGCTGCTGGCCGCGCACACGGAGGGGCTGGTGGCGCTTTCCGGCTGCCGCGAGGGCGAGATCGCCCGGCGGCTGCGGGTCGGGGATCGGGCCGGGGCGCGGGCCGTCGCGGAACGATACGCGAGGCTTTTCGGAGCCACTCCGCTGGCGGGCTCCCCGGCCGCGGCCGGCTTCTTCCTGGAGCTGGAGCACCACCTGCTCCCCGACGACGACTGGCTCGTGGCGGAGACCGCGCTCCTCGCCGAAGAGATGGGTCTCCCGGTCGTGGTCACGAACGACGTCCATTACGCCTACCCCGAGGGCCGGGAGCTCCACGACGTCCTGACCGCGATCCGCCACGGCCGCACGCTCGACGAGCTGCGCGACCTTCGGCGCCCGGACGGAGAAGCGTTCCTGAAGGCGGCCGGCGAGCTGATGGCATTGCCGCCCGGGAACTCGGGTGCGGACGCCCGGACCGCGGCTGCCTGGGCTCAGGGAATCGACAACGCCGGTGAGCTGGCTGCCGGCTGCTCGGTTGACCTTGGCTTCGAGCGCTATCGCTTTCCGGGCTTCCCCGTTCCCAAAGGCCACACGCCGTTTTCGTATCTCGAGGAGCTGTGCCACGAGGGCGCCCGCCGCCGCTATCAGCCCATCTCGGCGCCGGTCGTGCGGCAGCTGGCTCACGAGCTGGACGTGATCGAACGGACCGGCCTGGCGGAGTTCTTCCTGATCTGCTGGGACCTGATGCGGTTCGCCCGGGAGCGCGGCATCCCGGCCCAGGGCCGGGGAAGCGCCGCCGATTCGATCGTGGCTTACGTCCTCGGCATCACCCGCGTCGATCCGATCCGCCACAACCTGCTCTTCGAGCGCTTCATCAACGAGGGTCGAACGAGCTATCCGGACGTCGACATCGACTTCTCCTCCGAGCGGCGGGAGGAAGTCATCCAGTACGTCTACCGGCGCTACGGGCCCGAGCACACGGGCATGGTCTGCAACCTGGTCACGTACCGGGCCCGATCCGCGGTGCGCGAGGTGGGTTATGCGCTCGGGTTCCCGCGGCCGCTGGTCGATCGGGTCGCAAAGGCGCTCGAAACTTACGACTCGGTCATGGTCCGGCGGGACCTGGAGGCGGAGGGGGGCTTCGGCCAGTTCTTCGCCCAGACGGTCGAACGGGAGGCGGAGGCCGAGGCTCGGGCCGGGGTGGCAGCCGCCGGGGCGGCGACCGATACGGCGGCCAGGGTGGCGGCCGAGCGCGGCCTGACCGACCGCATGGGCCAGCTGAGCCACCCACGCGGCGGCCGGATCGCGGGCGAAGGGCCGGCGGCCGGGACCGGCGCGGGGTTCTTGCTCAATTCCAGTGCCGGTGGCACTAAGCGGAGGATCGGTGTCGAATCGGGCGCGCAACCAGGCTCGGAAGCCCCTGGTGACCCGGGTTCACGCTCACGAGAGCATGAAGAACTCTGGACGGCTGACGCGGTTTCCACTTACCGCCACCGCCGGTGGAGTTACGGGGAAACCGGGCTGGCGGGCGGCGCCACTGGGCTGGTGGACCTGGGCGGCGGGTCGGCGCTGGAGCAGCAGCGGAGGCTGGCGCGGCAGCGGCCGGTCGGGTCGGACACCGAGGGCGGCCCGGGCGACTCGCCGGCGAGCGTCGCCTGGCTGGCCGCGGAACGAACGGCGACTCGCGGCCTGGGCCCGACGGCGGCCGGGCCGGCCGGCGGACCCGCAGTGGCGGGGCTGGTTCGCCCGGAGCCGCATTCGAGCGTGGCCAGGGTCCAGCCGCAGCCGGAGATGCCCGACGCCATTCGGCGCGGCTCCACGACCGGCATGCCGGACTGGGAGCGCTGGCTGGCGTTCTGCGCCCGCATCGACGGCTTTCCGCGCCACCTCTCGATCCACACTGGCGGGATGCTCGTGACCGCGGCGCCGCTGATCGACATCGCCCCTCTAGAGCGGGCCACGATGCCCGACCGCGTCGTCGTCCAGTTCGACAAGCGGGACGTCGAGACGATCAAGCTGATCAAGCTCGACCTGCTGGGCCTGGGCATGCTGGCCGCGATAGACGAAACCCTGCAGTTGATCGAGGCCGACTGTGCCGTCTGCGTCGATCTGGATCGACTGCCGGAGGACGTGCCCGAAGTCTTCGAGATGCTCCAGGCGGCCGACACGGTCGGCGTCTTCCAGGTCGAAAGCCGGGCCCAGATGCAAACGCTGCCGAAGTCGCGGCCGGCCAACCTGGACGACCTGGTCGTGGAGGTCGCGATCATCCGGCCGGGCCCGATCCAGGGCAACGCCGTCCACCCCTACCTGCGCCGCCGCCAGGGCATCGAGCCGGTCGAGTACCTCCATCCCAGCCTGGAACCGGTCCTGCGCGAGACCCTCGGCGTGATCCTGTACCAGGAACAGGTCATGCAGATCGCCATCGCCGTGGCCGGCTTCTCCCCGGGCGAGTCGGATGGCTTCCGGCGGGCGATGGGGACGTGGCGCTCGAGCCGCGAGATGGAGAAGCTGCACGTCCGTTTCGTCGACGGCTGCCGGGCCACGAACGGGCTCTCCGACGAGCAGGCCGAGGAGCTGTTCCGCCAGGTCGCCGCCTTCGCCTCGTTCGGCTTCGCCAAGAGCCACGCCGCGGCTTTCGCCCGAACCGCCTACGAATCGGCCTTCCTCAAGCTTTTCTATCCGGCCCAGTTCAGCGTCGGCCTGGTCAACGCCCAGCCGATGGGCTTCTACCCAGTGGAAGTGCTGATCAACGATGCCAAGCGCCACGGCGTGGCGGTCCTGCCGGTGGACCTCAACGCCTCGAGCTACAAAACGACGACGGAGTGGGTCGGGCCGGGCAGGCAGGCGGCGGTGCACTCGTCCGGTTGCGTCGTGCCTTCGGCCGCGTCGCGCCGGCGCTGGACGCCGGAGTCGGCGGTGGGCTACGGGATCCGGCTGGGGCTGGCGCTGGTGAAGGGGATCGGCGACGAACACGCCGAGCGCCTGGACGTCGAGCTGGCTCGCGGCCCCTACCACTCTCTGACGGACGTCGTGGCCCGCGCCGAGCTGCCCGAGGAGGTGATCGAACGGCTGATTCGAGCCGGCGCCCTCGATTCGCTGGGTCGCCCGCGGCGCGAGCTGCTCTGGCAGTTGCGCGAAGTGATGGGGGCGACACGGGGTCGGGTCGGCGGTCGAAGGGCTGGGGCTGCCGGTCACCCGGCCGGCGCTGCCGGGCGGGTGAGTAGGGCCGCCGGGCGGCCGATGGACCTGCGCCTGCCGCCGACGCCCGCTCCGGAGCTGCCGGCGCTGACGGAACGCGAGCGCCTGGGCGACTCGTACGCAGTGCTGTCGCTCGACGCCCGCCGCCAGGTGATCTCGCTCTTCCGCCCGGCGCTGGAGCGGCTGGGTGCCGCCACCAATGCCTCGCTGGGGGATCGGAGCCCCGGTCCGGTGAAGCTGGGCGGCCTGGTGGTCACGCGCCAGCACCCGATGACGGCGCGCGGCACGGTCTTTTTGGCCCTGGAGGACGAGACGGGCATGGTCAACGTCACTCTCTGGCCGGACGCGTGGGCGCGTCTGCGGGGAGTGGTCCGGCGCCACACGCTGCTCTACGTGGAGGGGATGCTGCAGCGCGAGGCGAACGTCGTGAACGTTGTGGCGCGCGAGGTCAGGCCGCTCCCCGTCGTGGTGGAGACGGTCGGCGGCCCCGCTCGGCCCGAGGGCGTGCGGGCGCTGGGCTACAGCGGAATTCGACGCGGCTGATCCCCGCCACGTGCGGCGGGCCTGTCATGTGCGGCGGGCCCGAACCGGCCGACTTCGGCGCGAACGGCGCGAACGGCGCGGACTGCGGGGACGGCGCTAGCGGCGAGCGGTTGAACCCCGCGATGCCTGCCGCGGCGCCGGCTTCTTGGCCGCGGGGCGTTTCTGGTTCCGTGTCGAGCCGGCCCCCGCCAGCGTCAGGAATCGCTTGTACCAGCCGGACGCGGCGCCCAGCAGCGAACCCAGGGCCACGGCGGTGGCCAGCACCTGAATCGTGAAGGAGACGTACTCGTCGGATGTGAGGTTGGCCTGGCTGGCCGGCAGGTTCGCCAGGTGCCCCGAGTAGTACCAGAGGATCAAGATCTCGAAGCAGATGCCCGAGATCACCGAGGTGATAAGGCCGGCCAGCCAGGTGGCCCGTGGGGCCAGGAACCCGGCGAGCATGGGCTGGATCAACGGCGTCATGGGCAGGGCAAAACTGGTGACGAACTGGATCGAGGGGTCGTTGTAGTCGGTTCGGGTGAGCCCGTATGCGAGCGCCACGACGCTGATCAGGACTGGCGGCCAGATGGCGTTGGTCCGAAGGATCAACGTCGGCGCGTACCGAAGGTCGTCGATGTAATGGACCGGCCGCATGGCCAGCCTGAAGGCGGAGAAGATCCCCGGCCTCTCGGGCGTTCGAGCCGCAGCGCCGGCGCCGGGGTAGGCGCTACGGCCGGCCCTCGCCGCCGCGCGGTCCTGATCGACCTCGGCGGCTTCCGGCTCGCCCTGGCCCTGCTCCACCATTGCGGCGCGATAGCGGCGACGCGCCTCCGCTCGATCGGTCCTCTTGGCGCGGGCCACGGTCTCTCCTCGGGTCGGTGCGAACTGGCAGGTCGGGCGTCGGCCGACATGATGGACGGCGCGGTCGGAATGGTAGTCCATGGCGCATCCGGACACAGGCCGGGCAGCCACGCCGACCGATCTCGGTTGCCGTGGGCGGCTGCTGCCGCCTCTGGCGTTGGTCCTCCCGGTCTCAGATAAGCCGAAGGTAAGCGGCGGATGAGCCGCGGGGCGTAGAACTCGCAGACCACCCCGCCGGCAAGACGTCCTGAGGTGCCCGAATGCCTGCTCCGCGCGCGGTCGCAGTCGCGCTCGTCTCGCTCCTGGTTTCGCTGGCCGCTCTCGCGGACGCGGTTCCCCCTCCAATCGCGGCGGCCTCCGTGGTTTGGCCCCCGTCGCGCGGCCCGGTGATCGGGGAAGTGATCACGGGCGGCGCCTCCGCCTCGGACGAGTACGTGGAGATCTACAACGCCGCTGCTACGGCCGTCGATCTGGGCGGCGACGAACTGGTCTACGTCACCGCATCGGGCGCGACGACGACACGCAAGGCCGCCTTCACCTCGCCGCTCCAGCTCGTCTCGGGACAGCATTTGCTGGTGGCGAATCTGGCTGGCATGTACGCGCCGCTGGCCGACGCCACCTATTCCGGCGGGCTGGCGGCGGACGGCGGATCCCTGGTGCTCCGGACCGGTGACGGGACCGTGATCGATACCGTTGGCTGGGGAACGGCGGCGAACGCGTATGTCGAAGGAGCGGTCGCTCCGGCTCCGCCGGCGCGCTCGAGCCTGGAACGACGTCCCGGTGCGACGGCCGGCAACTGGACGGACACGAACGACAACGCTTCGGACTGGTTTGTCCAGCCGAACCCGGTCCCCGAATCGATGACCTCCGCGCCGCGGCCCGGGCCGACTGCTTCACCGCCGGCAGGCCCGGCCACCCCGATCGATGCCGCGACTTCTGCGCCTCCGACCCAGGCGGCCGAACCGACCGCCGAACCGACGGCCGTGCCATCGGACGCTACTGCCGAGCCATCGGACGCTACTGCTGAGCCGACGGTCGAGCCAACCTCAGTGCCGACGGCCGAACCGACCGCGCACCCAAGCGACACACCGACCGCGCAACCGAGCGCCGAACCGACCGCGCAACCCACGTCAGCTCCCACGCAGCCGACGGAGCCGACGGCGCCGCCGACCCAGACGGACCTGCCCCTCGAGCCGATCGCGACGGCCCGGCTCCAGGTTATCGGCGCACGCGTGCACGTCAGCGGAGTCGTCACCGCGGGCTCCGGCATCGTTGGGGCAGACAACCTCTTGGCGGTCGCCGACTCGTCCGGAGGCATCTTCGTCCGCCTCGCGGAGGTCCCGGCCGACCTGGCGATCGGTTGCCAGGTAGAGCTCGTCGGCGCGCTCGCCACTCCGTACGGTCAGCTCGAAATCCGAGAGATCGAATGGCTCGTTGCCGGCCCGGCCGGCGCAGATCCGGTGCCGGACGGCGCCTCCCTCTCGGACGTCGGGGAGCGGCTGGAGGGCTCTCTGGTGACCGTCGCTGGAACGATCGATTCCGTCTCCGTGGACAGCGGCCGGCTCACCATCACTCTCGTCGATGGGAAGAGCCAGCTTCGGGCGCTGGCCGATCCGCTTGCCGGGATCTCGAAATCGGACGTGGCCAAAGGAGAGCGGGTGGCGCTCAGCGGCGTCATCAGCCAGCACGCCACGGCGCTCGGCCGGGAGGATGGCTACCGCATGTGGCTGCGCAGGCGCGAGGACGTAGCGTTGCTTGAGGGGCCATCGCCCGGCCCCACGCCGGCGCCGTCGGCGGCCAAGACGCCGCACGCCAGCGCCACGCCGCGCTCCAGCGCCACGCCGCACGCCAGCGCCACGCCGCGCTCCAGCGCCACGCCGCACGCCAGCGCGACGCCGACGCCTGTCGCCGTGTACCGCGATCTCGCGAGCGGACTCGCGGCCCGTGGGAGGTCCGTCGACGTCGAGGCGACAGTCACCGCTGCCACCGGGATCATCGATTGGGGCGGGCCCACGATAGTCGTCGACGACGGTACGGCCGCCGTCGCGGTCGTCCTTCCGACGGGCTCCCCGAGTCCTCGGGTCGGCGCCCGGGTCAGAGTCGCAGGCAAGGTGGGCAGCCTGTACAGCGGGCCTCGGGTTGTCGCCACTCTGGTCGAGTGGCTGGGTGACGGGACTGCGCCGCAGCCACTCCAGGTTGCCGTGGCCCTGTCAACGCAACACGAGTGGCGGCTCGTCCAGGTTTCCGGCCGCGTCGAGCGGCTGGTGCGAGCGGGATCTCGCTGGCGTGCGGACCTGTCCGTGGGCGGCCACACCGTGGCGGTCCTGGGCGAGCCCGGGGCGGGGATTCCCGCCGCGGGCCTGGTCAAGGGACGCCTGGCGGTGGCCACCGGGATCGTCCGTCGCTCGACATCGGACTCGAGTGCGTTCGTGCTCCTGCCTCGATCGTCGCGGGATCTGTGGCTCGGCCCCGCGCCCGCCGCCCCGGCCGGAACCGGGGGCCAGGCCGCGATCGGACAACCGGCCACTCTGTCCCCAGGTTCGGCATTGCCGTCATCTGAAGCGCCGCTCGTCACCATCTCGGAGCTCGCGAACCATGAGGGCAGCACGGTCACCGTCGCCGGGATCGTCGTGGCCGCGGCGGAGGGAGCAGCCACGCTCGACGACGGCACCGGCAGCGCCCGTCTCGGCGGACAGGATGGGGCCGACGCCCTGGCATTGCTCGAGCCTGGCGATGCCATCGAGGTCACCGGCCAGGTGTCGCGCGATGCCGAGGGGCTGCTGCTGGTCGTCGACCCGGATCTGATACTGACGCTGGCCGGCCCGGACCTTGGGGAATCGGCTTCCAAGGCCAGCGCGGCTGCCTCGGGAGGCTACCCGGACCCGGCCGCGTCCTCGGCTGCCGCGGAGAATGGCAGCGCGGCGGGGCCCGATGCAGAGGCCCATGGCCTGGCGCGGCCTTCCGCCGGCCTGGACGAGTCGGGCGGAATCCCCGCCCCCGCCCTCGTCGGCGCTCTGGCTCTGCTCTTGCTGTTAGGGCTCTTGGCGGCCACGATGGCCCCCGGGCGGCGCCGGATGCAGGCCTCGATTCGGCGCTGGCGCCGCCCTTGAACCACCCGTCTGTCGCTGCGCTGGCACCGGGCGACCTTGAAACCACGCTTGACGCTCGACTTTGGCGGCGTCTATGCTCCGCCGAGGTTCCAGCGTTGCGCACTACCAGCGGGGGAACGGGCCTTGCCGAACGCGGTCGCCCGCCAGCCCCAACGGAAGCCCGGCAACACCAGGTCCGCGCACGAGCAGCCTGATGCGGCCGCGCTGGCTATCCTTCGAACAGTCCTCAGGCGGCTCTGCCTGAGGCGCTAGCGCAAAGATAGGGGCGCCGGCGCCCCGTTTCGCTCTAAGACTGGGAGGCTAAGCGACAATGGCAGAGGGCTACTGCGTCAAGGACAAGAAGATGGTCTCGATCCAGAATCCCCAGAAGATCACCATGAAGAACGGGAAGCCCGCAACCCAGGGCACCTGCCCCAATTGCGGTGGAAAGGTGACGCGCATCGGCGCGTAGTCGATCCGACAGCAGGGCTCTGACGCGACCCCCGCCCAGGCGGGGGTCGCTGGCTTAGCGGGCACCGCCAGCCGGTCGGGCGACGACGGCAGGGCCGAAAGGCACTCTCGACTCCCACGCCGGGATCGGGCGTCACCTTCCGCCCGGTCGAAGCAGACGCTCGTAATGGGCCGACCGGCCCGCTGGGGCCGGAATCCGCTTTGCTAGAATTGGCGAGCATCCCAGCGAATCCCGAAGAGGTTTCCTTCTGTCAGCACGGCCTGTCCTCGCGCTTGACGTCGGCGGCACGCAGATACGTGCAGCCGTCGTGATCGACGATGGAACGCGGATCGCTCGCGCCCAGGGTTATACGCCGGTGGCGGACGGGCCCGCGGCGATCCTGCATGCCTGCGCGAAGGCCCTCCGCATCGCTCGCGACGGTGCTCCGGCCGATATCCGCGAGGCGATCGTCGGGGTAGGGATCTCCAGTCCAGGCCCGGTCGATCCGTGGCGCGGCGTGGTCCTGCAGACGCCCAACATGGGCCCCGGGTTCCACGACGTCCCCATCGCCGGTGAGATCGGCCGCGTCATGCGTCTGCCCGCCTTCCTGGACCGTGACGCAAACGTCGCGGCTCTGGGCGAGATGGCCTTCGGAGCGGCCCGCGGTTGTGCGGACTTCATCTACCTCACTGTCTCGACGGGAGTGGGCGGGTCGATCGTGTCGGCGGGCAAGCTCTTCCACGGTCCCGACGGAACAGCCGGCGAGCTCGGCCACATGCCGGTGGCGATGGAAGGGCTGTGTGGGTGCGGAGGGGTCGGTCATCTCGAGGCCTTCCTCGGGGGCGCGGCCATGGCCCGCACCGCCCGCCAGGCCGTCCTCGAGGGCCGGAGTCCCTATCTCGCCGCGATGGCGGAGGCCAGGGGCATCGACGCCATCGATGCCAGGGATGTTGCCGAGGGCGAGGATTCCGGCGACGAAACCTGCCATGCGATCCTCGAGCGCGGTCGTCGCGCCTTTGCCGTAGCCTGCGTCGGATTCGTCGACGCGCTCAATCCAACCAGGATCGTGGTCGGCGGTTCCATCTCAGACGCGCAGGGTGCGCGGCTGCTCTACCCCGCGCGAGAAGAGGTGGCCGCGACCGCCTTCAGAACGCCCCGAAGCCGGGTCCAGATCGTCCAAGCCGAGCTCGGCGCGGACGTGGGCCTCGCCGGTTGTCACCCGCTCGTGATCGCACGCCTCGGCGACCCTGCCTGGCGCGGCGATCGACCAACGTCCACCCCCGCGCAGAACGGTTGATCCGGGCGCGGCAGCTTCTCGTGGAGGACAAGACATGGCAGTTCGCGTCGGCATCAACGGTTTCGGTCGTATCGGCCGGCAGTCGCTGAAGGCGATCCTTGAGCGCGCGCCCGGGCTCGAAGTCGTGGCCGTCAACGACATCGTGGACGTCCCGACCAACGCTCTCCTGTTCGCGCACGACTCCACCTACGGCAACTTCGACGGAACGGTCACCCACACCGAGGACTCCATCGTCATCAACGGCAAGGCCGTCAAGGTCCTTCAGGTAAGAGACCCGTCCCAGCTGCCCTGGAAGGATCTCGGTGTGGACATCGTCATCGAGTCGACCGGCCTCTTCACGGAGGCCGACAAGGCCCGAGCCCACATTAACGCCGGCGCCAGGAAGGTCCTCATCAGCGCCCCGGCCAAGGGCGAGGACATCACGATCGTCCTGGGTGTGAACGAGGGTAAGTACGACTCGACCAAGCACACCATCATCAGCAACGCCAGCTGCACGACCAACTGCCTGGCACCTGTGGCCAAGGTCCTCAACGACACCTTCGGGATCGAAAAGGGCCTGATGAACACGATCCACAGCTACACCAACGACCAGCGCATCCTCGACGTCGCCCACAAGGATCCACGCCGCGCCCGCTCGGCCGGCCTGAACATGATCCCGACGACCACCGGCGCCGCCCGCGCCCTGTCGCTCGTCATCCCGGAGCTCAAGGGCAAGGTCGATGGCTTCAGCCTCCGCGTCCCGACCCCCACGGTGAGCATCGTCGACTTCGCCGTCGAACTCTGCGACGAGGTTTCCGCCGAGGCGGTCAACGACGCCTTCCGCAAGGCCGCCGCCGGTCCGCTCAAGGGCATCCTCGGCGTCTCGGACGAGCCGCTCGTGTCGGTCGACTTCCGCGGCGACGACCGCTCGTCGATCGTGGACTCCGCCCTGACCATGGTCGTCGGCGGGACGGGCAAGTTCGCAAAGGTCCTGGCCTGGTACGACAACGAGTGGGGTTACAGCTGCCGCGTTGCCGACCTGACCAGGTTCATGGCCGAGCGCCTCTAAACAGCGCTACGCACCGGGTCGGGGCGGACGGAACCGCCGCTCGCCCCGATCCCCGCTCAGCCAAGCCCGAGGTAACGATGAACAAGCTCACGATCCGCGACCTGGACGCCGCCGGCAAGCGCGTCTTCGTGCGCGTGGATTTCAACGTTCCGCTCGAGGACGGCAAGATCACCGACGACAGCCGGATCGTGGCCGCACTGCCGACCATCAAGGCGCTGCTCGCCCAGGGGGCGATCGTGATTCTTGCCAGCCACCTCGGCCGGCCCGACGGCAAGGTCCAGGACAGCATGCGCCTGCGGCCGGTCGCCGAGCGGCTCTCTCATCTGCTCAAGATGCCCGTCCCGGTCACGGGCGACGCCCTGGGTGCCGGCACCGAGGACGCCATCAAGCGCCTCAAGCCGGGCGAGTGCATCCTCCTCGAGAACCTGCGCTTCCATGCCGAGGAGGAGAAGAACGATCCCGAGTTCGCCAGGGCGCTGGCCAGCTATGCCGATGTTTATGTCAACGACGCGTTCGGCACCGCCCATCGCGCCCACGCCTCCACCGAGGGCATCGCCCGGCTGCTGCCTGCCTACGCGGGCCTGCTCATGGAGAAGGAGATCGAGTTCCTGGGCAAGCTGATGGAGAACCCGGAACGACCCTTCGCGGCGATCATCGGCGGAGCCAAGGTTTCCGGGAAGATCAAGGTGCTGCGGAATCTGGTCGACAAGGTGGACGTCCTCGTCATCGGCGGCGGCATGGCCAACACCTTCCTGCTCGCCCAGGGCAAGCAGATCGGCAAGAGCCTGGTCGAGCCCGATCGCGTCGAGGATGCGAAGGCGATCATGGAATCGGCGGCCGCGCACGGGACCAAGATCGTTCTCCCCACCGATGTGGTCGTGGCCAAGGAGGTAACCCGCGGCAGTGAGTACAAGACCGTCCTCGTCGACAAGGTCCCCGCGTCCTGGAACATCGTCGACGTCGGCAAGAACAGCCTCGAAGCCATGCGCAAGGCCCTCGAGCCGGTTAAGACGGTCTTCTGGAACGGCCCGCTCGGCGTCTTCGAGATCCCGACCTTCTCGGTCGGCACCAAGGAGATCGCCCGCTTCCTGGCCGGACGCGCTCAGGCCGGCGCGACGGTAGTCGTGGGCGGCGGCGACTCCGTTGCCGCCGTCGAGCAGCAGGGTCTGGCCGGCAAGATGACACACATCTCCACGGGCGGCGGCGCGTCGCTCGAATTCATGGAAGGCAAGGAGCTGCCCGGCGTGGCCGTGCTGCTCGACCGACCGACTGCTGGGAGCAAGTAATGACAACCATCGATCTGATCGAAGCCCGCCAGATCCTCGACTCGCGCGGCAATCCGACAATCGAGGTCGATGTCGTCCTGACCGACGGGTCGGTGGGCCGCGCGGCGATCCCGTCGGGCGCCTCGACCGGCGCCAACGAGGCCGTCGAGCTGCGCGATGGCGACAAGACCAAGTACGGCGGCAAGGGCGTGCTCAAGGCGGTGGCGAACGTCCGCGAGATCATCGCCCCCGAGCTTCTGGGCACCGACGCGGCCGATCAGGCCGGCCTGGATGCGGCACTCATCGCCCTCGACGGCACCCCGAACAAGGCTAAGCTCGGCGCCAACGCGATTCTGGGCGTCTCCCTGGCGGCGGCGCACGCCGTCGCGGCCAGCTACGAGATGCCGCTCTACCGCTACTTCGGTGGTGTCGGCGCGCGCATCCTGCCGGTCCCGTTCTTCAACATCCTCAACGGCGGCAAGCACGCTGTGAACTCCACGGACTTCCAGGAGTTCATGGTCGCTCCGGTCGGCGTCGCAACCTTCGCCGACGCGCTTCGGGCCGGCGCCGAGGTCTTCCATGCCCTCAGGTCGATCCTGAGCGCCGAGGGCTTCTCTGTCGGCCAGGGCGACGAAGGCGGTTTCGCGCCGTCGCTGCCGTCGAACGAGGCCGCGGTGGAGGTCATCCTGCGGGCCATCGAGAAGGCCGGCTATAAGCCGGGCGACGAGGTAGCCATCGCGTTGGACCCGGCCGCTAGCTCGGTCCTGGTCGAAGGCACCGGAACCAACGGCGTCACCGGCCAGTATCGCCTTGAGCGCGAGGGCCGGACCCTCGACTCCGGCCAGCTCATCGACCTCTGGGAGAAGTGGATCGCCAAGTATCCGATCATCTCCCTCGAGGACGGCCTGGCCGAGGACGACTGGCCGGGCTGGGCCGAGCAGACCAAGCGGCTCGGCTCCAAGGTTCAGCTCGTCGGCGACGACATCTTCGTGACCAACCCCGAGTTCATCGCGCGGGGCATCCGGGAGTCGTCTGCCAACTCGGTCCTGATCAAGCTCAACCAGATCGGCACGGTCACCGAGACGGTCGACGCGATCGCGATGGCTCGCCGCGCCGGCTGGACCGCCATGGTCAGCCATCGCTCCGGCGAGACCGAGGACACGACCATCGCGGACTTCGTCGTCGCCATGGGCCTGGGCCAGATCAAGACCGGCGCCCCTTCCCGCTCGGAGCGAGTCGCCAAGTACAACCGGCTTCTCCGCATCGAGGAGGAGCTGGGCGACGGAGCTCTCTACCTGGGTCGCAAGGCCCTGGCGGGCGCCAGGCCGTAGCCCGTCCTTCGTCAGCACCGCGGGCCAGCCCACCGGGCCGGCCCGCTTCGATTCCGTGGCGGTTCGCCGCGCCTGCGGCGCTGGGGGAGTTTGCGCAGCAGCGTGGATCAGCCGTCCGGAGGCCGGCCTCCTCGCTCGCCGGACGCGCGACCTGGCGCCTGCGGCTTGGCGCGCGATCGCGGCTCGCGATCCGGCCGGCGCTCCTGCCGGCTTCTACTGCGCCGCTGCACCCAGAGAGGACACGCTCGCCAACGTTGGAGTGGCCGCGCCGGGTCGGGGCGAGAGGACTTGAGGCCGAGATAACAAGCGAGCCGCCGAGGCCGCTATGAAGGATGTTTGGCCTCAGCGGCTGCGCCCAGTAGGGGCGCCCTGTCGGATCGGCCGGAGTCCATCCGGGTGAGGATTCGTGCGACACGATCCATGGGGGGGACAGGCTGACGAGTGGACTGATCCCACACGCGGCAGATCGATCAGGGAAAGGCTGGGCTCCGGGCCTCCAGATACGCGCCTGTCCCGTAGTCGAGGATGATCATCTCGGTAGTGGCCGGCGACGGGCATGGTTCAGGCGAGGGCCGGGGGACGCCGCACGACGCCGGCTGGAAGGAGCCGCGGACGACGAACGCCCACACCCACTCGTCTGACGGACCACCAACGAGCGCCGGGGACGCCTCGCCGTAGCGTTCGACACGCGCGGAGATTACCGCCGACGGCGAGATGCCGAACCCGAGCTTGTTCAGCGCCGCCAACGCTTCGGTCAGAGTGAGTCCGCCCGCTGGCGGGAGTTCGTACGCGCTCGCTGTGGGCGCACTCGCGGGGGCGACCGACGGGCCGGGGGAAGCCGACTGCAATGGCGACGCGACCAGCGAGGCGGTGGCGGTGGTCGGGGAGGAGGCTGGCGGTGGGCTGGGCTTGGGCGCGATCCCATACCCCAGCGCGAGCCCGATGAGGACGCCGGCCGCCGCGACCAGCACCACCACCGGCGGGACGGGCAGCCCCCGCCCGAGCAGCGTTGGCTTCAGCGGTGTGGTCGGAGGCAGGTTCTGGTCCCCGAGGCGACGGTCCATTTGCTGGCTCCGGCTCGGCTCAAAGCGAACGCACGTCAGCATATCCATGACGCTCCGGGCAGGCCACCGGGTCCCCCAGGACCCCGTGTGTCGCGAGCCAGTGGATGCAGTTGCCAGCATGAACGGTATCCACTCCTATGGATTGCGGACCCCCTTTTGAGAGGCACGACAAAGTGGTAGATGCCACGCGGCTAAGGCGCGGCTCGTCTCTGCTTCGCAGGAGCGGTGTTGGCCCGTCTGGAGTAGAGCCGACACCATACGGGTGAAGGTCAGGAGCGGGATGAGAGCGGAGGAGCGACAGGCCTCGGCTTGACGAGCCCTGGGGCCGACCCCCACCGGGCCCGTTCGGGTGATCCGACGCCGGTATTCTCAGCGTATGCAGAGCGGGCGATAGCAATAGCACGGAGGGTCGGGGCGTGAGAACCGCCAGGGCAGGATGGCTCGCGATACCCACTCAGTCTGAGCACCCGAGATGACGGTGCGTTCTCGGCCTGTCTGTTGTACGACGGGGATCCTCCTCGCCCTCGCGCTCGGGGGCTGTTCCGGCAACTCGCCCACCCCCGGCCCTGGCACTTTCCGTCCGACAGGCTCGATGACCGCGGCCCGCCTCCACCAATCCGCGACCCTGCTCTCCGACGGCCGCGTCCTCATTGCCGGAGGCCAAGCAATGACGGATGGCAACGTCTGGAACGATCTCGACTCGGCCGAGCTATATGACCCGCAAACCGGCGCGTTCAGCTCTACCGGCTCGATGAGGACCGCACGCGAGGGCCAGACCGCGACCCTGCTCCCCGACGGCCGAGTCCTCATCGCCGGCGGCTCCGATCTGGCTTCGGCCGAGCTGTATGACCCTAGGACCGGCACGTTCAGCTCTACCGGCTCGATGATGACCGCACGCGACGGCTGCACCGCGACCCTGCTCCCAGACGGTCGCGTGCTCATGGCCGGTGGGCACATGGACACCTCGTACCTGACTATCTACTTCGCCTCAGCCGAGCTGTATGACCCGAAGACCGGCACCTTCAGTCCGACTGGCTCGATGACGACCGCACGCACCGGACACACCGCCACCCTGCTCTCCGATGGCCGGGTTCTCGTCACCGGAGGGGAGGATGTCACGGGGGAGGCTCCCACCCTAACGAGCAGGTTCCTCGCCTCGGCGGAGCTGTATGACCCGAAGACCGGCACCTTCAGTCCGACTGGCTCGATGACGACCGCACGCACCGGACACACCGCCACGCTGCTCGCCGCTGGCCGAGTGCTCATCGCGGGGGGCAGTGCCGGCACGGTCTCTACCAGCGACCGCTACGTGCCTCTCACCTCAGCCGAGCTGTATGACACCAAGAGCGGCACCTTCGGCCCGGCTGGCTCGATGATCACCGCCCGCGAGTATCAAACGGCGACCCTCCTCTCCGACGGGCGCGTCCTCATCGCCGGCGGGGAGACAACCCCTGGGCCCCTCGCCTTAGCCGAGCTGTACGACCCCGCGACCGGCAAGTTCGCGGCGACTGGCTCGATGATCACCGCCCGCGAGTCTCAAACCACGACCCTGCTCTCCGACGGGCGCGTCCTCATCGCCGGCGGCCTTGCCAGCCTGTTAGGAGATGCACTTGCCTCGGCCGAGCTTTACCAGCCGTAGGTTCAAGAGCCGATTCGGAGCAACGGTCGGAAGTCGCTCAGGGCTCGCCCCGACCAGTCAGGGCTGCTGCCCTCTGGTGACATTGGCGCACACTCGCCAACGACAGAGTGCCGCAGCCCGGGGCCAGGTGGCCGAGGTACTTGGCTCGACTCGCAGGTTGACGCATGGTCCAGGCATCTAGGAGGTGGGCTGATGGCCCGTTCGCGGCGATCATCCAAGTCCGATCAGGGCCCGAGCGGGCCACACCACTTTGTTGAAGCGGAGAACGTTCGCCCAGCCCTTGCCCTCACCTCCACTGGGGTTTACCAGATGGTGTCCGAGGCTACGGTCGCAAACGCCAGCCTCCGCGCCTCCCGCTGCGCGGTGTCGGGTTGCGGGAAACCGCGGGAGGATCCGATCCACTGGCCGAGCGAGCCGGAAGCTGAGAACAACCCTGGCGAGCTGGCGGATTCGGAGGATGAGTGGCACGTGCCGGTCGGGCCCGCCGAGACCGAGGACGACGTGATCCTCGAGCCGGTGCATTCGGACGGCACGGTCGTCTTGCCGCTCCATCCCACGGACAAGGGGTAGCCGTCCGGCCGCCCCGCGCCTCGTAGCCCGATCAAACTGCATCTCCGCTCACTCGGCGGTCGAGTGACAGTGGCGGACGCTGGCCAACGCTGGCGGTCTGTCGCACCTGGTCGGGGCGAGAGGACTTGAGGCCGGCATGACAAGTCAGCCCGAGACGGAGCACAAGCGCTACCTGGCAGCTCCATAAGCGCTTGCCGCGACGACGCCGCGTGGCAGGACCAGAATGGAGTAGCCCGGGAATGAGCTGTTCCAGGCGACCGCCGTCCAGGTCTTTCCGTCGTACGAGACCCATGCCTTGCCGTTGGTCTTTACGGCTAGGAAGATCATGCCGTTCGAGCCGATGACGCCGTCGGGGCCGCTGCTGCATTCGCCCTGCCCGCAGACGGTGGCGCCCAGCGGCTCGAAGTTGTTGTCGCCCTGCCAGGTCTTGCCGCCGTCTGTTGATCGGGCGAGGCTGGTGTAGCCCGGAATGCCTTGCCTGCTGAACGCAAGGATGCCGTCGCGCCCGAACACGAGCTCGGTGCCGGCAGACCCAATCGCCGTCGATGTCCAGGTCCGCCCGTCCTCCGACCACCACAGGCCACCTTTGCCATTGACCGTGGACCCGAGCAGACTGCGGCCGTCCCTGGCATCGGGCCTCTCGAGCGCATCGAGACGATAGGCTGCGCTGCTCGACAGGCCTCCCGTGTAGCCGCCCATCACCCAGAAGCGGCCTTCCCCCGACTGGACCAGCGGACCGGCGTCGTCCCAGGTGATGCCCGCCTGGACAGTTACCGGCGTCCAATTGACGCCGTCGGTCGAGAAGGCGACGGAGTACTGAGACGTTGCTATGGCCGAACCGACGAGCGTGTGCCCTGTGGCAACCAGGCCCGCTGACGTACCCGCGATGGAGTCAACGAACGCGAAGCCGGACGGTGAGCCAGCGTTGCGCCATTGCACGCCATCGGAGCTGGTCCAAACCGTCTCCGAAGGGACGGCGGCGGAAGGATCGCCCGCCACGGCGACTAGGCCTGTCGGGGAGACCGCCATAAGCACCCGCGGAGCGGCAAAGGCCGTGACGTCGATCCACGTCTGGCCGTCGGCGGAGGTCCAGACGAAGGCTGCTCCGTTCCTCGTCCCGTAGGTAACGTAGCCGCCACGCCAGGAGAGGACCTGAACGCCGGGGTCGGCCGTCACGAGCGGATTGTTGGAGGGCAGCTGGCTCCACGAGAAGCCGGTCCAATCCGACGTTATGCCCGGCGTCGTGAATGAGGGGGCAGAGGGCTCAGGAGTCGGAGCAGAGGGCTCAATCGAAGTGGAAACCGCAGAAGGGGAAACCGACGCAACCGCCGGCAGCGACGGGGAGGCCCCTGCCACGCCGCAGCCGGAGACGAGACCAGCAGCTGCAAGCCCGACTGCCAAGCCCCTGATGCGTCCCACTCGCGATCGGTAGTGGTGAGCCGCGATGGGATTCATGCCCTGCCCCCAGTTCAGTGGCTGTTTGCCCTTGGATGTACATCGAAATGACGATCGGTAGACGCATGGCGAGGAGGCTAGGTGATCCCGCCAGCGTTACAGACTAGAAGGTCTTGCGGCGGCCTTTCCCGCTGCCGTATTGATCGTACCCAAGGAGTAGCCCCGACTCGCCAAGGCTGCCGCCCGCTGGGTACATTCGCTGACGCTGGCGCATGACGGCATGGTCGGGCCTCAGCTGGTGGGGACGTGCCCGATGCGGAGCCGAATCCGACAGTGCTTGACATTGCATGGAGCGGGCGCGACGGTGTGTCTACGCGAGGCGCGTCGCCGGGCGACTCAGCTGTGACGCGGGCGACGGAAACGACCAGTCGGAGGACTTACGGTGAAGGCTCTGGCGCGATTCGTGATCCGACCGGGCCAGGTTCTGATGCTCCGCGAGGCCGTGGGTGGTTTTCCTCGTGGCACCCCGGTGAAGGTGATTCGTGTTTGGAACACCGACGACCCTACCTTCGTCGTTGAGCCGTATCTCGCAGTCCCCCAGGGCAGCGACCTTGCGGCGAGCGGGGTGCGGCTGACAGTGGGCCGCAGCGTGCTCGCGGAATCGCTGCCGGAGTTCCGATCGGGGACGATGATCCTCGGGTGACATTGGCGCCCGCTGGCCCATGCTGGAGTGGCCGCGTCGGGGCTGTCCGGACGAGCGAAGAGAGCGACTGGTCGGCGACCCACCTTTGTGGCCACAGAGGGAGCCATGAGATGACGATCCGTTCTATGACCGCTGAAAGCCTTGCCCTGCGCGGCATCGGCCCAGTGCAGCTGGGCCAGGGAGCGGTCGCTCGCGCGACCCGCCTCGCCCTGGCAGGCTTGCTCGTTGCCCTCGCCGTCGCGGGCTGCTCCGGAAGCTCGGCCGAGCCCACGTCGGCCAAGCCCGCGCCTGGTCACGGCACGTTCAGCGCGACCGGGTCGATGACTGCCGCTCGCGACAACCACACCGCCACCCTGCTGTCCGACGGTCGTGTCCTCATCGCCGGAGGAGGGGACGACTCGTCGCATCTTGCCTCAGCCGAGCTGTACCAACCGTAGGGTCCCGCTGGAGCCCGGCCAGCCTGGCAAGGAAGCGGAAGTCGCTGTTGAGCACGCGATCCTGGCGCCGACCGTGGTCGCAGACTTGCCGATGCCGTGGACGAAGGCCAGGACGTCGGCCGGCTTGACCCGATCGGGCGTCTTGCCCAGATCGGCGAAGAATGGCCAGAGCATCCGGCTGTATGACTCGACGGCTCTCTTGGACCCCGAGCGGTTGCCCTTCTCGATCAGGAAGGCGTTGAGGGCCTGGTCCCAGGCTGGTGGGTCTCCGCTTGTCAGGGTGGGCAGGGGTTGTGCGGTCATGGTGGGCGCCTCGGGTGCGAGATGATCGCCCCTATCGATCACTCAGCCGGCCGCCGAGAGCAACCTTATCGCGGCCTCGTCATCGGACGCTCTGGAGCGTGGCGCCGCCGGGAACCTTGGGCGCACTTCGGGGGACTCGGGTGCAATGGCTGGTAGATCGACACCTCCGGCCTGGGCCTGCCAGGTGGCTCCGCCATCGCTGGTGCGCAGGATCGTGCCGCCAAAGCCCACCGTCACGCCGTGGTGCGCGTCGGCGAAGGCGATGCCGGCGAGGTCCTCGGCCGTACCGCTCGCCTGGGCCTGCCAGGTGGCTCCGCCATCGCTGGTGCGCAGGATTGCGCCCTCGTTACCGACGGCCCAGCCATTCTCCCCGTCGGCGAAGGCGACGCCAAAAAGGATCTGGCCGGTGCTGGTGGCCTGGGCCTCCCAGGTGGCTCCGCCATCGCCGGTGTGCAGGATCGTGCCCTCGTTGCCAACGGCCCAGCCACTCTCCCCGTCGGCGAAGGCGACGCCGAAAAGGATCTGACTGGTACCGCTGGCCTGGGCCTCCCAGGTGGCCCCGCCATCGCCGGTGTGCAGGATTGTGCCCCCATGACCCACGGCCCAGCCGTGCCGCCCGTCGGCCAATGTGACGCCGAGGAGGACCTGGCATGTACCGCTCGCCCGGGCCTCCCAAGTGGCCCCGCCATCGGCAACGTGCATGATCGTGCCACCAAAGCCCGCGACCAGCCCGTGCTGCCCGTCGGCGAAGGCGACCCCGGCGAGGCCCTCGGCGGTGCCGCTCGCTCTGGCCCTCCAGGTGGCCCCACCATCGCTGGTCTGCAGGATCGTACCGCCGTGGCCCACGGCCCAGCCGTGCGCCACGTCGATAAAGGCCACGCCGAAAAGACTCTGGTCGACGCCGCTGGCCTGGGCCTCCCAGGTGGCCCCGCCATCGCCGGTGTGAAGGATCGTTCCACCGTGACCCACGGCCCAGCCGTGCAGTCCGTGGGGGAGGGACACGCCGAAAAGGTTCTGGCGGCTGTCGCCGACCCGGGCGTTCCAGGTGGCCCCGCCATCGCCGGTGTGCAGAATCGTGCCCCCAAAACCAACTGCCCAGGCGTCCTGCCCTTCGGCAGATGCGACTCCGAAGAGGTTTTGGCGGCTGCTGTTGACCCGCGCCTTCCAGGTGACCCCGCCATTGCCGGTCTGCAGGATCGTGCCGCCATGACCAACGGCCCAGCCGTGCTCGCCGTCGACAAAGGCGACGCCGGAGAGGTCCTCGACTGTACCGCTAGCCCCCGCCCTCCAGGTGGCCCCACCATCGCTGGTCTGCAGGATCGTACCGCCTTGACCAACGGTCCAGGCGTGCTCCACGGCGGCAAAGGCGACACCAAAGAGACTCTGGCCGGTGCCGCTCGCCTGGTCCTTCCAGGTGGCCCCGCCATCGCCGGTGTGCAGGATCGTACCGTTGTAGCCCACGGCCCAGCCGTGCTGAACGTCGGCGAAGGCGACCCCGAAAAGGATCTGGCTGGTGCGGCTCGCCTGGGCCTTCCAGGTCGCCCCGCCATCGCCGGTGTGCAGGATCGTGCCGCTATGACCAACGGCCCAGCCGTGCTCCGCGTCGGTAGTGGCGACGCCCAGGAGGGACTGGTCGGTTCGGCTCGCCTGGGCCTTCCAGGTGGCCCCGCCATCGGCGGTGTGCAGGATCGTGCCCCGAGCACCAACGGCCCAGCCGTGGTCTCCGTCGGCAAAGGCCACGCCGGCGAGGCCCTCGGCCGTGCCGCTGGCTTGGGCCTCCCAGGTGACGCCGCCATCGCTGGTGTGCGCGATCGCACCACCATGACCAACGGCCCAGCCAAGCCGCCCGTTGACGAACCCGACGCCGACGAGACCCTGGAGGGTGCCGCTGGCTTGGGCCTCCCAGGTGACGCCGCCATCGCTGGTGCCCATCGTGCCCCTTTGCTCTTGCACCCGTTCTAGTGCACTCTGGATACCCATGGACATGCCCTGGTGCAGTCTTGAGTAGTTACTCATCGTCCGCACCTGAACCAAGGTCCTAGCCCACGTCGACCTGAGAGGGTCAGACCGATTCTCCCGATCGGGTCTGGGGCTCGCCGCCTCCAGGTCCGCGCCACGCGGACCCCACCCGCGGCCGCTCCGGTCAACGCACGCGGAAAGGCGCACCGTGGCCGGGGATCACGAAGTCGACGCCATCGAGCAGCCGCCGGCGGTTGCAGGCCAGCTCGGCCGGGTCGGTCGAGTGCGGATCCACCTTCGGCGTCCGGTCAGACCTCCACCCCAGGTGAGTGAAGGCGTGGCGGCCATCGGCGTTGTCCACGATCAGGCTGGCGTTCTGATGCGTGTGGGTCCCTAATTAGCCGTCGGCGCGGCGCAGCCTTGTGGCCGCTCGCTCGGGCGATAGCCGATGCTAGAGTGGCGTTTCGGATGAGGCGGAGCGGATGGGAGAAGTGAACAGAGTGGTCGGCACTCGCTTGCGGTTACTGGCGCACGGAGCCACGAGTTGGACTTGATAGGTGCGAGAGCCGACGCGGGGGCCGGCCTGATCGAACAACTCCTCGGTTCGGAAGACCCGACGCTAGCGTACCGGGCTCGCGTCCTCGCCGGTTCGCCGGTTGAGGAGGCACCCGAGACTCTCGAGCTGCGAGCCGGGATCGCGCACTCACCCCGAGCCGCGGCACTGCTGTCGCATCGAGACCGGGACGGAACGATCCGCCTCCATCCGTATGCGAAGTGGCAGGGACCGCACTGGACGCTGGTGAGCCTGGCTCTCCTTGACTACCCTCCTGGCGATCTCTCGCTGGTTCCGTTGCGTGAGCAGGTCTATGGGTGGCTGCTCTCCCGGCAGCACCTGCGCCCGTCGAGCACGGTGACCTACGCGGACCAGCCTGACCGCGTGCGCCGCTGCGCATCTCAGGAGGGAAACGCGATCTGGTACTCGCTTCGACTCGGGTTGGAGGATGAGTGCACTGAGACGCTGGTCGATCGACTCATCGCCTGGCAGTGGCCGGACGGCGGCTGGAACTGCGACAAGCGCCCGCAGGCGCGGACGGCGTCGTTTCAGGAGACCGCCATCCCGCTCCGGGCCCTGTGGGCGTTCGGCCGGCGGTACGGCCATCGCGGAGCCCTCGACGCCGCCGGACGCGCGGCCGAGTGTCTCTTGAGCCGCCGCCTGCTTTGGCGTCGACGCGATGGAGCGCTCATCCGGCCCGACTGGGGCGGAGGCGTCGATCGCATCCACTTCCCGATCCAGTTCTACGACGTGCTCTTCGCGCTGCAGGCTTTGGCCGACGTCGGCAGTATCGGCGACCCTCGGTGCGCGGACGCCATCCAACTGCTTGAGAGCAAGCAACTCGCCGACGGTGGCTTTCCTCGCGAGGAACCCACGTGCGTGACCCGAGCCCGCATCGTGAGCCGCGGCAGCTGGGCGGACTGGGGCTCGGCCGGCCGGCGGAGAAGCAATCCGTTCGTCAGCCTCGCTGCGTTGAGCGTGCTCGTCGCGCGGCGGCAAGCCAGTCTAGCGGTCTGACCCCCTGGATGGGGTCGCTGGCGCCTGACGGGATGTCCGGCCAAGAAACGGATAACTGTCCCGCCATCGCGCCACGATGCGTTCCTAGTCGCGGCGCGGTTCTCCTTGGGCAAGGTGTCCAGGGGGCGTTGGCGCAGCGCCAGGCGTTCCCGGTGTCAGGGCTCCGCAGCCTCGATAATGGCCTCCACAGGCTGCGGCTCGATGGTTGGCTGCTGCATCCGCGCGAGCTCGCTGGCGCCGAAGAGGCGGAGCCGTCGTGCGCACCAGAACCCGAGCGCGACCGGGAGCCAGACGTTCAGGACGCGGTAGGCCAGCGTCACCAGGATCGCCGCCGTTGGCGCCACCCCGAGCTGGACGAACACGAGAGCCATCGCCCCCTCGACCGCCCCGATGCCATCCGGCACGATCGTGATCACGAAGAACACGATGCTCATCCCGAACCCCGCCAGGAGGGCCGCCGCGTCGAGGCCCTGGCCGAAGGTCACGAACAGCGCACTCAGGCCGACGAGGTTCGCCACGTGGAGCAGCAGGCTGTACCCGCCCGCGATCGCGATGTCCCTGGGGTGGCGCGGAATCGAGGTGACCGCGGCAACCAGCTGCTCGGTGGTGTGGCGCGCCCAGTGGTTGGGCAGGAGCGCGGGGCGGCCGAGGCGGCGAGCCGCCCGGTTCACGACCGCACCGCACGCTCCGAGCAGCGCCTCGAGCAGCGCCGGCTGCAAGGCCGCCAGCGCGAGGCCGACCAGCAGGGCCGCGATGAGTGCCACGAAGAGGGCCGTGCCCGTGAGCGCGAACGCGACGAGCTTGGC
>JBEKCH010000033.1:0-29263 GCA_050014975.1 Candidatus Limnocylindrales bacterium
GGGTGCTCGGGGGACTCGGCCTCGTCATCGTCAGCACCAGCCAGGGCATCATGACCGGCGCGCAGGCTCACAAGGCCCAGCTCGGCGGCGAAGTCCTGGCGTACGTCTGGTAGGCCGGCGATGTCGCGAATCGGTCGGCTGCCGATCCAGGTCCCGCCGAGCGTCGACGTTTCGATCGTCGGCAGGGACATCACCGTCAAGGGCCCCAAGGGCTCGCTTCATCGCGCGCTCCATCCGGACATGCGCGTCACGATGGAGGGCTCGACCCTCCTGGTGGAGCGGCCCAGCGAGGCGAAGTACCACAGACAGCTCCACGGCCTGACCCGAACGCTGGTCGCCAACATGGTGACCGGCGTCACGGACGGCTACCGCAAGTCGCTCGAGATCGCCGGCGTCGGCTACCGCGCCGCCAAGGTCGGCGACAAGCTGCAGCTGAACCTCGGCTACAGCCACCCGATCGAGATCGAGCCGCCGGCCGGCATCGTCTTCGAAGTCGAGAACCCGGTCCGCCTCACGGTGGTCGGGATCGACAAGGAGCTGGTCGGCCAGGTGGCGGCCCAGGTTCGAGCAGCCCGTAAGCCGGAGCCGTACAAGGGCAAGGGCGTGCACTACCTCGGCGAGCACATCCGCCGCAAGGCCGGCAAGGCCGGCAAGATCGGCGCCAAGAAGTGAGCCCGGCGATGACGAAGGGATCAGCACGATGACGCAGGTCGCCAACCGCGGGGCCGCGCGCCAGAAGAGGCACGAGCGGATCAGGCTTCGCCTCTCGGGTTCGCCCGAGCGCCCGCGCCTGGCCGTGTTCCGCAGCAACAATCACATCTCTGCCCAGGTTATCGACGACACGTCCGGCAGGACGCTGGCCGCCGCCTCGAGCCTCGAGAAGGAGCTCCGGGCCGCAGCTCAGAAGAAGACGGATGAGGCCAAGACGGTCGGCCGCCTGATCGCCGAGCGCGCCCGGAGCGCGGGCATCGATCGGGTCGTCTTCGATCGAGCCGGGTTCCGGTATCACGGGCGGATCAAGTCGCTGGCCGACGCCGCTCGCGAAGCCGGCCTCGAGTTCTGACGCGAAGGAGCTGATCACTTGGCCAGGATCGATCCCAACAAGCTGACGCTCGAAGAGCGCGTCGTCCAGATCAACCGCGTGGCAAAGGTCGTCAAGGGCGGCCGGCGCTTCAGCTTCAGCGCGATCGTCGTGGTCGGTGACGGCGCCGGTCACGTCGGCGTTGGCCTGGGTAAGGCCGGCGAGGTGCCAGAGTCCATCCGCAAGGGCGTCGAGGACGCCAAGAAGCACCTGATCCACATTCCCACGGTCGGGACTACGATCCCGCACGAGGTCCGCCAGGACTTCGGGGCATCGAGGATCCTGCTGAAGCCGGCCTCCCAGGGTACCGGCGTCATCGCCGGCGGCGCCGTCCGCGCCGTCGTCGAGGCCGCTGGCATCAGGGACATCCTGGCCAAGGTCTTCGGCAGCACCAACCCCGTCAACGTAACGCGAGCGACTCTCGAGGCCCTCAAGAGCCTGCACTCGGCCGAAGAGCTGAGCGCTCGCCGCGGCGTTCGAGTGCATGCCAACGTTGCCGGCCAGCCTGCCGCGGAGGTGGCCAATGGCCGGTAAGCTGCGCGTCACTCAGACCAGGAGCACCATCAGCCACATCGCCCGCAACCGCGGGACGATACGGGCGCTGGGCCTGCACGGAATCGGGGACACGGTCGAGGTGCCCGACAACGAGGCCACGCGTGGCATGGTGCGGCAGGTCCGTTTCCTCGTCGAGGTCCAGGAGCTGCCCGAGGAGAAGCGATGAAGCTACACGACCTGCGCCCCGCGGACGGGTCCCGCAAGCCGCGCACGCGCGTCGGGCGGGGCATCGCGGCGGGCAAGGGCAAAACCGCGGGACGCGGCACCAAGGGCCAGAAGGCGCGCACCGGCGGGACGATTCAGCCGTGGTTCGAGGGCGGCCAAACCCCCATCCACGTCCGCATCCCCAAGCTGCGCGGCTTCCGAAACCCGTTCCGCGTCGAGTACGAGATCGTTAACGTCGGCCGCATCAACGAGCTGGCCGAAACCGGCATCCTCGATGCCCCCGAGCCGGCGGTCGCCGCCGACACCGCCAAGAGCCCGGCGAAGGCCGCCAAGGCCGCTCCGGTGACCGTCACCTCGGACATGCTCGCCGCGGTCGGCCTGGTCCGATCGCTGGACAAGCCGCTCAAGGTCCTCGGCCATGGCGACGTGACCCGGTCGCTCTTCGTCGTCGCCGATGCGTTCAGCAGGAGCGCCGCGGCCAAGATCGAGGCTGCCGGCGGCACGGCGCACGTGCTCGAGTTCCCCGGCCCGTCCGAGTCGGACGACGCGGCCGAGACGGTGGCGCCGGCGGCGGCCGAGGCCGTGGCGCCGGCGGCGGCCGAGGCACCAGGTTCCGATCCAGAGAAGGACGCCTAGGCCATGCTCGAGTCGATGCTGAATGCCTTCCGGGCCCCGGACATCCGACGCCGGCTCCTGTTCGTGGCGTTCATCCTGATCGTGTATCGGGCTCTGGCACACGTCCTGATTCCCGGGATCAACCCGACGGACCTTACCGCCGGCGGCACCGACAACAGCGTCTTCGGTCTGTTGTCGCTTTTCTCCGGCGGCGACATCCGCCGCATGTCGATCGTCGGCCTGGGCCTGAACCCGTACATCAACGCGACGATCATCATGCAGATCCTGCAGACGACGATCCCGTCGCTCCAGGCGCTCTCGCGCGAGGGTGAGTACGGCCGTAACAAGATCACCAGCTACTCCCGCTGGCTGTCCGTGCCCCTCGCGGCTCTGCAGGCATACGGCATCCTCGCCTTCCTCCAGGCAGACCTCGCCAGCCAGGGCATCACGGCCTACACGACGCCGTTCAGCTTCGAGACCTACCAGTCCTGGACGCAGATCATCGCCCTCACCACCGGTTCGATCGTGCTGATGTGGCTGGGCGAGTTGATCACCGAGAAGGGGATCGGCAACGGCATCAGCTTCATCATCTTCGCCGGCATCGTGTCGCGGGTTCCGGCCACGATCGGGACCTTCCTGCAGAGCCCGGACTGGCTGGAGCTCATCGTATTCGGCCTGGTCGGCATCGTGATCATCTTCACGATCATCGTCGTCCAGGAAGGCCAGCGCCGGATCCCGATCCAGTATGCCAACAGGGTTCGCGGTCACCGCATCTACCAGGGCGGCTCCACGTTCCTGCCGCTGCGAGTGAACATGTCGGGCGTCATCCCGATCATCTTCGCCATCAGCATCCTGCTGTTCCCGCTGCAGATCGCGACCTACTTCTCGGCCTCGAGCGTAGGCTGGGTCAAGGACATCTCGGTCGGCGTCCAGAGCTGGCTGAGCACGAGGGGTCCGCTCTACCTGATCCTCTACTTCCTGCTGACCCTGGGCTTCGGCTTCTTCTACACCTTCATCGTCTTCAAGCCGGACGAGACGGCCAACAACCTGCGCAAGTCGGGCGGCTTCATCCCGGGTATCCGGCCCGGACAGCCGACGGAGGACTACCTGCGCCGCGTGGCATTCCGCATCACCCTGGCTGGCGCCACGTTCATCGCCTTCATCGCCGTCCTGCCGATGGTCATCGCCGCCCTGCCGATGTTCACCAACCTGAACTCGGTGGGCGTCGGCCTCGGCGGCACGAGCGTGCTCATCGTCGTCAGCGTTGTCGTGGAGACGATGAAGCAGCTCGAGGCGCAGCTGATGATGCGCAGCTACGAGGGCTTCATCCGGTGATCGGGACCGTCCGGTGATCGGGACCGTCGTCGTCCTGCTCGGCGCCCCGGGCGCAGGCAAGGGGACGCAGGCCCAGATCCTCGCCCAGCGGCTCGGCCTGGCTCATGTCGCCACTGGCGACCTGTTCCGGGCCGCCGTCCGCGAAGGGACGCCGCTTGGCCTCATCGCCAAGGGGTACATGGATCGGGGCGAGCTGGTGCCCGACTCGGTGACCATCGACATGCTCTTCGAGCGCCTCGCCCGGCCGGACGCCGCCAGGGGCATCCTGCTCGATGGTTTTCCGCGCAACACCGCGCAGGCCGAAGTGCTGGACAAAGCCCTTGCGGACTGGGGTGGCAGGGTGAACGTGGCCTCGTACATCGAGGTCCCGGAGGCCGACCTGGTGGCCCGCCTGGGCGGCCGCTGGATCTGTCGCGCCCAGGGTCATCCCTACCACGAGCAAACCAGGCCGCCGCTCGTTCAGGGTGTCTGCGACGTCGACGGGTCCGAGCTCTACCAGCGCTCCGATGACCAGCCGGCCACGGTGCAGGCTCGGCTCCGCCAGCAGCTCGGCGCCCTCGACCAGGTCGTCGGGCACTATCGAACCCATGGCGTTCTGGCGACGGTCGACGGCAGCCAGCCGATCGATCGCGTCACCGACGGCCTGCTCGCGGCTATCGCTGCCGCGATGGACCGGCCGGGCTGAGGCACGCATGGCGGCCGTCGTCCGTAGATCGCGCGAGGAGATCGCGCTGATGCGCCGCGCCGGCCGCATCGTGGCCGAGGTCCTCGCCGCCGTGGAGGAGGCGATGAAGCCGGGGGTCACCACGGCCGCGCTGGACGCCGTTGCCGAGAGTTACATCCGGAAAGCCGGGGCTCGGCCATCCTTCAAGGGCTACCGGGGCTTCCCGGCCTGCATCTGCGTGTCGATCGATTCGGAAGTGGTCCACGGCATCCCCGGCAAGCGGGTGATCGAGGAAGGTCAGGTCGTTTCGATCGACGCCGGCGCCATCTGGAAGGGCTATCACGGAGACGGGGCTCGGACGTTCTATATCGGCACGCCGCCGGAGGACGTGGACCGGCTCATCGGGACCACCCGGCTGGCACTGATGGCCGGCATCGCGGCCGCGGTTCCCGGCAACCACATCGACGACATCTCGGGCGCCGTCGAGGACGTAGCCGTCGAAGGCCACTTCGGAATAGTCCGGCAGTACGTTGGCCACGGCATCGGAACGCGCATGCACGAGGATCTGCAGGTCCCGAACTACCGGACCGACAACGTCGGCATCGAGTTGCTGCCGGGAGTCTGCATCGCCATCGAGCCGATGCTCACCCTGGGCCGGGCAGACGTGCACACGCTGGCCGATGACTGGACCGTCGTGACAACGGACCACTCACTGGCGGCGCATTTCGAGCACACGATCGCCGTGACCGACGACGGCCCGGAGATCCTGACAACGGTATGAAGAGCGTCGGACAAGCCGGGAGCGCCGCGTGTGCGTCCGGCCGCGGCGCCGGCCAGCGGGCCCCAGAGATCTTTCGGTTGCCGGGGCCGGCGATCTTTGGTAACCTATTCGTTCGTGTGTCGGCCGTGGTCGGCCGGCATTCGTGCGAGAAAGGGAAGTAACTCGGGACGTGGCGAAGAAGGACGCGATCGAGGTCGAAGGCACCGTGTTGGAGCCGTTGCCCAACACGATGTTCGCCGTCGAGCTGGAGAACGGCCACCGCGTTCTGGCTCACATCTCGGGCAAGCTGCGCATGAACTTCATCCGCATCCTGCCCGGGGACCGCGTCAGGGTGGAGCTATCGCCCTACGACCTGACGCGAGGTCGCATCACCTATCGGCTCAAGTAGCGCCGTCGAGAACATCGAGGACCCCTTGAAAGTCAGAGCTTCCGTCAAGGCCCGCTGCGAAAACTGCAAAGTGATCCGCCGGCACGGGACAGTGATGGTCATCTGCGCGAATCCAAAGCACAAGCAGCGGCAGGGTTAGGCCATGGCACGTATCGCAGGTATCGACATTCCCCGCGAGAAGCGGGTCGAGATCGCCCTTACCTACATCTACGGTATCGGCCTTCCCACCAGCCAGAAGATCCTCGTCCAGGCCAACGTCAACCCGGACACCCGTGTACGGGATCTGACGGAGGAACAGGTCAACAGGCTGCGCGAGATCATCGACCGACGTTACAAGGTCGAAGGCGACCTTCGCCGCGAGGTGGCTCTGAACATCAAGCGGCTCATCGAGATCGGCTCCTATCGCGGCCTGCGCCATCGGCGCAACCTGCCGGTCCGGGGCCAGCGGACCAAGACGAATGCCCGGCAGCGCCGAGGACCGAAGAAGACGGTCGGCGTCCGGCGCAAGGCCACGAAGTAAGAGGAGCCGGACGCAAGTATGCCCGAACGGAAGCGCGCCACCAAGCAGCGCCGCCGGGAAAGGAAGAACGTGCCCCAGGGGCACGCTCACATCCAGGCGAGTTTCAACAACACGATCATCACGATCACCGATCCCAACGGCAACGTGATCAGCTGGGGCTCCGCCGGCGTCGCCGGCTTCAAGGGCTCTCGCAAGAGCACGCCGTACGCCGCCGCCCTTTCGGCCGACCAGGCCGCCAAGAAAGCGATGGAGCACGGAATGCGCCAGGTGGAGGTCTACGTGAAGGGGCCGGGCGCCGGCCGAGAGCAGGCCATTCGCTCGCTCCAGGCCGCCGGCCTCGAGGTGAGCGCGATCACCGACGTCACCCCAGTCCCGCACAACGGCTGCCGCCCGCCCAAGCGGCGCCGCGTCTAGGCAGGAAAGATGGCCCGCTACACCGATCCAGTCTGCCGGATCTGCCGCCGGGAAGGCGCCAAGCTCTTCCTCAAGGGGACCCGCTGCTACTCCAAGAAGTGCTCTTTCGAGCGCCGTCAGGCGCCGCCCGGCCAGCATGGCATCCGGCGCCGCAAGGTCGGCGACTACGGCATGCAGCTGCGGGAGAAGCAGAAGATCCGCCGCATCTACAGCGTCCTGGAGCGCCAGTTCAAGGGCTACTTCGAGATCGCCAGCTCCACGCCCGGCGTCACCGGCGAGAACCTGCTTCGGATCCTCGAGCTGCGCATGGACAACGTCGTGTACCGGATGGGCTTTGCCGCTTCGCGAGCCGAAGCGCGCCAGCTCGTCGGCCACGCCCACTTCGCCGTCAACGGTCGCGTCGCCAACATTCCATCGCTGCAGCTGCGTCCCGGCGACAAGGTCGAAGTGCGTGAAACGCATCGGACTCGTGAGCCCTTCAAAGAGGCCGCGGAACTCATCAAGTCGCGCCAGATCCCGGAGTGGCTCAGCGTGGACGCGGCGAAGCTCGCCGGCTCCGTGCTGAACGCACCGCGCCGCGACCAGATGCCGCTGGATCTCAACGAGCAGCTCGTGGTCGAGTACTACTCGAGGTAAGGCCTACACATGATCGAACTCGAGAGCCCGCAGATCGCGCCGGTCGAGGAACTCGGCTCATACGCCAAGTACGAGGCCAGCCCGCTGCCGGCCGGCTATGGCGTCACTCTGGGCAATGCCCTGCGGCGTGTCCTGCTGTCGTCGCTGGAGGGCGCGGCCGTTACGGCCATCCAGATCCGTGACGTCTACCACGAATTCACGAGCATTCCGGGCGTGAAGGAGGACGTGACCCAGATCGTCCTCAACGTCAAGAAGCTGCGCCTCAAGAGCTTCGCCACCCACCCGGTCCAGCTCAAGCTCATCAAGGCCGGCGCAGGCGTGGTCGCGGCCGCCGATATCCAGGAGTCTGCTGACGTCGAGGTCATCAACCCCGACCTGAAGCTGATGACCCTGGACTCGGACGACGTGACCATTGAGATGGACCTGACGGTCGAAAAGGGCGTCGGTTACCTGGCCGCGGAGCGCGCCGAGTCGATGCCGATCGGCGTCATCCCCGTCGACGCGATCTTCACGCCGGTGCGCAAGGTCAACTACTCGGTCGAGAACACGCGCGTCGGGCAGATGACCAACTACGACAAGCTGACGATCGAGTTGGAGACGGACGGGACGATTTCGCCCGAGGAAGCCCTCGGTCGCGCGGCCGACATCCTGGTGCGCCAGTTCTCGCTGTTCGCCAACATCGGCCTCGTCGCGGCCGGCACGGATCGCGTCACGACGAACGTCCCGCAGCTCCCGCCGAACATGCTCGACATGCCGATCGAGGAGCTCGACCTGCCGATGCGGGCCTACAACTCGCTCAAGCGCAACAACATCGTCAAGGTCGGCCAGCTGCTCCAGCTGTCGGACGACGATCTACTGCGGATGCGCAACTTCGGCAAGAAGTCGCTGGACGAGATGAAGGAGAGGCTGCGCATGCGCGGCTTCATCCTCCCGGATGCGGAAGACGGCTCTCTCGGCGACGAGATGGAGGAGGTCGAGGACGAGGAGCAGTTCGACGACCTTCCCCCCGAGGAGGCCTGAGCCATGGCCCATCGCATCGGCGGCCGGAAGCTCAGCCGCAAGCAGGGGCCGCGACTGGCCCTCTACAAGAACCTGGTCGTCTCGGTCCTGCGCTACGAGCGGATCCAGACCACGGAGGCGAAGGCCAAGGAGATCAGCGGCCGTGTCGAGCGGATGATCACCCTGGCCAAGCGCGGCGACCTGGTGGCCCGTCGGGCGGTGCTGGCGGAGTTCCCGAACGAGCCGCTCGTCGTGGCCAAGCTGTTCGATGAGATAGCACCCAAGTATGCCGACCGGACTTCCGGGTTCACCCGGATCGTCCACCTCGGCCAGCGCCTCGGCGACTCGGCTCCGATCGTGCAGATCGAGCTGGTCTAGACGACAGCGAGCGGACGCGCCAGCGCAGCGCTGCGCCGGCGCAGCGGTGACAGGTGAGCCGGACGGCCGAGCGATCGGCCGCCGCGAACGGCTCGCCAGGTGTCCGAGAGGACACCCCCGTGCGGTACCGTGCACGGGTCGAATACGACGGCACGGACTTTGCCGGGTTCCAGGTCCAACCTGCTGCCCGGACAGTCCAGGGAGAACTCGAGGCCGCGCTGGCGCGGATCTCCGGCGGACGCCGGATCCGGGTCGACGCGGCGGGTCGAACCGACGCCGGAGTGCATGCCCAGGGGCAGGTGATCGCCTTCACCGATCCGCTGGGACGGCCGGCGAGAGAGCTGGCGAGGGCGATAAACGCTCTGCTGCCGGCGGACGTATCGCTTCGCGAGATGCGGCGCGTCCCGGCCGGGTTCAATCCTCGCCGTGCGGCGCGATACAGGGAATATCGCTACGCCGTCTGGAACGGGCCGCGAAGCCCGCTTCACGAGCGTTTTGCGCTCGGGGTGCGGGACCCGCTCGATACCGCTGCGATGGAGCGGGTCGGGTCGGTCCTGGTGGGCCGCCACGACTTCAGCGCCTTCGGGGCGGCGCACCGGCAGCCGGTGAGGACCGTCCACTGGGTCCGGATCCGGAGGGAAGGATCGCTCGTGACGATCGACGTCGCGGCCGATGCCTTCCTTCGCCACATGGTGCGAAGGATCGTGGCCGCCCTCCTGGAGGCCGGTCACGGCCGGACAGATGACCAGGCGGTTGCCGCGGCGCTCGCGTCGTGGCAGCCGGCATTGAAAGGGGCCACGGCCCCCGCGAAGGGCCTATGCCTCAGGCGCGTCGTCTTTGGGCGGCGGCCGGCGAGCACGAACGCCAGATCGAACGGAGAACGATGACCGCCAAGACATATACGGTCCGTGAGAGCGAGATCGAGCGACGCTGGTACGTCGTGGACGCGACGGACGAGACGCTCGGCCGTCTGGCGTCGCGCATCGCTCGCGTCCTGGAGGGCAAGGGCAAGCCGACGTACAGCCCGACGCTGGACTCGGGCGACCATGTCGTCGTCGTCAACGCTGGCAAGATCGCCGTCACCGCGGACAAGCGCGAGTCCAAGCTGTACGTGCGGCACAGCGGCTATCCGCACGGCCTCAAGTCGGAGACGCTGGGTCATCTCCTGGAGCGCCGGCCCGAGGAAGTCATCCGACGCGCCGTCAAGGGGATGCTGCCGCACAACCGCCTGGGCGCGCAGCAGCTGACCAAGCTCAAGATCTATGCCGGCCCCGAGCACCCGCACCAGGCTCAGCGGCCTGAGCCGCTGGCCTGACTAGGAGCGTCATGACGACCGCAGCTTTCTTCTACGGGACCGGCCGCCGCAAGACCGCGGTGGCGCGGGTCCGACTGGTCCCCGGCTCGGGCGAGATCGTGGTCAACGATCGAACCCTCGAACAGCACTTCGGCAACGCGATCGACGAGGCCGACGTGCGTATGCCGTTCCGGGTGACCGGAACGGAGGGCGCGTACAACGCGCAGATCAAGGTCGAAGGCGGCGGTGTCACCGGTCAGGCCGGCGCCATCCGCCACGGCATAGCCCGCGCCCTTCTGCAAATAGATCCGGAGGGAAACCGTCTGCCGCTGCGTCAGGCCGGCCTGCTCAGCCGCGACCCGCGCATGAAGGAGCGCAAGAAGTACGGGCTGAAGCGCGCCCGGAAGGCCCCTCAGTACACGAAGCGCTAGTCGCGGCTCCACCGCCACTTCGCGTCCTTCACCCGCGGTCCTCGCCCACCACGTTCGAGTGCGTTCGCCGGGCCGGCGTCCGACGATCCGCCGCTCGTGGAATCCGCCAGCCGGCATAGGACCAAGTGCAGCGGCGCTGGCAACGCAGGTACCCGGTACGCCCGGGGCTCGCGAAGTCATGATGTGTGCTATGACGGACGACCTGTATGAACGCTACAAAGAGGCGCTTCGAACCGGTCACGTGGCCGTCCTTCGGGGCTCTCTTGAGGAGGCGCTGGCGGCCTATCGACTCGCCGCCCAGATCGCGCCGTCCCGCGCCCTGCCGCACACCAGTCTGGGCGGCGTGTACATGCGGCTGGGTCATCTCGAGGACGCCCTCACCGAGTTCACCGCCGCGGTTGAGCTGTCACCCCACGACGAGGGTGCCCTGCTCGGGCAGGCCGAGGCCCTGACGGCAGCGGGAATGCGCAGCGACGCCGCGGCGGCCCTGGACCACGTGGCCGAGGTCCAGGAGGCGGCCGGCCGGCTCCCCGAGGCCGCGGATACGCTGCGTCGTGCCGTCGAGCTGGAGGAAGCCCTGGATCGAATTCGGCACCAGCGGGCGCTCCTGCGCGAGATCCGCTTCTCGGCCGGCGACCACGCGGCGGAGCAGCTGCTCGCACGCGCGCTTCGATTGCGCGACGAACCTGGAGCCGATTCGGCCCGCCCGAGCGCCGCGCCGGCGTTCACCGTCGGCCGGGGCGCTGCCCCGATCGCGCCCACGCTGCCGACCGCGTCGGCCGGCCCCGGGCGCGCCTGGCGCGAGGTCTGGCCGGTGCCCGTCGTCGAGCCCGCGTCCCAACCGGCAAGGGCGGATGGCGCCGAGGCAGCCGGGTCCGAGCCGGAGCCCGAGCCCGTTGCCGTTCTGGCCGCCCACGCGCTCGTCGTGGAAGCGAAGCCCGAGCCCGCGGTTGCTGCGCCCGCACCGAAGGCGGAGCCCGAGCCGGGGCCCGAGCCGGAGCCCGAGCCCGTCGCCGCAGCCAAAGCCCCCGTGCCGGCCCAAGTGGCCGAACCGGTGGCCGCCGCAGCAGCCCAGCTTCCGGCCGGCGAGCGTCCCGCGATTGGCGTCATGGAGAGCCTGGACGGCCTGCCGGAAGGCCTGGTCGGGGCGCTCCGCGACAGCGAGCACCAGCCTACCGGAGACGAGCTCCTGGCCGCCGCAGAAGCCGCCGATCTGGCGGGGGACAGTACGGCTCTTCGCTCGCTGCTCCTGTGGACCGCCCGTGCCTACGCCCGCGAGGGGCGCTTCGAGGCTGGCCTGGATGCCACTCACCGGCTCCTCCAGCGCGCCCCGGGCGATGTCGACGCGCACCTCGTCCTGGTGGACATCTACGTGGCTCGCAGCTGGGACGGCCTTGCCGCGGAGAAGCTCAGGCTGCTCGGTCGGCTGGCGGAACTCAACGACGACGAAGAAACTCGCCGGCGGCTATGCGCGGCGGCGACCAGAGCTTTCCCCAAGGACGAGGCGCTCCAGAGCCTGTGCTCGTAGGACCTCGGTGCCTTCTTGAGCCTGACGCGGGGGCACCGTGTGCCCGACCTGACAGCCGACGCTCTCCGGGGAGAGGGGGCGGAGCGCCCGGAAGTGTAAACTGACCAACCGATGCCAGTGTTGCAGTCGGCCCTCGACAAGGTCAGCCCCAACGTCGTGGCCGATATCGCCATCACGGCCCTCCTGATCTACTGGCTCTTCAGCCTGATCAGAGGGACAAGAGCCGTCCGGCTCGTCGTCGGCGTGTGCCTCCTGTTCCTCGTCTACGGCGCCGCCCTTGCCTTCGATCTGCGGCTGCTGACGCTCATTCTCCAGACGGGCGCGTACGTCGGCCTGTTCGCCCTCGTGGTCATCTTTCAGCCGGAACTGCGGCGGGCGCTCGATCGAATCGGTCGCCTCGGCTCGCTGGGCTGGCTGATTTCACCGGCCGAGCAATCGCGGGCAGCGCACATCGCCTCCGAAGTTGCTGGCGCCGCGGCGCGCCTGTCGCACGAAGGTCACGGTGCGCTCATCGTCATCGAGCGCGAGACCGGCCTGCAGGAGATCGCCGAGACCGGCGTCATGCTTCATGCCGACATTTCGGCCGATCTGCTCGTAACCGTCTTCTCGCCCAAGACCCCTCTCCATGACGGCGCGGTCGTGATCCGGGGTGACCGGATCCTGGCCGCCGGGGCGCTGCTACCGTCGGCTGAGACCACCATTCCGCTGGAGCGTTTCGGCACCCGTCACAAGGCCGCCCTGGGGATGACCGAGCAAACCGACGCCCTGGTCGTCGTCGTCTCGGAGGAGAGCGGCCAGATCAGCCTTGTCGAGCGTGCCAGGATCGTCCGAAATCTCGACGAGCCCAAGCTCGCTCGGGCTCTGATCGCGCATCTGCACCCGGAGGTCGTGGGCGGCCGGCTGCTGCGCGAGACGAGGTCGGGGCGCCGCGTGGCGCCTTCCTTCCGCGCGCTGGCTCGAAGGGCACGTTTCCGCGGCCGTCTTCGTGACGAGCCGGCACGCAAGGACCGCTCGGAGCGACGCCCGCCTCACGTCGAGCCGCCCCGGGTAGGGCCGCCGCGAAGCGAGCCGACACTGGCCGATGACGACCCCGAGGACAAGAGGGCCGCGTCGTGAGGATCTTGCGGTTCATCTTCCGCAACTGGGCGCTCAAGGCGGGCGCACTCCTTCTTGCGATCATCCTGTACGTGGGCATGGTCGCGCTCCAGAGCACACAGCAATGGCCCGGTCAGGTCGCGATAGAGGTGGTGGATCAGCCGACCAACACGTTCCTGATCAAACCCGAAACCATGCCGATGGTCGGGAGCATCCGCTACATCGCCCCGGCGGACGTGGCGGTTTCCAGCAACAGCTTCAGCGCGACGATCGACCTGACAGGCGCGAAGGTCGGCGCCAGCGACAGCACCCTGGAGAAGGTTCAGCTCGTCGCCGAGGACCAGCGCATCCAGATCGTCGACTACCAGCCCCAGCAGGTACTCGTGACTCTGGATCCCGTGGTGGCGAAGACGGTCCCGGTGCAGGTCGACCCAGGGGTGCCGCCGTCGGGTCTTAGCCTTGGGCCCGAGTCATTGAGCGTCACCGAGGTCGAGGCAACCGGCGCCTCCACCCTGGTCGCGCGCGTGGTCCGGGCGGAAGCCCAGGTCCGCATCGACGCCTCAGGTCTCGACGTCAACGACGACGTCGTCCTGGTGCCGGTGGACGCCAACGGCAACACCGTCGATAGCGTCGAGCTCAGCCCTGACACGGTCCACGTTCGCATCCAGATAGGCAGCCAGCTGCGATCCCAGATCGTGCCGGTGACGCCGGTCATCAAGGGCACTCCCGCCGCCGGCTACTACATAACCTCCATCGACGTGACGCCCCTGACAGTCTCGGTTAGTGGCGAAGCGGACGCGTTGGCCGCGCTCAACGGGGCGGCCAACACCCAGCCGATCTCCATCTCGGGTGCGACGGGCGACGTTTCGGCCAAGGTCGCGCTGAACCTTGCGGCCGGAGTGGAGGCCCCGGACGTCTCGACCGTCACCGTCGTCGTGCACCTGGCCTCCCCCGCCGAAACGAGGACGGTGGCCATCGGCATAGTGCCCGATGGCGCCAGGTCCGACCGCATCTACGTCCTCTCGACTCCGAGCGTGACGGTTACGCTCGGTGGAGCCGCGGCCGCTCTCAATGCCTTCGACACCTCTACGCTTGTCGGAACCGTCTCGGTTGGTTCCCTCGATCCCGGTACGTACACCGTTCAGGTCACGGTTACTGTCCCGCCCGGGCTCAAGATCGTCGCCATCAGTCCGAGCCAGATCACGGTCACGGTGACGATTCCGCCTACGCCTACGCCGACGCCTACGCCGACACCGACCAGCTCACCTGTTACCTAGCCCCAGGAGCTCACTTTGCCGCGACTCTTCGGCACGGACGGAATCCGTGGCATAGCCAACGTCGACCTGAAACCGACCCTGGCCTATTCGCTGGGCCGCGCCGCGGCGCATCTCCTGGCCGGCCGGGGCGGCTGCATCGTCGTCGGCCAGGACACGCGCCGCTCGGGTGACATGTTCGTGGCCGCGATCGTGGCCGGCGCCACGAGCGTTGGAGTCGACGTGCACAGCGTGGGAGTGGTGCCCACCCCGGCCCTGGCTTACATAACCGGAGCGGGCCACTTCGCGGCCGGCATCATGGTTTCAGCCTCTCACAACCCGGCCCGCGACAACGGCCTCAAGGTCCTCGACGAGCACGGTCTCAAGCTCGACGAAGACGTGGAGGACGAGCTCGAGCAGCTCATCTGGCGGGCCGAAGAGCTCCCGGCAGCACCACCCGAGGCCCTGGGACAGGCCGTCGATGCTCGCGGCCTGCTGGACCTCTACCTCGAGCACCGTCTCCGGCTGGCGCGACGATTCAACACCGACCTGCACCTCGTGGTGGATTGCGCCAACGGCTCGGGCAGCGTGGCCGCGGAGCGGATCCTGTCCGCGACCGGAGCGAGGGTCGAGGTCATCTTCGCCGACCCGGACGGGGCGAACATCAACGTCGAATGCGGTGCCACGGCTCCCGCCGCCCTGGCGTCGGAGGTCGTGAAACGGGGCGCCGACGTGGGCTTTGCCCTGGACGGCGACGCCGACCGGTTGATCGCGGTGGATGGCAGTGGCCGTGTCGTCGACGGCGACGCCGTGCTCGGCATCCTGGCGCTCGACCGGCTTGCCGCCGACAGGCTTCCGAACCGCGCCCTCGTCGTCTCGGTCCTGTCCAACGGTGGCCTGCAATCGACCGTCGAAGCGGCCGGCGGCCAGGTCATCCGGACGCCGGTGGGGGACAAGAACATACTCGAAGGCATGGTGGTCAACGGCGCCGGCCTGGGCGGCGAGAAGAGTGGTCACGTCATCGTCCTGGAGCATTCGACCAGCGGCGACGGCATCGTGACGGCCATGGAAGTCCTGGCCGTTATGACCGGCAGCGGCCGCTCCCTGGCCGATCTGGCGAGCCAGATCCCGATGCTGCCCCAACAGCAGCGGGCTATTCCCGCCCGCCACAAGGACCAGTGGGAGGGTGACCCGGCCATTCGTCGGGCCATCGCCAGGGCGGAGTCGCGCCTGGGGTCGTCGGGTCGGGTTCTCGTCCGACCGTCGGGCACGGAGCCTTCGATTCGGGTCATGGTGGAAGGCTCGGATGAGGCTCTCGTCGCGGAACTGGCCGATGAACTCGCGGCTTTGGCTGCGGAGCGGCTAAACTAGCCCCCTTCGCAGGCGTCCCGTCGTCGGCCTCGCGCGGGCCGCGTCCACGAGACCGGGAGAGAATTCAGTCATGTGCGGAATCGTCGGCTACACGGGACCACGGCAAGCGGGCCCTGTCCTGCTGGATGGGCTTCGACGCCTCGAGTACCGTGGCTACGACTCCGCCGGGATCGCCCTCGTGACCGAGTCGGGCGAGCTGTTCGTCGAGAAGCGGGCCGGCAAGGTGGCCGTGCTCGAGGACGCCCTGGGCGGCGCGCCGCCTCGCGCCGGGGTGGGCATGGGCCACACCCGCTGGGCCACGCACGGGCGACCGAGCGACCTGAACGCTCATCCGCACAGCGACTGCAGCGGTCGTATCACCGTCGTTCACAACGGCATCGTCGAGAACTTCCGCGAGCTGCGCGACGAGCTGGTCGCCGGCGGCCACACGCTCGTTTCCGAGACGGACACCGAGGTCGTCGCCCATCTGGTCGAGGATGCATATCGGGGCGACCTGGCAGACGCGGTACGCGCCGCTCTCGGTCGACTCGAGGGCGCGTATGCCCTCGTCGTGATGCACCGAGACGAGCCCGACCGGCTCGTCGGAGCCCGACTGAACGTGCCGCTGATCGTCGGACTGGCCGAGGGTGAGAGCTTCCTGGCCTCCGATGCTGCCGCCCTGGTGGCCTACACCAAGCGCGTCGTCTTTCTCGCCGACGGCGACGTTGCCGACCTGCGGCCGGGCTCGGTCTTGATCACGGACATATCTGGGAACGCCGTCGAGCGGCCGGTCGACCTCATCCCGTGGTCTGCCGAGGCGGCGGAGAAGGGCGGCTACCCCCACTTCATGCTCAAGGAGATCCACGAGCAGCCGGCGGCCCTGCAATCGGCCCTGGCCGGCCGCATCCGCGGCAAGGCCGTCTGTCTCGAGGATCTCGATCCGATCCGCGAACGGTTCGTCAACGTCGGTCGCGTCGAGCTGATCGCCTGCGGGTCGGCCTACTACGCCTCGCTCGTCGGCGCGCAGCTGTTCCAGGATTGGCTGGGAGTTCCCGCCCGGGCCAGCGTGGCCTCCGAGTTCCGCTACAGCGCGCCGCCGCTCGATGCCCGCGCCCTCGTCGTGGCCGTGACGCAGTCCGGCGAGACGGCGGATACGATCGCCGCGGCCCGCCTTGCCCGCCAGCGCGGCGCAACGGTGATCACCGTCACGAACACCGTGGGCTCCGCGATCACGCGCGAGGCTCACGCGTCGGTCTTCCTGCAGGCAGGACCCGAAGTGGCTGTTGCCGCCACGAAGACCTTCGTGACCCAGGTCGTGACGCTGGTCATGCTCGCCGCCGACATCGCCCATCAGCTCGGCCGCCGAACAGCGGACGAGGAGGCCGAGTTGATCGGCGCCCTGCGGGCGCTGCCCGAGGCCGCCCGGCGCGCCATCGAGCTCTCGGCCGCGACGGAGGAGATTGCGACCCGCTACGCCAGCGCGGCCGGCTTCATGTACATCGGCCGGGGATTCGGCTACCCCGCCGCGCTCGAGGGCGCGCTCAAGATCAAGGAGATCAGCTACCTGCACGCCGAGGGTTACGCCGCGGGCGAGCTGAAGCACGGCCCCATCTCGCTTCTGGATCCCGACGTGCCGCTCGTCGCCGTGGCGACCCGCTCAGCGGTCTACGAGAAGCTGATCAGCAATCTCATGGAGGGTCGAGCCAGAGACGCACGCGTCATCGCAGTGGCCACGGAAGGCGACACGCAGATCGAGAGCCTGGCCACGGACGTTTGCTACGTTCCCGACGCGCTCGAGCCGCTCAGCACGATCCTGGCGGTCATTCCGCTGCAGCTCTTCGCCTACCACGTCGCCGTGATCCGGGGACGCGACGTGGACCAGCCGAGGAACCTGGCCAAGTCGGTGACGGTGGAGTAGATGGCAGGCGCGCGGCAGCGACCCGGTGCGGGCGACGGACGCGAAGGCCGACCCGCGAAGGCGGTTGCCGAAGGTGCGGCCAGCAGGGACGCCGGGGCAGCCGGCGCGGCGCCGGCCGACGCCTCGCCGAGTCAGACACCCGAGCTCGGCATCGACATCATCCGCGTCTCTCGCATCTCCGCCGCCCTGGAGCGTTTCGGCGATCGGTTTGCCGCCCGCGTTCTGACGCCGGCCGAAGCCGCCTACGTCCGGAATCGGCCCGAGACGCTGGCCGGTCGGTGGGCGGCCAAGGAGGCGGTCTCCAAGGTTCTCGGGCTGGGCGTCCGTGGGATCGGCTGGCGCGATATCGAGATCGAGCGACTGCCGACCGGGCAGCCGGCGGTCCGACTTCACGGTCGCGCGGCCAGGCGGGCGGACCAGCTTGGCATGAGCCGGGTCGCAATCTCCATTAGCCACGAGTCGGAGTTCGCCGTCGCAACCGCGTATGGCGTCCGGACGGCCGGTGGACGCTATCTCCTGCCGCCCGATATCGAAGAGCGGCTGGACGAGCGCGAGCGGCACCTGCTTGGACGACTGGAACGCCTGCGGGCCATGCATCGCGAGGCGGCCGGGCTGGAGGAGGGTCGTGATGGCGGCTAAGACGGCTCCCGACACGATCGCGCTCGACGACACGATCGCGGCGACGCTGGTCCCGGCGCGGCCTGTGCGCGGGCACAAGGGCAATTTCGGCAAGCTGCTCGTCCTTGCCGGTTCGGTCGACTACGCCGGGGCGGCCCTGCTGGTTTGCACGGCCGCCGGGCGGGCCGGGGCCGGGCTCGTGACCCTGGCCTGTGTCGAGTCGCTCCAGCCGCTGTTCGCGGCCAAGGTCGTGGAGGCGACGACTCTCTCCCTGCCCGAGGACGACGTCGAGGAGGTGGATCCGGAAGAGGCGCTGGCACGGATCCTCGACCACGACCACGATGCCCTGGTGGTGGGCCCGGGCCTGAAGCCCAGCCTGTCGATGACGGAGCTCATCCGCGGCCTGCTGGCTGGCGACGAGGACGGCGAGCCCGTGCCGGCAGTGCTCGACGCGGAGGCGCTGCGGTCGCTGGCGACCGTAGACGGTTGGGCCGCCGACGTCGCCGCGCGCTGCGTCCTGACCCCGCACGTCGGGGAGTTCCTGCGGCTCCGAGCCGCCGACGGCCACGATCCGCATAAGATGGGCGATCTCGTCTTCGACGACGCCAGGCGGGTAGCCGCCGCCCGCGAAGCCGCCACCGAGTGGGGCCAGGTGGTGGTCCTCAAGGGCGCCCGCACCGTCATTGCCGAGCCCGGAGGCCGCACCGCCGTCTCGCCCTTCGAGAACCCTGCGCTGGCGAGCGGCGGCACCGGCGACGTTCTCGCCGGCACCGTCGGAGCCCTGCTGGCGCAGGGCCTCGGTACGTTCGAGGCCGCCCAATTGGGCGTCTACCTGCACGGCATGGCCGGCGAAGCGGTCCGGGCCCGGCTGGGCGACGCGGGGCTGCTGGCCTCCGACCTGTGCCCGGAGCTGCCGGTCGCGCGGAAGCGGCTGGTGGCCGGTCGAGCCGCCGTCCGGGCAGCGGCGCCACGGGAAGACGCTTCTCGCGGAGCCGCGCCCTCCGGAGCGGCGTCGACCGAAGGGGCGGTCCGCTGAGCGCGCGAGAGACGGCGCCGGTCCCGGGTAGACACGGGCCGTCCGCCGCAGGGATTTCTGCCCGGGTCGTCGCCTCGCGGCAGCCGCTGATCGAGGCCTTGCCGGGCCAATCGCTCCCGCCCCTGCCGCGCAGCGCCTGGATAGAGATAGACCTCGATGCCGTCGCCTCGAACGCTCGTCTGCTGGCGAGCTCCCTGGCACCGGGAATTCGGTTGGAAGCAGTCGTCAAGGCCGATGCATACGGCCACGGGGCCGTGCCGGTGGCCCGGGCACTCGTGGCCGCCGGAGTGCGGAGCCTGAGCGTGGCCACCTTCGACGAGGGGGTGGAGCTGCGGCAGGCCGGCCTCTCGGTCCCGATCCTGATCCTCTTCCCGATCCCGCCCGAGCTCGTGCCCGACGCGCTGCGGCTGTGCCTCTCGGTCACGGCCGGAGACCAGACGCTGCTCGACCGAACGCTGGCCGTCCTGGACGGCCTCACGGATGCCGACGCGCCCGCGAATCGAGTCCTGCCGATCCACCTCGAGGTTGAAACTGGGCTGGGCCGGGGCGGCCTGCACTCGACGGCTGTGCCGGCTGCGGCCGCCGCCATCGAGGCTTCGCCGCGGGCTCGCCTGGCCGGCCTCTGGTCGCACCTCCAGGCGGCCGGCGACCTGGAGCGGACCGCGGCGCAGACGGCCCGCCTGGGCGTCGCCGCCAGCCTGCTCGATGAAGTGGGCGTGACCACGCCGGACCGCCACCTGGCCGCCAGCGGGGGCCTGCTCGCGGCCAGCGCCCCGGGCTTCGACGTGGTCCGGATCGGACTGGCCCTGTACGGCATCGTGCCCGACGGGCTGACCGTGGCGGAGGGCCACGCGGCGGTGGCGGCTGGCCTGCGCCCGATCCTCTCGCTGCGCGCTCGCCCCGTCCGGGTGACGGAGCTCGCCGCCGGCACGGGTGTCAGCTACGGGCCAACCTTTGTCACCTCCCGTGACAGCAGGATCGCCACCCTGCCCCTCGGGTACGCCGACGGGCTGCCGCGCAGCCTGTCCAACAGGGCACAGGTCCTGGTCAGGGGCCGTCGCGTCCCGGCCGTCGGCACGGTGGCCATGGATGCGGTCATGGTCGACGTGACCGACGTTGCCGGGCCTCCGGTCACCGTGGACGACGAGTTCACGCTCATCGGAAAACAGGGCAACGAGACGATCGATGCCATCGAGGTGGCGCGGTGGGGCAACACCATCTCTTATGAGATCGTGACGGCGATGTCGGGGCGGCTGCCGAGGGTGTACTATGCGGCAGCCAAAGCGGTCGAAATGCGCGTCGTGGCCTGCGATCTGGGGGGGCGTGGAGGAGAGATCGGCGGCGCTGGCGCTGTGGTGGGTGAGGAAGAACGTGGTCCGCTGGGTTGCGAGTAGCCGTCCCGGGTGACAGTCGGTCACTGGCCGAGCTGGCAGCGAGCCGGAAGAGTGAGCAGGGTTACTGAGTTGATGGAACTACCGGGCCGTTCGGAGGAGCAGCGCGACGATCTCGTGGAGCAGGCAGCCCGCGAGATCCAGTTGCGCGGCCTGACCGCGCCGGCCGTTCTGTTCCTGCAGGCCAGCCGCCCGTACCGCCAGCTCGGCAGCGGAGCGATGGTCTTCTTCGACCCGACGCTGCGCCGCGTCTTCGGTGGCGAGTTGCCAGTGGCGAGCGAGATCCTCGCCGACGATCTCGGGATCGAGCAGCTGATAGAGCGGCTCCAGGACCCCGACGAACAGATGACCTGGGACGCTTGAGGCGTCCCCCGGCGGAGCTGCCAGACAGCGAGTCTTTGTGCCGTGATGCCGGCGACAGCGGGTGGCGGGCCGGTTAGCATAGGCCCGTGAGCCGTCAACCTCGAGCCTTCTTCGCCCTCGACTTCGGCTCGGCCACGACCTCAGCCGCTCTCGTTGGCCACGCCGGCGGGCGCTGGCGCCTGCTTGCCCATGCCGCCGCGCCATCCAACACGGACCTCGATGCGTTGCTGATCGGGATCCTGGACAGGGTCGGGCAGGCCGACCGGGAGCTCCTCGAGTACGTCGCTGCCCAGGAGCGGCCCGAGGCCGCGGCTCTCGCCGCCGACCTTGCCCGCCTGGAGAGCCGCAGCTCTCCGCCTCGCCGGATAGCCGTGCTGGCGGGCTCTCGCCGGCAGCGGCGGCGCCTCGAGGAAGTCGCTGCCCGGGCGGGCTGGTTGGTCGTCGGCGGCAGTGCCGACGTGGAGGATCCTTTGGCGCTCAGCCGGCTGGTGCTCGCGCCGGACACGGACGCGGTGCTGTTGGGAGCGGACCCGACACCCGCCGGCGACGAACGGCGCCACCTGCCCATGCTCGGGGCGTTGGTGTCGGCCGCGGCGCGCAGTCGGCCGGAGCTGGCGGTGGTCCTCGCCGGTGGCGCGGCGGTCCAGGAGTCGGACTTTCGTGGGACGGGCGAGCATGACCGAATCCCCCACCTGCCGGCGACAGCTACGGCCGCCGGGCCTGTGGAGGCCCCGGCGAAGACCGAGGCCGGGACACCGCCCGGCCCAACCGATGCAGCCGCCCCGGCCCTCACCGCCACCAAGCCCGGCACCGCCACCAGGCGCGGCGCCGCCGCCAAGGCCCTCGCTGCCGCCGCCAAGCCCGCCACCTCCGCAGCCAGGCCCGCCGCCGATGTCGAGCCCACCGACGCCGCCGGCCAGCCCATGAAGCCGGTGCCACTTACGGCTGCCGGCCCCGAGCAGGCCATGGCTGCGAACCCCGTCCCGACATCCAGCGAACATGACAGCGTTCTCCTGGCCCCAGACGCCGAGTCCGGGCTTCCCGCCGGCGCCGCGCTGCAGCAGGTGCTCGAAGGCTTGCGCGCCCGCTCGGACGACAGCAGGCTCGGCATCGCGCGCTCGGTTCGATCGCTGGCCCTGCTTCTCGACAAGTCCATCGAGGCCGTGGAGGTCGGCCTCAACGGCGGGCTCCGGTCTCGAGCCGAGCCGTTCGGACCGGGACACCTGACGGTCGTGACCTCGCACGCCGCGATGGCTGGCGGTTCGTTCGTCCCGGCCGAAACCTCCGACGAAGTGGTCGACTCGGTCCTTTCCTGGTCCACGGTCGCCCTCGACCGCTATCGCCTGAATGACCGGCTGCGCGATATGCGCATCTGTCCCTGGGGCGAAGCCGACGGCGAGGGTGCGTTGCTTCGCCTCGCGGCGGCCAAAGCGGCGGTGGAGCGGCTGGTGGCGGCGACACCGGAGATCTCGACCCGGGAGATGCCGGACATACTGATCGCCGCCGGTGGAGTCTGGGCGTCGACGCCGCCTTCGGTCGTGGCTCTGGCCATGGCGGACCTGGTCCGGCGCCCGGGCATCAGCCGCCTCGCCTGCGATCAAGCCCGCCTCCTCGGACCTCTGGGCGCGATCGCCGACGAGGAGGAGCGGCGCAAGATGCTCAGGGACCTCGTGGAGGACGCGCTCCTGCCCCTCGGCAGCCTGATCCTGCCTTCCGGCATCCGCCAGGGTCGAAGCGCCGGCCGGATGCGCGTCCTGGGTGAGATGGCCAACTCGGACATCGACCTCCAACCTGGCGGCATCTGGGCCGTTGAGCTGCCGCCCGGCCAGACCGCTATCGCCGAGATGGACTTTCGGGACGCCGTCAGGCTTGGAGTGCGGGGGCGCCGCTTCTCGGTCGAGGTTTCGGGTGGGCTGGGCGGGCTGTTCGTCGACCTGCGCGACATTCCGCTGCGCCTGCCGGACAAGGCGGATCAGAAGCGTGCGACGTGGGAGGCCTGGCAAAGGGCGATGTGGTCGGAGATCGACGAATGACCGGCCGGCTGCGAGCTGACGGGCGAGTCATGCCCCCCGAGTTCGGCCGCGTGCCCGCGCGGCGGATTCTGATCGTCTCGCCCACGATCCACTTCCGCCTGGGGCCCGGTGATCGTGTGCTGGTCAGCCCGGGTCAGAAGGTGAACGCCGGCGCGCCGATCGTGGAGCGGACCCCCGATCCCGAGTACTACGACGTGGGCCGCCTCAAGGGAATGGACAGGTACGGGAACGGCAATGGCTCCGGCGGCCGAGCGGTCGGAGGAGCGGACGCCCCGGCCGGGGTTTCGTCCGGCGGCACCCAGCAGGAACGCCGCCGTCCACCCGAGCCGGGCAAGTGGTGGGTCGGTGGGGACGATCGCCGTGGCAAGGACTCGCGCCACGAGACCCAGAGGCGCATCGCCGGCACTCTTCTCTACGAGCTGGACGGGCGCTGGAGCGCGGCGGTGGGAGAACGCCACGAGAAGGTCGAGTCGCCCACCACCGGCGTCGTGACCGCGGCGGTCAACTGCATTGGCATCTCGATGAAGGTGACGGGGGTCGCGATCCCGGCGGCGGTCGCCGGCGGTCAGCCGACGCGCGGCTACCTGGACGTACCTCGGCTCGTCGATGGGGAGCTGCGCGACACCGCTCTGGACGTCAGCCGCTCAGGAGCGATCGTCGTGGCCGGCGGCCGCGTCTCCGCCGAGGCGCTGTCGCGGGCGCGGGCGATGTCGATCCGGGGCATGGTCGCGGGCTCGCTGGGCGAGGGCGAGTTGCGGGACCTGGCCGCGTCCGAGGTGCGCCAGAGCGCGGGGCTGCATCTGATGCCGCCTTTCGGGGTCCTCGGGCTCGACGGCCACCAGCGCCGCCCGATCGCTTCGCCGATCCTGGCTCTGCTGGCCGCCCTCGCGGGCCGCGAGGCGGCGGTCGTCATCGACCCGCCGTTGCTGGTCGTGGACGTGATGGACGTGCCGTTGCCGGACGTAGCGCCCGACTGGGTTCGCGTCCGGAGCGGTCCCCACGCCGGTCGAGAGGGCCGCTGGCTCAGCTCCGCGGGACTGCACCGCTTCCGTGCCGGCATTCATCTCGAGGCCGCGAATGTGCGCCTCGGCGACGATCTTCAACCCACCATAATCGCCTTGGCAGATCTGGAGCGGTTCATCCTGTAACGCTCGAAGGGGGCATGCAGCGTGCCCGATCACCTATACGCGGTATCGAACTGGTGGTCCAGTCCGATGATGATGGGCGGGTTCCTTCACTCCGTTCAGTCCTACCTGCGTGCCCTGCGCGGGGTGGCGCCCGAGTTCGCCAGTCTTCGGCTCGTCACGCCGACGAGTGGCCTCGTGCATGTCGAGGTCGACGATCCGGGGTTCCTCATCCAGCTTCTGCAGCTCCTGTTCGACCCCAGGAACCGTTACACGTCCACGGATCCCAGGGGACGGCCGACGGATGCCAGCGTGGCCTCGGATGGGTTCGTGGCTTCATTTCTGTGCGGCCCGGAAGGGGACGAGCGCTTCAGCGTTCGGGTGCGCGACGGCACCAGGTTGCCCGCCGGTCCGATCGCCAGCGCAACGGTCAAGTCGCTTCGGAAAGGCGATTGGCCGGCGGAGGATCTCCTCGAGGATGCGCTCTGCGTCTCGATAGCCTTCTGGAGGCCGGGCACCGCCTGGATGGCGACCAACTCGTGGAAGGCCGCCGTTCGGGGCGATCCAAAGGACCACCTCGTCGTGGGCTGGCGAACTTACCTTGGGCGACGCGGACGATCGCTGCCCACGCTCCAGCTCCTGACCCGTTCTGCCCTTCCTCGAGGCACTCTCGCCAGGAACATCCGGCCCGGTGGGGTTCTCATCGGGCTTCGGGGCGATTCTTTCGACCCAGCCGACCCATTGCAGGTCGACGAGGCGCTCGCCATCTACGACGGGCTCCGGCCCCACGGCCTTCTCGAGCTGCCGAAGGACGCCGACACGATGGGCCGCAGCGAGCTGATCCTGGCGTAGGCCGGCCGGTACCCGGTCTGGCTCCGCCGCCCGGCGAGCGGCGCACGCGCCGGCCTGCAGCGCGGGCCGGAAGCGTCGGCGGCACGCTTTCGGGTAACCTCCCTGCGTGAGCGAAGACCGGACTCCAGAACGGGTTGTCGAGACGCGGGATGCCGCGGCCACGCGCGCCCTGGCGCAGGTGCTGGCGGCGGCTGCGCGCCCGGGCGACCTGATCGGCCTGGTGGGTGAGCTCGGCGCCGGCAAGACCCAGTTCGCCAAAGGTTTCGGGGCGGGGCTGGGCGTGACCGACACGATCGTCTCGCCGAGCTTCGTGCTGATGGCCGAGTATCGCGGCCGCCTGCCGCTCTTCCACATCGACCTGTACCGGCTCGCCGGCGCGGCCGAAGCGCTGGCGGGTGGGCTGATCGACGAGCGCCAGGGCGAGGGCGTAACCCTCATCGAATGGGCCGAGCGGCTGGAGGATGCGATGCCTGCCGGCCGTCTCGACGTCCTGATCGAGGGCTCGGGCGACGACCCCCGCCGGATCGTGCTGCGCGCGGGAGACGATGGCTACGAGCGGTACCTCGATGCCCTGCCGGACGATATGGCCGCGTTGGCCGAACTTGCGGGCGAGTCGGCCGTCGAAAGGTCGAGCCGATGACCGGCCGGCCTCTGCTCGCCATCGACACCTCCGGCACGCGCGCGCTCGTGGCGCTCGGTTCGTCCGATGGCGCCGTCATCGCCGAGCGGCGCTGGCAGGCCGGCTATCGCCACGGCGAAGAGCTGCTGACCCGGACCGACGACCTGCTGACCGCCAGCCGGGTTGCGCTGACCGAGCTGGGCGGGATCGTCGTGGGGACGGGCCCCGGGGCGTTCACCGGCATGCGCGTGGCCCTCGCGACCGCCAAGGCGCTGGCGCGGGGGCTGGATCTTCCGATCGCCGGCGTCGCGACTTCGGACGCGCTGCTGGCCGCGGCGCGCGAGGCGGCGGGCGCACCGGAGTCGCAGGCGGCGGCCCTGTTGCTGCCGGCCGGGCCCTCGGACCGCGTGCTGGTTCTCGGGGGAGTGGCGACGCTGCTCCGCGGCGGCGACGATCCACAGCTCGAACCCGGTACGCTGGTCGTGGCCGTGGATCTCCCGGATCGTGCGCCGGCGGCAGCGCTGGCGCTGGGCGCCCAGGCCGAGCAAGGGCTTTCAACCGCGCTGCTCAGGCTGGGTGCCGCCCGCATCGGGGCCGGCGGCGACGACGTCGCCCGCCTCGTGCCCGAGTACGTGACCCTGCCACGCGGCATCGGCGCGGTGAAGGGAGAGGTGCGATGGTCGCGCGACCGCCGGTAGCGATCGTCGTCGATCGGATGTCGGTCGACGACCTGGGCGCGGTACAGGAGATCGAGCGCGAGAGCTTCACGACGCCGTGGCCGCCGAACGCCTATCGCTCCGAGCTCGAGAACAACCGGCTGGCGCACTACATCGTGGCCCGCTATGAGGACCGCCTCGTCGGCTTTGCCGGGATGTGGATGATGGTCGACGAGGCCCACATCACCACGTTCGCGGTCCGCAAGGCCTGGCGGCGCCAGGGCATCGGAGAGCGGCTGCTGCTGGCCCTGCTGGATCTCGCGAAGGCGCGCGGTGCACGCGAGGCGACGCTGGAGGTTCGGCCGTCCAACCATCCCGCCAGGCGCCTCTACGAGAAGTACGGCTTTGCCCTGGTCGGCGTGCGGGCGCGCTACTACACCGACGACAACGAGGATGCCCTGGTCATGACCACCCAGGCGCTCGACGGCCGGCAGATGCGCGATCGAATCGCCGCGCTTCGAGCCGCCGTGGCCAGGCGACCGGACGTCGAGCTGGGGGACGATGGGCTGCCGATCCGGCGGGCCGGGACCGAGGCGCAAGCCCAGGGCGCGGTCGAAGGCGGAGCGTCCGGGGGCGAGTCGGCCGGAGGCGGGCGGGCGGTGGCGCCCGACGTGCCCCGGCCGAACGACTCGAGGAGGTCGTCGTGACGCGCGGCGGCCTGATCCTGGCGGTCGAATCCAGCTGCGACGAGACCGGCGTGGCGCTGGTGGAGGACGGCCGGTGGATCCACTCCAACGTAGTGGCGAGCCAGGTCGCGATGCACGCGGCGGCGGGCGGGATCGTGCCGGAGGTCGCGGCCCGGGCCCACCTGCGCTGGATAGTGCCGGTCCTCGACGAGGCCTGGGCCGCGGCCGGCGTGACCTGGGGGGACGTTTCGGCGGTGGCCGTCACCGAGGGGCCCGGGCTGGCCGGATCACTGCTGGTCGGCATCAACTTCGCCAAGACGCTGGCCTACGTGCACGGCAAGCCGCTCGTCCCGGTCAACCATCTCGAAGGCCACCTGTACGCGGCCTGGCTGGCGGACGAAGCGCGCGAGGTTCCGGAACCGCTCTTTCCGCTGGTGGCGCTGATCGTCTCGGGCGGGCACACGTTTCTGGTGGAGATGCGCGACCACCTGCAGTACAGGCTGCTGGGCGAGACCGTCGACGACGCGGCCGGGGAGGCGTTCGACAAGGTGGGACGGCTGCTGGGGCTGCCGTACCCGGGCGGCCCGGCGATCATGGAAGCGGCCAAGGGGGCGATGCGCCATGACGTGGTCTTCCCGCGGGCCTGGCTGGGGCGTTCGTTCGATTTCAGCTTTAGCGGCCTCAAGACGGCGGCCCGGCGGACGATCGCGGCCGAAGCCGGGGGTGGAGGCCCGGCCGGCGGGTCGCCGCTGGCCGACGATCGGGTCGCGGAGCTGGCCGACGGCTTCCAGGAGTCCGTCGTGGACGTGCTCGTGACCAAGACGATCCGGGCGGCTCGAGCGACCGGAGCGCGGTCGGTGGTGCTGGGCGGGGGTGTGGCGGCCAACCGCGTGCTGCGCGATCGGTTGGCGGCCGCGGCGCAGGCGGCGGGCATGCCACTGGTCGTGCCAAGGCCGTCGCTATGCACCGACAACGGGGCGATGATCGGGGCCGCGGCCGCCTGGCGCATGGAAGCCGGCGTGCGAGCCGGGCTCGACCTGGACGCCAAGCCTTCGCTGCCGCTGGCCCGCCGGTGAGCGAGATGCCCGTTTCCAGGCCGGTGCCGCGGCTCGATCCGCTCGAGGTTCGCCGCCAGTTGCGCGAGGACGGGCTCACAGCCCGCCACTCTCTGTCGCAGAACTTCCTGGCCGATCCGGACGTGCTGCAGTGGATCCTGGACCTGGCCGCGCCCGAACCGGGACGGCGCATCCTGGAGGTCGGGCCGGGGCTCGGGATCCTGACCGGAGGCCTGCTGGCGGGCGGCGCCGCGGTTACCGCGGTTGAGCTGGACGGACGGCTGGCCGAACGGCTGGGTCGACTGCAGGCCGAGGCCATCGCGTCGGGCACGCTGAGGCTGGTCACGGGCGACATCCTCGACCAGGACATCGCCGAGCTGATAGCGCCGCCCTTCGAGGTCGTGGCCAACGTGCCGTATCACATCACCAGCCCCATCCTGCACCGCTTCCTCGGGACGGGGCCGCGGCCTTCGCGCCTGGTCCTGATGGTGCAGCGGGAGGTGGCCGAGCGCATCTCGGCCGCGCCCGGCCGGATGAGCTACCTCTCGGTCTTCGTCCAGTTCCACGCCGCCGTTCGCGTCGCCTTCGTGGTGCCGCGCGCGGCGTTCGAGCCGGCGCCCGATGTCGAGTCGGCGGTGGTCGTCATCGAGCCGAGCGATCCACTGGCCGAGCGGCCGCGCCTGTCGGCCGCCGAGGAGGATGATCTCTGGCGGGTGGTCCAGGCCGGCTTCCGCGAGCGGCGCAAGATGCTCCGAAACGTGCTCGTGCGCCAGCTGGCGGTTCCGGGCCCCAGGATCGATCGGGCCCTCGAGGCGTGCGGTATCGGTGGCGAGCGGCGGCCGCAGACGCTCTCCGTGGCCGAGTGGCTCGCGCTCCGTGAGGCGCTTGGGCCGCTGCCGCCCGCGACCGCGAGGGGCGCGGCGCCGGGCGGGTTGCCGGCCGCGAAATCGGGCTCGTCGGACAGGGGCCGCCGATGAGCGGCGCGGCGGGTCCGGTTGCCGCTCGCAGCCGCGTCGAGCGTCTCGCGCCGGCCAAGCTGAACCTGACCCTGGCCGTGGTAGGCCGGCGCGAGGATGGCTACCACGCCCTGCATTCGGTCATGGTGCCGCTGGCGGTCGGCGACGTCGTGGCCCTGTCGCCGGCGCCCCGCCGGTCGGCCGAAGGGGCGGCGCGGCCGACGCCCGACACCCTGCGCCTCGCCGGCCTGGCCCTGGCGGTCACTCCCGAGAACCTCGTCCTGCAGGCGATCGAGGCGACCCGCCGGGCCCTCCGCGCCACGTGGCCCGGCGCGACGTGGGCCGCCGCGCCGGCCGACCCGCCGCCCCTTGCCGCGCGGCTCACGAAGCGCATCCCCGTCGCGGCGGGCCTGGGCGGCGGCAGCAGCGACGCGGCGGCGACGGTGGCCGCGGCGCTGGAGGCATGGGGCGCCG
>JBEKCH010000034.1:0-26906 GCA_050014975.1 Candidatus Limnocylindrales bacterium
TTGAGCTGGTTGCACGACGCGCCGCGGTCGATGATCGTCAGCCCGGAGCTCTGCGCCGTCTTAACGTCCAGCGGCGAGATCGAGAAGGCCGCGTCGACGCCGCCCGACTGCAGGGCCTGCAGGGTGGCCGTCGAGTCGCCGATGGGCTTGAAGGTGACCTGGTCAAGGTGAGCCGCGTTGGCGGCGTCCCAGTAGGTCGGATTCTTGACGATGGTCACGCGGTCGCCGGGGACCCATTCCTTGAAGATGAACGGGCCGGTGCCGACCATGTCCTGGCCCTGGGGAAGCTGGCCCTGGGCGTACTTGTTGGACGACATCGGCGTCGTGTCGGCTTTGCCGGCCGCGAGCGCCGTCGGGCTCTCGATGCCGAAGACGGCAAGGGTCGAGGCCAGCTCGAAGTTGGACTGCGGGGTCTTGAGGGTGATGACCGCGGTCTGCTCGTCCGGGGCCGTCACGGAGGCGATATTGGAGGCCTTCCCGAAACCGCCGAAGACGGCGCCGTAGTAGTAGGCGTCGGTTTGAAGGTCGCCGGCCGGGAAGTTCTGCCAGCGGTTGTAGTTGTAGACGACGGCGTCCGCGTTGAAGTCCGTGCCGTCCTGGAACTTGATGCCGGTCCGGAGCTTGAACGTGTAGGTCAGGCCGTCAGAGCTCACGGTGGGCAGCGCGGCGGCCAGGACCGGGATCACGGTGCTGATCGTGCCGGGCTGCAGCCCGAGCAGGCCCTGGACGACCTGGGCCTCGACGAACAGGGAGTTGCCGTCGCTGACGAGCGCCGGATCGGCGAGAACCATGTCGCCGTCGAGCGCGTACACCATGTTGCCGCCCTCGACCGCCGTGGCCACGGGGGTCGCCGACGCGGTCGCCTGCGACGTGACCACGCTCGTCGGGGGTACCGTCGCGGGGGCGGGGCTCGACGTGGCCGAGCTGCTGCAGGCCGCCGCCGCGAGAACGGCGATGGCCAGCAACGAGCCTAACTTCTTCCTCATTTCCTCTCCTTCCCTGTGTGCACCGATTGGAGATAACGATCGCGACGCCGAGTCGCGGCCGTCGGGCTTCCCAGATCCCGGATCATACGACGCGCCGATGGGTTTCGGCGCCTACCCGGGCCTGATGCGGCGCCGTCTCCATCCGCGGCGCATCCATAGCCGACATCCTAGCCGCAACACAGAATCGTGTAGTTCGAAGTCCGGAGTCCCGCCGGCGCGCGTTTCCAGGATCGGGCTCGAGCGAACCCGCGTCCTCCTCTCTAGTCAGGCAGCGCGGCCGCCGTTTCGATGACGGACTGGGTCGCAGCCACTTCCGAGGCGGCCTGTACGCCGACCTGCTCGGCGAAGTGGCAGGCCGTCATCTGTCCCTCGCCTATGTCGCGCAGGGGCGGATCGATGGCGGAGCACTGTTCCGGATTGCCCAGCTTCTCCCGCAGCCAGCAGCGGGTGTGGAAGCGGCAGCCGGACGGCGGATTGGCCGGCGACGGAACGTCTCCGCGAAGCACGAGACGCTTTCTGCGGACTCGCGGATCCGGATTGGGAATGGCCGACAGCAGCGCCACGCTGTAGGGATGGCGCGGCTGCTTGAAGAGCTGATCCGCCATCGCGACCTCGACCAGCTTGCCGAGATACATCACGGCGATGCGGTCGCTCACGTACTCGATGACCGACAGATTGTGGGCGATGAACAGGTACGTCAGGTTGAACTCGCGTCGAAGGTCGAGCAGCAGGTTGAGGATCTGCGACTGGATCGAGACGTCGAGGGCGGAGACGGCCTCGTCGCAGACGATGAACTCCGGGTCGAGCGCCAGCGCACGGGCGATGCCGATGCGCTGGCGCTGGCCGCCCGAGAACTCGTGCGGGTAGCGCCGCGTGTAGTCTCGCCTCAGGCCGACGGCCTCGAGGCTGTCCTCCACCTTCTTCATGCGCGCTGCATGGGACTTCATGCCCTGCGCGAGAAGGCCCTCGCCGATGATGTCGCTGACCGGCATGCGCGGGTTCAGCGAGCCATACGGATCCTGGAAGATCAGTTGTATCCGGCTCCTGATGCGGCGCAGCTCCCTGGGCTTGAGCGAGCTGAGGTCCCGTCCGCTCACCTCCACTGAGCCCGCCGTCGGGCGCTGCAGGTAGAGCACCGTTCGGCCGAGCGTCGTCTTGCCGCAGCCGGATTCGCCGACCAGACCGAAGACTTCACCCCTGTGGATGTTGAAGCTGACGCCATCGACGGCCTTCACGTCCCCGATCTTGCGGCGCAGGAGGCCGCCCATGATCGGGAAGTACTTGACCAGGCCTTTGGCCGATACCAATACCTCGGTCTGCCCGGGCTCGGCGTGTGCCTCAGCCGGCAGCGCCGACGCCTGAGGATCACTCATCGCTTGGCCACCCGCTCCGTCGTTACCGGCTGGGACGACGCGGCGGCGTCACGACCTGCCGGCCGCTCGGACAGTGGGTACTGCAGCCAGCACGCGGCCCGCCGGCCCGGGTCCAGCGTCCGAAGAGGCGGATCGGAGTCTCGACAGGGCTCGAAGGCCAGCGGGCAGCGCGGCTCGAAGCGGCAGCCGACGGGCATTCGGAATGGGTTCGGCACCGTGCCGCGGATGACGTTCAGGCGCTGACCGCGCGGCACGTTGGACGGGATGGAGGTGATGAGGCCCTGGGTGTAAGGGTGCTTCGGATCGAGCAGGACATCCTCTGCGGTACCGGTTTCTACGATCTTGCCGGCGTACATGACGGCCATCCGCTGCACCGTCTCGGCCACGACGGCCAGGTCGTGGGTGATCAGGAGCAGGGCCGCACCCGTCCTTTGCTGCATGGCCTTGATGAGCTCCAGGATCTGAGCCTGGATGGTCACGTCGAGGGCCGTCGTGGGCTCGTCGGCGATGACCAGCTTTGGGTCGCAGCTCAGGGCCATAGCTATCATGACCCTCTGGCGCATGCCGCCGGAGAGCTCGTGCGGGTACTGCTTGGCGCGCTGTTCCGGCGATGGGATGCCCACGGCCGCCAGCATCTCCACGGCCCGGTTCCAGGCTCCCCGATTGGACACCTGACGATGGGCCTTGACCGCCTCGGCGATCTGGTTGCCGACCGTGAAGACCGGGTTGAGCGACGTCATCGGCTCCTGGAAGATCATGCTCATGTCGGCGCCGCGGATCTTGCGCGTCTCCGCCATCGGCAGCGACAGGATCTCCCGGCCGTCGAACCAGATCTCGCCCGCGACTATCTCGCCGGGTGGAATGTCGATCAGCCGCATGATCGTCAGCGACGTGACGCTCTTGCCGCACCCGGACTCCCCCACCAGCCCCAGCGTCTCGCCCCGCTTGAGCTGAAAGTCCACGCCGTCCACGGCCGCCACGGTCCCGTCCATGACGTGGAAATAGGTCTTCAGCCCGCGAACGTCGAGCAGCACGTCGGCAGGTGGCGGAGGACCGACCGCACGGCCCTCGGCAACCGGCGACACGCCCTCGAGATCGACGACGGTGCTCACAGCCGGGCCCTCGGGTCGAGGGCGTCGTGCAGCCCGTCGCCGATGAAGTTGATCGAGATGACGGTCAGGGCAATGGCCATGCCGGGGAAGAAGGCCCACCACCAGTTGCCGTCACCCATCGCGTTCTGTGAGTTGGACAGGGCGTTGCCCCAGGTGGCCTCGGTGGCGGCGATGCCGAAGTTGAGGAAGCTCACAAAGGCCTCGAGAACGATGTTGGAGGCCATCAGCAGCGTCATCACGACGATGACCGGCCCCAGGGCATTGGGCAGGATGTGGCGGAACGTGATCCTGAGGTTGCTCACTCCGACAGCGCGAGCCGCCTCGACGAAATCGGTTTCCCGAAGGCTCAGGAACTGGGCTCGAACGAGTCTCGCGATCAACCCCCACTGGAGCAACCCGAAGACCAGGATGAGCGCGATCATGCTGCCCTGGCCGAAGAAGACCGCGGCGACGAGGATCAGGAAGAGCAACGGGACCGCGAACGTGACGTCGACGACCCGCATCAGAAAGTTGTCGGTGAAGCCGCCGGCCGCGCCCGCTATCGCACCTACGATAATGCCGACAATACCCGCGATGAGCGTCGAGAACAAACCGATTGCCAGGGAAATGTGAGCCCCATTGACCACGTTGGTGTAAACGTCACGGCCGGCATCGTCGGTCCCAAAGAGATGCTGGAGACTCGGCGGGTCGCCGCCCATTCTTGTCGCGCCGGGAATGTTAAGAGGATTGTACGGAGCCACGATGGGGCCGATGATGGCAATGAGGACGATCGCGCTGAAGACCGTGAGCCCCACGAGGGCCATTTTGTGGCGAAGGAAGCGCCTCAGAGCGAGCTGCCACTGGTTGAGCGATTCGAGGGAAACCTCTACGTCGACGCCTTCCCGCGGGGCCGGCTCGACGGACGGAATCCCGGTTTCTGCCGCCACTGATGATTGAATAGGCAACGTCATGACGGGGCAGCCTCAGTCATATCGAATGCGGGGGTCGGCGACGGCGTAGGCCACGTCTGCGACCAGGTTGAAGAAGACGACCAGGATCGAACCGACGAGTACGATGCCCATCAGCAGGAAGTAGTCGTGGGCCAGTAAGCCTTGATAGAAGAGGTAGCCCATGCCCTGCAGGCTGAAGATCGTTTCGGTCACGATGGCACCCGAGAACAGAAACGCGACCTCCAGGGCGCCGTTGGTGATGAGCGGCAGGAGGGCATTTCGGAAGGCGTGGCGGAAAATGACGCGCCGTTCCCCCAAGCCTTTGGCGCGGGCGGTGCGGACGTAGTCCTGGTTCATAGATTCCAGCATCGCCGAGCGCACGAACCGGCTGTCCCCGGCCACGCTAACGGCGACCAGCGTAGTGACCGGCAGTACCAGATGCATCGCGACATCCCAGCCGTACAGACCCGGGTTGGTCCAGAAGGCCTGCCACCAGATCGACGATGCGAATGGCCCGGGTGAGATCCGCGGCGACTCGATCAGCTGGCTCGGGAACCAGTGCAGCGTGACGGCGAACAGTTCTATGAGCATCAGGCCAAGCCAGAACGTGGGCAGCGAGTAGAACGTGTAGCTGAACAGAGTCACGGACTGGTCGAAGAGGCTGTACCGCCTCACGGCGGCGATCACGCCCAGTATCAGGGCCAGCGTGAGCCAGATGATCCAGGCTGTCGTCATCAGCAACAGGGTCACGGGCAGCCGGCCCAGGATGACGGTCAGCACGGGCTGGTTCAGGTAGATCGAGATGCCCCAGTCGCCGTGGAGCATGCCGTTGTCGCCGCCACCCAGGAAGGCCGGCAGGAAGTTGGGCAGTCCGTGGGCGCTCAGCAAGCTGCCGCCCTGGCAATTCCATACGCCCAGCCAGCCGCCGTATTCCCGAAGCATGTCGATGGGGCCCGGATTACGGACCAGGCACCAGTGCTGGAGCCAGGCAGTGATCTGGGCCTGGGTAACGAACCGGTTCTGGTTGAACTGAGCCTGCGGTCCTCCCGGCGCCATGATCATCAGGACGAAGCAGATCAGCGAGATCAGGAAGACGACCGGGATGGCCTGCAGCAGACGCCGGATGATGTACTTGGTCATCGCATTCTTACTTGCTTCGTCCCGGGGCCGGATGGATCAGGGCGCTGACGCCGTCACGCGAACGAGCCACGCGCCCGAGTTTCGCAACAGGGTACATCAGACTGGCAATGGCGTTGACGGGTATCCGCGAACGTGAAGGGGGGCGGGCGAGGGTTCCCTCGCCCGCCCCCTTGGCCGCGGAAAAAGGATCTGACCGACTCGGCCTACTGGTAGAACCAGTCCTCCGGGTCCCACGTCGGACCGATCGAGCTCGGGTTGTAACCCGGCCAGTTGCCGACGTGGACGCCGACACCGGTCACCTCGGCGCGGTAGTAGAGCGGGATTTCCGGCATGCCGGCGATGTAGGCCTGCTGGACCGCAACCATTGCGTTCAGCTGAGCCTGCGGGTCGACCGCGGTCGACAGGATCTTCAAGGCCGCGTCCATCGCGGGGCTGCTGAAGCGAGTGTCGTTGGCCCCGTTGTGACCCGTGGCCGCGTTCTCCGGGAACTGACTGCTGTCGTAGACGGGATCGTTGTCGCTGTACGGGCTGCCACCGATGATGTACGCGTAGTCGACCATGTCGTAGTTGCCGCGGTACATCTCGCAGTCCTTGGTGGGCGTGGTGGCCGTGTCGAGCCAGCCGGCGAAGACGACCGAGGCCGCGTCGGCGGTCTCGATGTGGCTCTTGATGCCGACCGCCTGCAGATAGCCCTCGAGCTTCTGCAGCTCAGTCAAGCGAACCGAGTTGCCGGCGGTCGTGCACAGCAGCAGATTTATCTCCTTGCCGTTGTACGTCCGCATGCCGTCCGAGCCGACGGGCAGGCCGGCCGCCGTGAGCAGCGACGCGGCGTCCGTCGGGTTGTACGACGGGCAGGTGACGTCGGTGCGGTACCACAGGCCGGGCGGAACGTTCGAGCAGGCCGGCGTGACGCCTGAGCCCGGGAACACCGCATCGATGATGGACTGCTTGTCCACCGATTCGTAGATGGCCTTGCGAACGTTGACGTCCTTCAGAAACGGAGCGTTCGTGCTGGCCAGGTTCATGTCGAAGTGCTCGTATTGCCAGGCCGGGGTGGTTTCGGACTTGCCGATGGATGGATCCGTGCCCTGGACGTTCTGGGCGTCGGCCTGGCTGAGATCGAAGGCAAGATCGATGTCGCCGGTCTTGAAGGCGGCGATCTCGCCGGCCTTGTCAGTGAAGTACTGGAACTTGAGACCGGCCAGATACGGCGCGTGCTGGCCACCGACTCCGCCTGCCCAATACGGGTTCGGCTTGTAGTCGATCTCGGTCGGGCCCGCCGCCGTGATCATGAACGGGCCGCTCCAGGGAACGAGGGCTGCCGCCGCGCTGACCGGCATCGAATCGGTCGCGGCGTTGGCGATCAGGATGTTCTTCATGTAGTGCTCGGGCAGGATGGTCGCCGGGCCGGTGAGGAAGCTCAGCCAGCTCGAGAACAGCTGCACGAAATGCATCGAGATGCTCAGGCCGTCAGGCGAAACCGTGACTTTGTCGATCAACGGCTCCGTCTTGCCTTGCGCATTTACGTACGTGAAGCCGATGCCGCAGGAGGTGCAACCCTCCTGGGTCGGGTCCTGCGCCCACTTGACGGTGTACGCGAAGTCCTCACCAGTCAGCGGCACGCCGTCCGACCACTTGAGGTTTGGCTTCAGCGTGACGTTGACGGTCATCCCCTTGCCGTCGGAGTCGATGACGAGGCCGCCGTTTTCCGGAGTCGGAACCGTCGCCGCCAGGTCGGGAATGTACTTACCATCCGAGCTGATGGTGAGGAAGCCGCGCATCGCCGGCTGGATCGCCTCGAAGTCGGTGAACGATGTGGTGAAGAACGGGTTGAGCTGAAGTGCGGGCTGCCATTCGCCCATGATCAGCGTGCCGCCCGGCTTGCCGGGACCCGGCGCGTAGTTGCTGCCGAACAGCGCTTTGTCAAGGTCGCTGAGGCTGGCGCTGGCGGCCGGTGTGCCGGGCGCCGTGGTGGCTGGCTGACTGGCCGACGGCGTGGTCGGCGAGGGCGTCGCGCTGCTCGAGCACGCGGCAAACAACAGCACCGCAGTGCATAGCATTCCCATCAACCGTTTCGACATCGACATCCTCCCAATGGGCTGTTACCCGATCCAATGAAAGCCGCCGATTACGTTCAGGTCCGCCTGCCTTCTCTGGGCGGTGACGAGCACGAGCAGGAGGCCACAGCGATGCGGCTATCGGGTGGCCTTGACGACCAACGGCGAACACTATGCGCGGCCGCCGCAACGGTGTCAAACTCCCTTTTCGCGCTCAGGACCGCACCTCACCTCCTTGTTCCTCGCATCCGGCGCCGGGGAAACCCGGCCCTGGGTGATGCAATGCTGCCTCGATCATAGCTACGTCCGGCTCCGCTCTGAGGTTCACTCTGCGGCGCCTGAAGAGCACCTGCAAGGCGCCTGGGGCGCCGGTGGGGCGCCGGCCGAACAGTCGGGATCTAGTCGGGGCACGGCGTCTGCTCTCCGGTCATGCCCCGCCAGCGAAGGTTGGGTTGCCGCGCGGCGGTCGCTTCGTCCAGCCGGCGGACCGGAGAGCTGTGCGGCGCGGAGTGGAGCGCCTCGGGGTCCGCATGAGCCTCCTCGACGATGGCCCGCAGGGCGCCGACGAAGGCATCCAGCGTCTCGAGCGCCTCGGTTTCGGTCGGCTCGACCAGGAGCGCCTCTTCGACCGTCAGCGGGAAGTAGATCGTCGGCGGGTGGAAGCCGTAATCGATCAACCGCTTCGCGATGTCCAGCGTGCGGATCCCGGTTTCCGCCTTCAGAGTCGCCGACGAGGCCACGAACTCGTGCATGCAATGGCGCGAGAAGGGCACGTCGAGCACTCGGGCCACTCCGGCTTTGACGTAGTTCGCGGCCAGGACGGCATCGTCGGATACCTCGCGCAGCCCGGCAGCCCCGTTGGCGCGCATGTACGCGTAGGCGCGTACCAGCACGCCGGTGTTGCCGGCGAACGAGCGAACGCGGCCGATGCTGGCCGGCCGCTCGCCCGCGCGCTCGAGGCGGAAGAGCCCATCGGGCTCGCGCAGCACCCGTGGCGTCGGCAGGAACGGCAGGAGCTTCTCCCCCACTCCGACCGGACCGGCTCCCGGCCCGCCTCCGCCGTGCGGAGTGGCGAACGTCTTGTGGACGTTGAAGTGCATGGCGTCGAAGCCCGCCTCGCCGGGCTTGAAGCGGCCCATGATCGCGTTCAGGTTCGCGCCGTCCATGTAGGCCAGCGCGCCGGCGGCATGGACCGCGTCCAGCAGACCGCCGATCCGCGACTCGAACAGGCCGAGCGTTGACGGGTTCGTGATCATCACCGCCGCCGTCCGGGGACCGAGCGCCGCCCGAAATGCGGCCAGGTCCACTCCCCCGTCGGGCGACGATGGGATCGAGACAGTCTTGAAGCCCGCCATGGAGGCCGTGGCCGGGTTGGTGCCGTGCGCCGAGTCCGGGACCAGGACCTCGGTCCGATCAAGGTCGCCGCGACTGCGGTGGTAGGCCCGAACCATGAGGATGCCGGTCAGCTCGCCCTGCGCCCCGGCGGCGGGCTGGAGGGTGACGGCGCGCATGCCGCCTACCTCCGCCAGCCACTGCTCCAGTTCCCACAGCAGCTGGAGCGTCCCCTGGGCCAGCTCGTCCGGCGCGAACGGATGAAGGGCGGCGAAGCCGGTCAGCCGCGCGGCCCACTCGTTGACCTTGGGATTCCATTTCATCGTGCACGAGCCCAGGGGATAGAAGCCCGTGTCCACGGCGTAGTTGAGCTGGCTGAGGTTGATGTAGTGGCGGGTCAGCTCCGGCTCGGAGATCTCCGGGAGGTGCGGGCCGTCGGTGCGCAGCTGGGCGGCGGGGATGCGCGCCAGGGCCTCCCGGGGCGGATGCGGGATCCTGCCGCCGCCGCGCCCAGGCCGCGAGCGCTCGAAGATGGTCGGCTCCAGGCGATGTCCGGCGGCGGTCATCGGGCCTCCTCCGCAAGCTCCTCGCCGAGGGCCGCCGCGAAGACCTCTATCTCGTCGGCGGTAGTGACCTCGGTGGCGCAGACGAGCAGGGCGTCGGCGAGCGACGGATCGTCGGGCATGGCCTCGGCGAGCACGAGCCCGCCGAGCACGCCGCGCGCCAGAAGACGGCGATGCACGGCGGCCGCGTTGAGAACGCGGACGGCGAACTCGTTCAGGTACGGCCCGGGGTGGAGCCGCGCGGCGCCGGCTCCGGCGAGGGCTCTCTCCAGCTCCGCCGCCCGAGCCGCCCCCAGGGCCGCCACGTCGCGCAGCCCGTGCGGCCCGATCGAGGCAAGGTACATCGACGCCGCCAGCGCGCAGAGCGCCTGATTGGTGCAGATGTTGCTCGACGCCCTCTCGCGGCGGATGTCCTGCTCGCGGGCGCGAAGGGTCATGACGAAGGCCCGCTTGCCGTCGATGTCGGTGGTCAGGCCGACCAGCCGGCCCGGGATCTGGCGCACCAGCGGCTCGCGGCAGCCCAGGATCCCCAGGTACGGTCCGCCGTAGGCGAGCGGGATGCCCAGCGGCTGGCCCTCACCGCAGGCGACGTCCGCGCCGTATGAGGCGGGCGAGGCCAGGACCGCCAGGGAAACCGGCTCGACGACGGCGGCGAAGAGGGCGCCGGCGGCGTGGGCCAGGCGAGCGGCCTCGGCCATCGGCTCGAGCAGGCCCACGAAGCTCGGGTTCGCCACGACGACGCCGCCGACCGGCCGGTCCGGGTCGGCGAGCATCCGCTCGAGCGCCGCGAGATCCGTCGTGCCGGCGGCCGGTCCCTCGGCCACGAGGGGGATCTCGTCGGCCACGAGATCGGCTCCGGCGAAGTAGGTGCAGAGAGTCTGGCGATAGTGGGGATGGACCGCGTGGCTGATCAGGACGCGCTCACGATGGGTCGCCCGGCATGTCATCAGCGCGCCCTCGGCCGTCGCGCTGGCACCGTCGTAGTGCGAGGCCGAGATGACGTCCATGCCCGTCAGCTCGCCCATCATCGACTGGTATTCGTAGATCGTCTGGAGCGTGCCCTGGCTGATCTCGGGCTGGTAGGGCGTGTAGGCGGTGTAGAACTCGCCCCGCAGCAGCAGCTGGTCGACCACGGCCGGAACGAAGTGGCGGTACGCGCCCGCGCCGAGGAAGCTGACCAGGTCGACGCGATTGCGACCGGCCAGGTCGCGCAGGCGGCGGGTCAGCTCGACCTCGGACTCGGGCGGCGGAAGCTTCAGCTCCGATGCCCACAGGGCGGCCGGAATGTCGGAGAACAACTCGTCCACGGAGGCGACGCCGATCGCCTCGAGCATGGCGGCTCGATCCTCGGGCGTGTGCGGGCCGTAAGGCATCGGTTCAGCTCCGTTACGTGGCGTCTCGATCCGAGTCGGCGAGTAAGACCCCGCCCGTCAGCCCTCGCGGGTCAACTCCTCGTAGGCCGCCCTTTCCAGGAGGTTGTTGAGCTGGCCCGGGTCGGCCATGCGGATACGCAGCATCCAGCCCTTGCCGAACGGGTCGGCGTTCACGAGCTCAGGGCTGGAGGCCAGCTCCCCGTTGGCTTCCACGACATCGCCCGAGACCGGGGCGAACAGGTCGCTCACGGCCTTGACCGATTCGATCACACCCACCGCGCCGAACTGGCTCAGCTTACGACCGACCTCCGGCAGCTCCACGAAGACGATGTCGCCGAGCTGCCGGGCGGCATAGTCAGTGACGCCGACGATGGCCAGATCCCCCTCCACCCGAACCCACTCGTGTTCTTTGGTGTAGCGCAGATCCTGAGCCACCTTCTCCTCCGCTCTCTATGCTTCCCTGCCGAACCGATGCCGGGCGAGGTCAGGTCGCGCGGCGATAGAACGGCAGAGCCACGACTTCCGCCGGGACGCGCTGGTCGCGGATTCCGACCTCCAGTATCGTACCGGGCTGCGCGTCGGACGGCGCCACGTAGGCCATGGCAATCGGCTCTCCCAGCGTCGGCGACAGCGTGCCGCTGGTGACGATCCCGGTTCGGCGGTCGCCGGCGAAGACCTCGTAGCCGTGGCGGGCGATCCCGCGACCGCGAACCAGCAATCCGACCAGCTTCTTGCGCGGGCCCTCCGCCTCGGCCTTCTCGAGCGCCGCCCGGCCGACGAAGTCGCCCTCCTTGCCGAGCTTCACGACACGGCCGAGGCCCGCCTCGTAAGGAGTCGTGTCCGGCCCGAGCTCGTTGCCGTAGAGCGGCATCCCGGCCTCGAGGCGCAGCGTGTCGCGCGCGCCGAGCCCGACGGGGATGAGGCCGCCGGCACGGCCCGCCGCCATGAGCGCGTCCCAGATCGTACCGGCGGAGCCGACCTCGGCGAAGACCTCGAAGCCGTCCTCACCGGTGTAACCGGTGCGGGCCACGAGCGCCGGGATGCCGGCCACGCTCCCTTCGGCGATGGCGTAGTAGTGAAGATCCGCCACGGCCACATCGGTCAGCGGGGCGAGGATCCGCAACGCCAGCGGCCCCTGGATGGCCACCAGCGCGGTGGCGAGAGAGCGGTCGTCCAGGACCACGCGGAAGCCATCGAAGCGATCGGCCAGGGCGTCACTGACCGCCGCCGAGTTGGAGGCGTTGGCGACGATCATGAAGCGCTCGTCGCTCAGGCGGTAGACGATCAGGTCGTCGAGCACGCCGCCTTGGGGGAAGCAGATCATCGAGTAGTGGGCCCGGCCGACCTTGAGAGACCCGGGATCGCTGACCAGGGCATAGCCGAGGGCCCTGGCCGCCTCGGCTCCCTCCGCGAACAGCTCGCCCATGTGCGACAGGTCGAACAGCCCGGCGCGCGTTCGTACGGCCCGGTGCTCCTCCAGGATGCCCGAGTACTGAACCGGCATGGACCAGCCGGCGAACTCGACCATGCGGGCGCCCAGCGCCCGGTGGCGATCGGCCAGGGGAGTCGAAAGCAAGGCCTGGTCAGCCTGGGCCATCTGGTCAACCTCCCGTGCTGGCATATGGTCATGGCGCGCTGAGGCGTGCGAGTCCCCTAGCTGGGGGCGCTCCGCAGCTCCGGCAGCCGTCCCGCCGCCAGGCTGACGAGCGAACGTTCCGTGTCGAAAGAGAGGAGCGCCGGGGCATCCGCGAAGCTGACCCAGCGAACCTCTTCGAACTCATGATCGTGATCTTCCAGGCTGCCGCCGACCGGCTCCATCAGGTAGTAGTGGACCGTCTTGTGGATGCGCATACCGCGCTGGACGAACGTGTAGCGGATCGAATCGAGGGGCGACACGATGCGAACCTTCAGGCCCGTCTCCTCGCCGACCTCGCGCAGGGCAGTCTGCTCCAGCGTTTCGCCCGTGATGGGAGTGCCCTTGGGCAGAGTCCAGGTGGCGCCGTCGCGCTCGCGCTTGCGCCGGCCGGCGACGAACTGGGGCGTATCGTTCTCGTAACGAATGACGATGCCGCCGGCGGAAGTCGCGGTGGCCGCAGTCAACCTCGCCACGGGGCCGGCGCGAGGATGGAACGGCTGTCCGCCCGCGAACCGCCGAGGCCAGCCCAGCGGATCGTGACCGCGGGCCGGACTACGCCGCTCCGGCCAATGCCGGGGCGGGTCGAGGTGGCGGGACGCCAGCCGCTCATGTGCAGGCCGCCGCGCGACGGGCGCAGGATCGTCACCCGCGCGGCGGCGCGCTGAAAGCTCAGGCTGGCATGCAGACCGAGCCGGCGCTCCCGTTCGCTCCCGGCCGGCCGGACGAAGCAGGCAGCGGGCCTGGCTGCGTACTTCGCCGCGATGCTATGCTGCATGGCCCCAATCGTACCCGGTCAGGCAGGCTTTGCAAGCACGGCCCGGACCAGCTGGACCTGCTCCGGTGACAGGCTGCGCCGCTCCTCGGCGATCCGGAGCTCACGGCTTGCCGCGGCCAGGTACAGCTCCACGACGTCGGGCGCGAGCCGCTCGAGCGCCTCCAGATGAGCCTGGATCGTGCCGGCATCGCCGCGCGTGACGGGCCCCGTCAGGGCTGCGTTCAGGCCGAGGGCGCGAGCGTTTGCCAGCGTCTGCTCCACGAGCCGGCCGTAGACCGCGAGCGAGCCGCGCTCGTCCAGACCGGCCACCGCGCCCAGCCTGACGATGGCATCGAGCAGGGCGACCAGGCCGCCCGAGGCCATGATGGCGGCGGCGTGATACGCCGGCTTGCTCCCTGGAGGCAGACGAACCGGCACCGCGCCCAGCGCCTCGGCGAGATCCGCCAGCAGGCCCATGAGCCGATCGTCGCCTTCCAGGGCGATCGTGGCACCCTTGATCGCCACCACCGAACGCTCCACGTCCGACGTGAACGAAACGAGCGGATGGAAGGCCCCGATCTGGCTGCCCGCCGCGCGCGCCGGCTCGAGGATCTCGACACCGAGAAGGCCGCTCGTGTGAACCAGCGACTGGCCGGCGTACAGCCGCAGAGATTCCACGACGGCGGCGATGGCGTCGTCGGGGACGGCCAGGACGACCAGCTCCACTTCGTCGAGGATCGCGGCCGGCTCCGCGAACGTTCGGGCGCCCGGCACCAGGGCATGGAAGCGTTCGCGGCGGTTCGCGTCGCGGCTGGCCACCGCGACCACAGGCCACCCGGCGCGATCGATCGCCAGCCCGAGGGCCATGCCCACCGCGCCGGCCCCGACGATGCCCAGGCTGGGCAGGCCCTGTGCGCCGCGGTCGTGCGGGTGAGGTTCGGGGTGGGCGTGGATCTCATCGTCGTGACGATGACGGTCCAGGTCGGCATCCTGCTCGGGCGCAGGCTCGGGCGTGGCTCCAGGCGGGGCCGGCCTGGCGCCGGCGGGATCGTCCGCGGCGTCCGTCGGCCCGGGATTCAGCACTTTGTCTCGGCCTCCGCCATCGCGCCACGGCTTCACGCCACTCTCCTCCCCACCCCGCGGACTAGCGGTATGCTTGGCCCGGACCTGCACCGACGGCCGGTCGCGGCGAGGTCGCGTCGAAACGCGGCGGGCGACGACCGCCGGGCCGAGTGTAGCGCGTCCCTGGCGGCTGAGGCGCACCCCCGCCGTGGCGATCGATCGCTCGGTCGGTCCAACGCCGGCTGACCGAGCGAGTCTTCGAAGGAGTTGCCGTGGTTGCCAGCGATCCCTTCGGCGCCCGGGCCCCACTCGGACCCGGCCTGCCGGACTTCTACTCACTCTCCGCCCTGGCGCGTTCGGGCACGGTGAAACCTGCCCTCGAACTGACCCGGCTGCCCGTGGTCGTCAAGATCCTTCTCGAGAACGTCCTCCGGCATGCCGGCAACGGTGTCGTTCGCGAGGCCGACGTAGCCGTCCTGGCGGCGTGGCGACCGGGCGCCGCCGCCACGACCGAGGCGGAGATTCCCTTCATGCCGGTCCGCGTGATCCTCCAGGACTTCACCGGCGTACCGGCCGTGGTGGACCTGGCGGCGATGCGCGACGCGATGGCGGAGCTGGGCGGTGATCCGGCCCGGGTCAACCCGCTCGTGCCGGCGGACCTGGTGATCGATCATTCGGTCCAGGTCGATCGCTACGGCACCGCCGACGCCTTCGCCTTCAACGTCGAACGCGAATACGAGCGCAACGGCGAGCGCTACAAGCTTCTGCGCTGGGCCCAGAAAGCCTTCGACGACCTGCGCGTGGTGCCGCCCGGCACGGGCATCGTCCACCAGGTCAACCTCGAGTACCTGGCCTCCGTGGTCGCACGCCGCCGCGACGCGAGCGGCGGGGGCGAGCTCGCCTTCCCCGACACGCTGGTGGGAACGGACTCCCACACTACGATGATCAACGGCCTGGGCGTCCTGGGCTACGGCGTAGGCGGGATCGAGGCCGAGGCCGTCCTGCTCGGCCAGCCGCTCTACCAGCCCATGCCCCGGGTGATCGGCGTGCGCCTCTCGGGGGAGCTGCCGCGGGGCGCCACCGCCACGGACCTGGTCCTGGTCGTGACCCAGAAGCTCCGCTCCTACGGCGTCGTGGGCGCCTTCGTCGAGTTCAGCGGCGACGGCCTGGCGGGCCTGACGCTGGCGGATCGGGCCACCATCGCCAACATGTCGCCCGAGTTCGGGGCCACGGCGACACTGTTCCCGATCGACGGCGAGACGCTGGCATACCTGCGCCTGACCGGCCGGGCCGCGGACCAGCTCGACCTCGTCGAGCGTTACGCCAGGGCGCAGGGGCTGTGGCGCGAGCCGGGCGTCACGCCCGAGTTCGACGCGCTGCTGACGCTGGATCTGGGGTCCGTGGAGCCCTCTCTGGCGGGGCCCCGCCGACCGCAGGATCGAGTCGCGCTGCGCGACCTGCGGACGAGCTTCCGCTCGGCCTATCCCACGGCCTCCACGGCTGCGGCGGCCCCCGCCGCCGCGACGGCCTATCCGAGCGTCACGGTGGAGGCGGCCGGTCGCTCGGTCGAATTCGGCTCGGCCTCGATCGCCATCGCGGCCATCACCAGCTGCACCAACACCTCCAACCCCACGGTCATGGTCGCGGCCGGGCTGCTCGCGCGCAACGCCGTGGCCTGCGGCCTGACCGTTCCCCCGACGGTCAAGACGAGCCTGGCGCCCGGATCGCGCGCCGTGACGGAGTACCTGCGGGGAGCGGGGCTGCTGGAGCCGCTGGAGAAGCTCGGCTTCGCCCTGGCCGGCTACGGCTGCACCACGTGCATCGGCAACAGCGGTCCGCTCGACGCGCCTGTGGCGAAGGCGATCGAGGAGAACGACCTCGTCGTCGCCGCCGTGCTGTCGGGCAATCGCAACTTCGAGGGCCGGATCCACCCCCTGGTGCGCGCCAGCTACCTGGCCTCCCCGCCCCTCGTTGTGGCCTTCGCCCTGGCCGGCAGCGTGGACATCGATCTCACGACCCAGCCGCTGGGCGCCGCCGCGGATGGGACGCCGGTGTTCCTGGCCGACCTCTGGCCCACGCCCGAGGAGGTCGGGGCGACCGTCGGGTCGGCCGTCAGCGGAGACCTCTTCCACGAGGCCTACGCCTCGGTCTTCGACGGCGACGCCCGCTGGCGCTCGCTCGACATCCCCGCGGGCGACCGCTACCGCTGGGACGACGATTCCACGTACGTGGCCAGGCCGCCGTTCTTCGTCGGGCTGCGGGCCGAGGCGGAACCCGTGGCCGGAATGGCCGGCGCGCGCGTGCTCGCGCTCCTGGGCGACTCGGTCACCACGGACCACATCTCCCCGGCCGGCTCGATCGCGCCCTGGTCCCCCGCCGGCAGGTGGTTGCAGGAGCATGGCGTCCCGCCGCTGGAGTTCAACTCCTACGGAGCCCGGCGGGGCCACCACGAGGTCATGATGCGCGGCACCTTCGGCAACATCCGGCTTCGCAATGCGCTGGCCGAGCGCGAAGGGCCGTTCACGGTGCACCTTCCCGATGGCGAGGCCACGACGATCTTCGACGCGTCGCTCCGCTACGCCGCCGAGGGCGTGCCCCTGATCGTGATCGCCGGCAAGGAGTACGGCTCGGGATCGTCGCGCGATTGGGCCGCCAAGGGGCCACGGCTGCTCGGCGTGCGGGCTGTCATCGCGGAGAGCTTCGAGCGGATCCACCGCTCCAACCTGGTGGGCATGGGGATCCTGCCGCTGCAGTTCCTCCCCGGCGAGAGCGCAGCGACCCTCGGCCTGAGCGGCCGCGAAGCGTACGCGATCGCAATGCCGAAGGACGGGCCGGCGCCCAGGTCGCGGCTGGCGGTCGTGGCCCGCTCCGACGAGGGCGCGGAGCGACGGTTCGAGGCGATCGTCCGGCTGGACGGCCCGATCGAGCTGGACTACTACCGCCAGGGCGGCATCCTGCCGGCGGTCCTGCGGCGGCTGGCCAGGGAGACGGCCCAAAGCTGACGCCGGCAACGCCGGCCGGCGCGGCGCGTGCCCCGGCTACCGGCGCGAGCCGAAGAGCCTCCACAGCGCGTGCGTCATGGTGGCACCGACGAGGACGCCCAACACCGAGAAGATGGCGATCAAGCCCGACTCTTCGCCGTTCCCACTGGTCAGATCCAGGGCCAGGACGCCCCCGGCGATGGCGCAGCCCAGGCTGACCAGGGTGCCCAATGCCAGCTCCGCCACAAAACCGGCCCCCGGGCCGGCTGCCGCGGCGGCGGTCGCGGCGGCACCCGATCGCGGCTGGGCGGCGGCGCCTCGCCAGGCCACCACGCTGGAAGCCAGTCCGCCCGCTGCGCACAGGAGCACGCCGAGCAGCAGGATCTCGGGCCCGATGGTGAAGGAGACCGAATCGCCGGACGCTCGGTAGGAATCGGCCAGTTGCTGGAGAGCCAGGTACGCGTCGTAGTAGATCACCAGCCCTGCAAACCCGAGAAACGCCGGCAGCAGCTGGATCCACCGAGTTCCGCTCCGGGCGGCCGACCGGGAAGCCAGGACCGCGACAAGCGCTCCGGCGGTCGCGAGCACGAATATCCCCCACGTGTCGCCGGTGAGCCCGTTGGTCGAGGCGTGGGACTTGCCGGAGCCGTAGTCGAGCCATGGCATCAGGACGCCGACGACCGCCGTGGCCGCGCCGACCACCGCCAGCAGGCGTGCGGGATGCCTGAGCGGCGACGGCTCCTCGGGCAGATCCCAGTCGCCGCTCCGCCGGTGCGAAGACAGGAGCGGGTTCTCTGACACGGATGGGCTCACTTTCGGGGATCCTCGTCCGCGGATGCTCGTGCGGACGCCACTGGTTCTACTCCCTTCTCTGGCGGTCCCAGCGATGACGTTGCAGCTCGGCAAGCAGCTCGGGCGGGAGCGGGCCGGCATCGCCGGCGGCGGTGTTCGACTCGACGTGGCCGGCCCTGCGCATGCCCGGGATCACCGTGCTCACGTCCGGGTTCGACAGGATGAAGCGCAGGGCCAGATCCGCCAGGGTCATTCCGGGCGGCAGCAACGGCTTCAGGGCGTCGGCACGGGCCACGGACTGGGCCAGGTTCTCCGGCCCGAAGTACCTGCTGCGCCAGTCTTCCGCGGGCCAGGTGGACCCAAGCGTCAGGTCTCCAATCAGGCTCCCCTCATCGAAAGGGCAGCGGGCGATGACCGCCACCCCATTCTCGCGACAGGTCCGAAAGAGCTCATCCTCGGCCGCCTGGTCGAAGACGTTGTAGACCACCTGGACGGCGTCGACGAAACCCGTCCGAACGGCCTCGACGCCGCTCCACGGCTGGCCGCGGTTGAGGCTCACGCCGAACGCCCAAATCGAGCCTTCGCGCTTCAGCTCCGCGACGGTCCGCGCCACCTCGCCGCCGGCCAGCCAGGCGTCGTCCCAGACGTGGAGCTGGAGGAGGTCGATGACGTCGACGCCCAGGTTCGAGCGGCTGGCATCGACGCTCTCGCGTATGTACGCGCTCGGGAACACCTCGCCCAGCGGCACGCCCGGACGGCTCGGCCACTCGCGGTTCATGGGAGGGACTTTGGTGGCGGTGAAGATGCCGGTCCCACGGTGGCCGGCCAGCAGCAGGGCAAGGAGCCGCTCACTGCGGCCGTCGCCATAGGACCGGGCGGTGTCGAAGAAGTTCACGCCCTTCGCGACGGTCAGCTCGAGCGAGGCAAGCGACTCCGCATCGTCGGAGCCGGACCACTCGGCCATGCCCCACGTGCCGTAGCCGATCTCGCTCACCTGCCAGCCGGTCCGCCCGAACGTCCGATACCGCATTCGTCCTCCTACCGCTGAGACGCCGTGGCCGGCGTCTGGCAAGCGTTACCCGAGGGCATCATCCTAGCGCCGGGCGAGTCGTTGTCTCGCCCGTTGCCGGGCAGGCTTCGAGCGAGGACAGCCATGGCCGAGTGGATCTACTTCATCCACGCCCCGCGCGAGGACTTCGCGGCCACCATGACCGCCGAGGAGGAGCGCGTCTGGGGCCTCCATTTCGAGCGCCTGAAGCGGCTGCTCGCCGAGGGCACGCTGATCCTGGCCGGCCCGACGCTCGGGCGGATCAACACCGGCATCGCCGTCATCGAGGCACCGGACGAGGCCACGGCCCGCCAGATCATGGAGGAGGACCCCGCCATCACGAGCGGCTTCGCCAGGGGCGAATTGCGCGGCTTCCGGGTCTCGCTCCTGCGCGGCCGCGACTAGCGGGGCCTGCAGCCGGCGCGGCCTGCCGGCCGGCCCGTGCCGGTGAGCGCTCCGCCCGCCGGCCGTGGCCGCCGGCCGGCTATCCGCCGAGCAGCTCCTCGCTGGTGAGAATGCGGACCCCGGCCGCCTTGAGGGCCGCCAGGGCACGGTCCGGATCCTCGAAGCGGAAGATGATCGCTGCCTTGTCCGGCGTGGTGCGGGCCGCGAAGTCGTACATGTACTCCACGCCCAGTCCGGCCGCCTCGATCGAGGCCAGCACCGCGGCCAGCCCGCCGGGCCGGTTGTCGACCTGGACGGGCACGACTTCGGTCACGCTGACGATCATCCCCTCCGCCTCGAGCACCTTTTTGGCGCGCTCGGGGTCGGCGACGATGAAGCGCAGGATGCCGAACTGCGCCGTGTCCGCCAGCGTCATCGTCAGCAGGTCGATGCCGGCGTTGCCCAGCGCGTCGCACGGCGCGCGGAGCTGGCCGGGGCGATTCTCCAGGAAGAGCGAGAGCTGCTTGAGCTTCATGGAAGGCCTCCATCGGCGGAGCAGCTGCTCCGCCGTACTCCCGTGGATGCGTCAGAGGTTGCGCAAATCCGTCACGCGCCTGGCCTTGCCCTCCGATCGGGCGAGGGAGCGCGGCTGGACGAGGGTCACCGTCACCCGCAGCCCCAGGATGTTCTCGATCGAAGCCTCGAGCCGTTGCTGCAGCGCCTCGAGCTTGCGGATCTCGTCGGAGAACACCTCGGGCGTGACTTCGACCTTGACCTCCATCTGGTCCAGGCCCCTGTCGCGCGTGAGAACGATCTGGTAGTGCGGCAACGTGCCCTCGACCCGCAGCAGCGCCGTTTCCACCTGGGACGGGAAGACGTTCACGCCGCGGATGATGACCATGTCGTCCGAGCGGCGGCCGATGCGGCGGATGCGGCGGATGGTGCGTCCGCATTCGCACGGCTCGGCCATGATCGCCGTCACGTCGCGCGTTCTATAGCGGATCATCGGCATCGCCTGCTTGGACAGCGTGGTCAGGACCAGCTCGCCCTCGGCACCGTCCGGGAGGACCTCGCCTGTCTCCGGATCGACGATCTCGGGGTAGAAGTGGTCTTCGAAGACGTGGAGCCCGTGCTGGTGGAGGCATTCGACGGCCACGCCGGGGCCGATGATCTCGGACAGGCCGTAGATGTCGTGAGCGCGGATGCCGCTGTCGGCCTGGATGCGCTCGCGCATCGAGTCGCTCCACGGCTCGGCGCCGAAGACACCGACTCTCAGCCTGGAGAGGTCGATCTTCATGTCCCTGGCCGACTCGAGCAGGTGCAGGAAGTAGCTCGGCGTGCAGCAGATGGCCGTGACGCCGAAGTCCGCCATGACCATCAGCTGGCGCTCGGTGTTGCCGCCGCTGATCGGGATGACCGTCGCGCCCAGCGCCTCGGCGCCGTAGTGCGCGCCGAGACCACCGGTGAAGAGCCCGTAGCCGTAGGCGTTCTGGACCACGTCGCCGCGGTGGAGCCCACAGGCCGCGAAGCTGCGGACCATGACCTCGCTCCAGACGTCGAGGTCGGCCTGGGTGTAGGCGACGACGATTGGCTTGCCGGTCGTGCCCGAGCTGGCATGGAGGCGGACGATCTCCTCCATCGGGCTGGCGAAGAGCCCGAACGGGTACGTGTCGCGCAGGTCGGTCTTGACCGTGAACGGCAGCCTGGCGAGGTCGGCCAGCGAACCGACCGCGGAGGGCGAGAGGTTGCGCTCCTCCATCCGCGACCGAAAGAGAGGCACGCGCACGTACGCGCGCGTGACCACCGACTGCAACCGCTGCAGCTGGATCGCCGCCAGCTGCCGGCGCGGCAGGTAGTCGGGCATGCTGACCGGGTGGAATCCACCCGGCGGATCATTCCAGGCGCTCACCGCGGCCTCCTCTGACGGCGGGGCATCGGCCCCGGCGGGTGGCCCTGACGGACAGGTTCCCGCCTAGCGGATTGTGCCCTGCCGCGCGGCGAGTTTCTGGCCCAGCGCGAAGGCCTGCTCGTTGACGCGGTGGAGGCGCTCCGGCAGAGCGGCGCGAACGGCCTCCGGGAGCGCGTCCGGCGGGAGGTCCAGGTACTGACTGAGGGCGCCGAGCAGGGCGACGTTCAGGCTTCGCTTGTTGGGCAGGTCGGCGCCAGGGACGAGACCCGGGTCGAGCAGCACGCCGCCGGGCCGGAGGAGCGGACGGGTCACCTCGACCTCGGATGGCTCCAAGACCAGCAGGAAGTCCGCTTCGCCCTGCGGCACCATGGGCGAGAGAACCTTCCGCCCGAACCGAACGTCGGAGCTCACCGAGCCGCCGCGCTGGCTCATGCCGTGGACCTCGGCCTTTTTGACGTCCAGGCCGGCCCGAAGGGCGGCGTCGGCGAGGATGTCAGAGGCCTTGATGACGCCCTGGCCGCCGAGGCCGGCGATGACCACGTTGGTGACCCGGGAAGCTCCGGGCGCGCTCATTCGTCGCCACCCGGCAGGTCGAAGGCCGCCTGAGCGGAAGCCCTGGCTCGAAGCTCGGCCGCCTGCTTCTCCCACCTTCGAATGTCGGCCGCCGCCAGGATGCACGGCCGGCGGGCGACGATGACCGAAAGGTCGGACGCCGCCAGGCGTTCGAGCAACAGCCGCTCGAAGCCTTCCGGATCGGCGTAGGGATCAATGACGGTGACGCTGCCGATGCCTATGGCGCTGGCGATGCCTTCGATGGAGAGCTTGTTGGTGGGGCCGTGGTCGAGCCTCCGGCCGGTCGCCGGGTGCTCCTGCTGGCCGGTCATGGCCGTGGTGCCGTTGTCGAGCACCACGACCACGTGGCCGGTGGCTGGCGGGTTGTAGGCCATCTCCACCAGGCCGCCGATGCCGGAGTGGACGAACGTGGAGTCGCCGATGATCGACACTACGCGCCGGGCCTCCTCTGGCGGCAGGACGTGGCGCAGCCCCAGGCCGACGCCGATTGAGGCGCCCATGGCCACGCACGAGTCCATCGCGTTGTAGGGGGGCAGAACGCCCAGCGTGTAGCAGCCGATGTCGCCGGCCACGATGCAGTCGTGCTTCGCCAGCGTGCCGTAGACGGTGTGGTACGGGCAGGCCGGGCACAGCTCCGGCGGCTTGCCGCGGGGTGGGGCAGGTTCGGGGCTGACGTCGCCGGCGAGGATGCGGCGCACGCGCGGCACGTCCAGCTCGCCGAAGCGGTACATCTCGGCCTTCGACTCGACGGCGATCCCGGCGGCGCGCAGCGAGTCGGCGATGAGCGGATCGCCCTCCTCCACCACGACGCAGCGTTCGACCGAGGCGGCGAAGGCGCGGACACGCTCGATCGGCAGCGGGTTCACGAGCCCGATCTTCAGGAAGCCGGCGCCGGGCGCGGCTTCAACCGCGTGCAGGTACGATACGCCGCTGGTGACGATGCCGAGCCTTCCGTCGCCGGGCTCGAGGCGGTTGAGCGGGGCGGCCCCGGGCGCGGCCCTCCAGGCGCCATCTTCGCCCCAGGCCGCGATCTCGGCCAGCTGGGCCCGCAGGCGGCGGTGGGCCGGCCTGGCGTAGGCCGGGATCATGACCCTGCCAGCGATGTCGTGCTCGAAATGGGTCGTTCGGGCCGGCTCCCGGCCGGCGGCATCGCGCGCCACGACGATCGATTTCGAGTGGCAGACGCGGGTCGTCATCCGGAAGAGCACCGGCAGGTGCCAGCGCTCCGAGATCTCGATGGCGGCGAAGAAGAAGTCGTAGGCCTCCTGGGAGTCGGACGGTTCGATCGCCGGCAGCCCGGCCGCGACTGCGTAGCGGCGATTGTCCTGCTCGTTCTGCGAGGAGGACATACCGGGGTCGTCCGCGCTGACGACGATCAGGGCTCCGGAGACGCCGGTGTAGGCGGCCGTGAAGAGCGGGTCGGCCGCCACGTTCAGGCCGACGTGCTTCATGGTGACCAGGGTCCGGGCGTTGCCGAAGGCGGCCCCAAGGCCGACCTCCAGCGCCACCTTCTCGTTGGGCGCCCACTGGGCCCGACCGCCCAGTTCCGAGAAGGCCTCGAGGATCTCGGTGGAAGGGGTGCCGGGATAGCCGGTGCCAAGGGCGACGCCGGCGTCGCGCGCCGCCAGCGCGACCGCCTCGTCGCCTGAGAGAAGCTGCCGTTCCATCCGGTCGTTCATCCTTGCGCTGCCAGTTCGGGCCGCCCCCCGGCCCGGATGATCTTCCGACTTACTGCCTCGCGACGATCGACGGCGAGAAGGTCTTGATATCCGTGTCGCCCGGGTAAGCGTAGCTCTTGATGTCGTCGTGTATTGCTGGACAACCTGATGGTCCTCGTCCGACAGACGGCAAACCGCCCCGCCGGAACGGTCCGGTGCTCGCTGGCCATTGGGCATAGGTCTCAGGCGCACACCCACTGAGTCGCTGGCTTCGACAGGAAGTCCTCCAGGGGTATGCCCTCGCCGCCGACCAGAAGGGTACGGCCGGGCTTGAAGGCGATGGCGAATGCTTCCATGCCCGGCAGCGCGTCGCGCGAACGCCCGCTCTTCACCTCTATCGCCGTTGTCAGCTGCCCGGAGCGAGCCACGAAGTCAACCTCGCGGTTGCGTTCGCGCCAGTAGAAGAGCTTGAACCTGCCCCCCTCCGCCGCATTGGCCAGATGGGCGCCAGCGGCAGACTCCACAAGCCGGCCCCAGAAGGCCCGGTCGGCCCGCGCTTCGTCGAACCCGAGCCCGCTCGTCGCCGCGAGCAATGCCGTGTTGAGCACCTGGAGCTTGGGGCTGGACCCGCGCTGCCGCACCGCCTGGCCGGCGAACTTGGGGAGGCCCACGATCAGACCGGCACTCGCCAGCAGCTCGAGGTAGTGCGCCAGCGTCGTGGCGTTGCCGGCATCCTGGAGCTGGCCAAGCATCTTCGTGTACGAGAGCACCTGTCCCGAGTAGCGGCAACCCAGTTCGAACACTCGCCTCATGAGCGCCGGCTTGTCCACCCGCGTCAGCAGCAGCACGTCGCGCGAGATCGTGGTTTCGATAAGCGCGTCCAGGACGTACCGGGCCCAGCGTCCAGGGTCTGCGGCGAGCGGCGCCCCGCCCGGATAGCCGCCGAAGTAGAGGTACTGATCCAGCGAGAAGCCGAACGCAGCGGCCATCTCATCGAACGACCAGTGCGACAAATGGAGGATTTCGAAGCGGCCGGTCAGGCTCTCGGACAATCCGCGCTCGACGAGCAGCGGCGCTGAGCCCAGAAGGACGACTTGGAGCTTGCGCCGAAAGCGCGAGTCCTCGTCCCACAGACGCTTCACCGTCTCCGACCAGCCGGGGATCTTCTGGACCTCGTCGAGCGCGAGGACGGCCGGTCCATCTCCGGCCTCCAGGCGGGCCGCGTCCCACTGCTGGGCTATCCACTCGGAGCCTCTGAGTGTGGGCTCGTCTGCGCTCGCGTAGCGCACAGGCACGTCTAGCCGCTCGATCACCTGGCTTACGAGCGTCGTCTTGCCAACCTGGCGCGGCCCGGCTACGACCTGAATGAAGCGCCGTGGCTCTCGCAGTCGGACTTCCAGTTCGGCTCCGGCCCGGCGCTCGAATCTGGGTCCCGACGAGTTACTCAACATCGTGAGTAATACTACTCAGAGCGGAGGCGGTGTGCTGTCTGCGAGACCATGGCCTGAGGGGGAATGGTGGAGGAGACTGGTCAGTATGCGAACCGGGCGGTTGGATCGATCCGGCAGTCGCCGGCGGTTGCCGCTCGGTTTCGGCGAACCCAGTCTGGTCGAGACTAGACAACCCATCCTGCCAGACTCTGCTGGACACCCGCGTTGGTCAACGCACTTCCCCCCGCGCTGACGAGGTCTGCTAAGGTGCATCGACCTTTGGAGGACCGCACTTCGCTCTCCGGCGGCGTGCGGCGCAGCCGGTCAAAGGCCCAGCGCCAATCGCGGCGCCGTCCGTCCAGGAGGGCAGACCCCTGAGAGGGCACCGGTTCCTGTCGGATTTCAGTCTGACTCGCGAGGTTGCGATTCGTCGCCTCCTTGAAGCGATGCCCTTCGCTGCGATCGTCGCGCTGGGCGTCGTAGTCCGAACGGCGTTCTTAGGGGATCCTCAGCTTGTCCGCGACGAAGCGGCGTCCTGGTATCTGGCGAGCCAACCGCTTGGCGGTTTGCTCGGGCAGTCCTCCCACGAGACATTCCCGCCGTTGTATGTGCTGTTGCTGAAGGGCTGGATGACGCTCCTCGGTGACTCCGAGGCGGCGCTCCGATCGCTCTCTGTTGTCGTCGGCATTGGGACTGTGGTTGTCACCTGGCGATGGGCACGTGACGCGGTGGGCAGCACATCCGCTCTGATAGCCGCAGCGCTGGTCGCGCTCTCCCCGGCGCTGGTTATCAGCTCCAGAGACACTCGCATGTACAGCCTCGAAACCTTCTTCGCGACCACCGGCTGGTGGCTCCTCTGGCTCCTCGTAGCCAGGGGGCGGGGCTGGCTCCCGTGGCGTCGTCGCGCCGTGGCAGTTGGGCTTTTCCTTCTGGTCGCGGGCGAGGTCTGGACGCTGTCGCTCGGAATACCGACCGCCGGACTCCAACTTGCCTTTGCTCTGATCGCGCTCCTGTGGCTCCGGATCCGCGTCGCTGCGACCGCAACGGTTTGCGTTCTGATTGGGGCACTCAGCCTCACGCCGTGGCTGCCGAATCTCCTCTCGGTGGCCGCGAACGGGCAGGCCTTCTGGACCCCTCGACCCGATATCGGGTCCCTGGCGGCCACTCTAGGGGCGTGGTTCCTCGGCGATCAGGGGGGAGTGTGGGCTCTCGCCGTGGTGGTGGCAGGCGCCTGCGCTTTGCTGGGGCTTGGCGCGTTATGGCGCGACCGGCGTCCGGCGAGTACGGCCACCGGCGACGCCGATCTGCAGCCCGACCGAGACCCTCAGAACAGTCGCTTGCTGTCGCTGGCTGTGGTGTTCGGCGCGAGCCTCGTGCCGGCCGTATGGGCATATTCGCAGTTCAACTCAATCTACGACCCTCGATACTTTGGCAGCGCCCTGCCGCCGTTGGCCGTCGCGATCGGCGTAGGAGTCGTGGTGATTGCCCGGCACACGAAGCCGCGACTCGTCGTAACCCGCCTGCCCGGTGGGCTACTCGCGGCACTCTTAGCCCTGCTCGTCGTTGGCGCGATGGCAATCGGAACCGCGCAGGTTGTCGCAACCTCTCGGGCGAAATCCGTCGAGCCAGGGCGTCAAGTCGTGCAGGAACTGGCCGACCGTGTCCGTCCGGGCGACGTGGTCATCACTCTCAATGCCCAGACCTTCTTTCCGCTTGAGTACTACCTCGTCGCAAGCGGCGAGGCGCAGCGGCTCGGAGTGGAGTTGTACGACTGGCACCGGCCGACCGCCGCGTTCTTTACGGGCTGGCAGGAC
>JBEKCH010000035.1:0-30872 GCA_050014975.1 Candidatus Limnocylindrales bacterium
GTGACATCGGTGGGAGAATACGCGCTGTGCACGGGGGGCTCTGACACGCGGCCCAAACACTGGCCGCCGGGACCGCGCCGAGCCACTGGCGAGACCGATCCGCCCCTGCCACGGCGATCTGATGCGTCCTGCGGTCGCCGCCAACCTGGAGGTCGCATCGATGGTTCGTCATCTACTCCGGCAAGTGGTCAAGTACGGCCATTGGGACGATTGGATCGCGGCATGGAAGGCTGTGAATGAGGCTGGCATCAAAGCAGGTCTGCCTGCCTATCGCGTCTCCATGTCGAACTGGGGCACCTTCAACGAGGCCTTCGCCGAGGCGGAGTACGAGGACAGCGGCGACATCGAGCGACGCAATAAGGCCACGGTGGGCAACCCCGAGTATGAAAAGGCACTCGGAGTCCTGGTCAGTCACCTCGTCGACGGCGAGGCCCGCGACTACGTACTGTCAGAGGTGAAGCTGGTCTGACGCCGCACGCGGCACGAGTGAAAACGGCAAGGCCTATCAGGCCCCCGCTCCGCTGGTCGCCGACAATCCCGGCCCAGCGACCAGTCGAGCGGCTGCGTCGGGGGCCATCGACGTCGGTGGGACAATCTGCGCTGTGCACGGGGGGCTTGGACACGCGGCTCAAACACTGGCCGCCGGGACCGCGCCGAGCCACTGGCGAGACCGACCCGCATGGTCAGTCGCGGGAGGTCCCCGATGCGCTTCATCGAGATCAACGGCTTCAGCATCCGGCCCGACAAGCAGACCGAGTTCCAGCAGTGGGTCATCGCCAACGAGGCGCGGATCAAGGGTGCGTACCCGCAGGGGTCCGAGTTCGGTGGCATCTACGGAGTGATCTACAGCTCTGACAAAAGCGGCGGCGAATGCTACTGGCTAGAAACTCACGACAGCTACGGGGCTCTTGACCTGAGCGCCGCTGTCTCAAAGGATCCGACCAGCGAGATGGCCAAGGTGGTGAAGGAGTTCGTGGCATTCCTCGATCCGGACCGGAACGCGGGCTGGAGCCACCACCTGCTCAAGTCCGTCGTTGACGCCACCGTATTCGACATGCCCGCGAGCTGAAGTCATGCGCGTCCGAATCGTCGATTCTCTGAGGGCGTGGAGGTCGGCCCTAAGTCGCGCACGCAGCGGTCGCGCCAACCAGTCCAGGCAATCCCACAGTCAGGCCGGGTAAGGATAAGCCGCGCCCGCTAAGCGGCCCTCGCTTCGCTCCTCCCGGCCCCCGCGCCGCTGGTCGGCTGCGTCGTGACAGCTAGCCCGGCTGCGCGGGGGCTATACGCTGTTTGCTTTGCCTCAGACGGCAAGCGCCGTCCCGACCGCCTCGAACCAGTTCCGGCCCTTGATTCCGGGCCGAGTTCACCAGCGACCCGACCGGCACGGCCTCGAGCAGGTCGTCGGGTGCCGGCCCCAGTAGATCGAAGAAACTCGCCGCGTCCGTGACGGTCGGGTCCAGCCAGCGGTCCCAGTCCAGCTCGGGCAGGATGACCCGCATGCCGCGCAGGACGTCGCGCCAGAGAGGAACAACTTGAAGATAGACCCAACCCTCGGGTTCGCCGAATCATCATTGGTGGTATGACCAGCCGCCGCCGTCCGATTGCGCGACGCCACGTTGCTCTTGATCCAGGGTGGAACCGATGAGAGCGATCGCGGACGCGATGCCAGTCTCGAGCCAGACCGATTGCGTCTGCCGTGCAGCTCGGGGCGATGCGCTCGCCTTCGAGCGCCTCCTGGCGACTCGGGCCGACCAGGTGTTCCGCATCGCGCGGGCGATGCTCGGCGACGAGTCGGATGCCCGCGACGCTACCCAGGATGCCTTCGTCTCGGCCTGGCGCGAGCTGCCGCGCCTGCGCGACCCAGAGCAGTTCGATGCCTGGCTGCGGCGCATCTTCGTCAATGCCTGTCGAGCGCGGATACGAGTCCGCAAGCGCATTCGCGAGACCAGGCTGGACGTCACCATCGACCCTGCTGCGCCCGGTCCCGGCCTGTCGGAGCAGCTCCGCGCGACCGACATGCTCGCCCGCGCCTTCGACCGGCTCGACGGCAACAAGCGGGCGATCCTGGTCCTCCACCATCTCGATGGTTCCTCGGTCGCCGAGATCGCGGCGTCGATGGGAATCCCGATCGGTACGGTCAAGTGGCGCCTGCATGACGCCCGTGAAGCACTCCAGCGGGCGCTTGTCGCCGAAGGGGAGAACCGGCGATGACCGAGCAGACACGCCCCCAGCTCACCGATGCCCTCATCGAGCGGATGCTCACCGAACGAGCCGGCCACGGCGCTCCGGCCGACCTGATCGACGCGATCGCGACCGCCGTCGAGTCGACCGGTCAGCGCGCCTCCGGGCCCTTCGGTTTGCTGCCATCACCCGCGACCTCGCGCCCACGGCGGGCCCCGGGGACCTTCCCATTGAATCGGGTCATCCGGGTGGCGGCGCTCGCGGTGGCCGCAATCGTCCTGGTGGCCGGGGCGGGCCTGTTCCTCAGGTTCTCACCGGCGACGATCGTTGGACCGTCCAGCGCGCCGTCGATCACGCCCACGCCGTCGATCACGCCCACCCCGTCGCCTACGCCAACCGCGTCGCCTGCGGCTGGACTAGGGCACATCTACTGGGCTAACAACGAGTGGGGCGATATCGGGCGGGCCAACCTCGACGGAACCGGGGTGAACCAGCAGTTCATCACGGGCGCCGGCGCCATGTGCGGCCTGACGATCGTCGGCGACTACATCTACTGGGCCAGCGACGGCGAGATCGGGCGGGCCAAGCTCGACGGGACGGAGGTGAACCAGAGATTCATCGACACCGGTGCAGCCTGCGGGCTGGCGAGCGACGGGACCTACTTCTACTGGAGCAACAGCAGACGCGCGATCGCACGGGCCAACCTCGACGGCACCGGGCTGAACCAGAGTTTCATCAGCCCGGCCTGCGAGCCCAATGCCGTCGCGGTTAGCGGCAGCTATGTCTACTGGGGCTACTGGGGCTGCGTGCCCTGCGAGATCGGGCGGGCCAACCTCGACGGAACCGGGGTGAACTATTCCTTCATCATCGGCGAAGTTCCGGGAGTTCGGGTGTCCATGGTTGTAGATGGCATCGCGATCAGCGGCGGTTACATCTACTGGACAGACACCGGCTCTTTTGGGCCTGGCACGATCGGGCGGGCCAACCTCGACGGGACCGGAGTCGACCAGAGCTTCATCGGTGGCGACTTCAACCCCAGCGGAATCGCCATCGCGGGAGGCTACATCTACTGGAGCAACTCCGGCGGCGGCACGATCGGGCGGGCCAACCTCGACGGGACCGGAGTCGATCAGGGCTTCATCTTTGGTGCCTCTGAACCAGTTGGCGTTGCGATCGGCCCGTAGAGGAGCCTGCCCTGGCTGCCCACCGCCCCGGCCCGGCTAACGAGCGCGCCGGTCGAGTGTGCTTGGCGCACGCTAGAGTCCCCACGTCGGGTCGTCCGTCACGGGAAGGGCAGGAGCCTGCCCGGAAACCTAGCATTTGACCCCCAACCGTCGATTCACCGGGCAGTACCTGGAGTGCGACTACCCGAGGAAGCCAGGCTTCGAGTAGTCCCAGGAAACGATCTTCTTGGGGAGGACTCGTATCACCGCCGGCTCGTAGCCGGCCGCCAGCGCGCCCGCGAGCCCCTGGGCATCCTCAGGCGGCATGAACCGCGCGAAGATCCCGGCTCGCTTCGCGATCAGGTCTTCGGTGTCCAGCGTCGCCGTCCCGTAGATCATCGCTCCCTTGAACGGCGCCTCCTGATTGTCGATGAGAACGGTGACGTCCGGGTCGCGTTCGACGTTCTTGACCTTGCGGGTCATCGCCTGCGTCCCGAGCAGGATGACGCCGTCCACGTACTTGAACCAGACCGGAACGACATGGATCGTTCCGTCAGGGTTGTGGGTCGCGAGCCGAGCGATCGGCATTGCCTCCAAGAACGAGACGAGTTCCTCCTTGGTGAGGGGTGGCATCTGCGGATAATGACGAGCCGTCGTCGACTCCACGTCTGATCCTCCATCCGAGCGAGCCCTTGAGGCTCCCGGGCGTCGAACACACGCCCCGCGGGTCGGTCTCGCCAGTGGCTCGGCGCGGTCCCGGCGGCCAATGTTTGGGCCGCGTGTCCAAGCCCCCCGTGCTCCACGCACATTGTCCTACCCGTGTGAATAGGCCCCAACGACCACCAAGGCACGCGCCAGTGGCAAGTTACACGCACCCGGACCCGGTGGCCGCCGGGTAAGCGCCTCCGGCTAGTCTCGCCCCCGTCCCCCGCTCCGCTGGTCGGCTACGTCGTGGCGGCATGCGAGCCGGGCATTGGCTACGCGGGCGGTCGTCACTGGTTTTCGGAAGACCGGCGAGTCGCCGTACTCGAAGCTACTTTCAGTCAACGTTCACACCGACGGCATCCAGTTTCAGATGAGCAATCGCCAGTCAGCGCCCCTGTTTCGCGTCCCCCACGGGCCCCTCGCTGCGGCCGTGGTCAACGCCGCGTAACAGAGTTGCGAGCAGACGTGCGATCTCCATCGCCTTGACGGCGTCGTCGAGGCGCATGATCGTGATGTTGCTCAGCCGTGGCAGGGGCTTACGAACCAGAAGTCAGCGTCGCATCACTAACAGGACACAGGCGTGGCTTTGGATGTGCAGGCGATCAATCCAGTCCTCATCGGCTGGTCCCCCAGCAACCTCGTCGTTTGGCCTTTCGTCTTCGCGCGCTGGGAAGTGACCTGCGTCTTCTGCGGTACTCGTTTCAAGCGCCACGTTCCGGAACTGATGATCGGATCGAGAATGAGCTGGGTGGCGTGCCCGGAGTGCCGAACCACAACCTCCTGCCTCATCACCCGAATGTCCGCGCCAAGAGCCGCTGACAGACCGACCCGCGGGGAGGCGCGTTGAGCGAGGAGACCCTCTGCGCCTTTCGCGTTCCGGGCGCACAGCCGACGCCCGATGGGATCGCCTCGAGCGGATCGTGCGGAAGCGGCCATGCCTCGCTCATGGCAGCCGGCCGAGGATCGTCTGAGCCTCCGCCTGAAGGGCCGCGCTGGTCGGCGTTGGGTGATTCAACGCCTCGTCGCTGAAGCCAAAGAAGATCGTGCCCTTGAGGACGTAGATTGCGCTGGCGTTGATGGTCTGCCCCGAGATGGCGATGCCTCCCACGAAGTATGCAGCGCCGTCCGCGAAGTTGGGCAGCTCGGTGAACTGGAGCCCCTTGGTCGCCAGCTTCTGGATCTGCGCTTCCGCCTCGGCCTTGCCCGCCTGCGCCGTCGCCACGTCGGGCGCCTGCCCGACGATGACCATGAATACGTTCACGGTTTGGCCGCCATAGGTGCACGTCTTGCCGTTTCCGGAGGTGGTTCCTTCCACGCCGGCCCCGTACGAGGTGCCGGCGAGGTGTGACGCTTCCTGGCTGGTGACGAGCTGGCACGGGTCGAGCGTGGTTGGGACCCCCGTTGCCAGGCTCGGCGATGGCGCCTGGGCCGTCGGCGCAGGCGTGCTGGCGGGCGCAGGCGTGCTGGCGGGCGCTGGCGTGCTCACCGCACTGGCGGTGGAGGTCGACGCGCTGCAGGCCACGACGACGAGCCCCACGAGCACGACCGCGCCGATGCCACGAGACCCGCTAACTATCCGCCTGCGAGCAGGCGCCAGGCGGGTCTCAGAGTTGTGGCCATGAGGCAGGAAGACACCCATCCATCGTTTCACGCGACCTTCTCCTTGAACTCGGCGTAGCCTCTCGTAAACCCAAGGCGGCGATTCCTGCATTGTTGGCCGGACGCCGTCAACCCTCGCCGGCCACCATCTCGTGTGGCGCATCGGCCGTCCTTCAGGGTGGGCCAAGGTGTCGTCGAGAGCCGAATCGGGTCCCGATCTCCTCGCGCCGGTTGGTCCCGCGGGCCAGCCCAAACCGGCCCCTCTTTCTTGCCGCCGTCGAGTTGCCGCTATCCTGTTCGTGGCATCGCCGCGTCGCGATGTCTCCGTCGTCGTCCAGCGAGGGAGTCCAGATGATCGGGCACCGGGCAACCAGGTCCAGGGTGGGCGCCGCGATGTTCGGCGGCGCGTTGCTGGTCGCGCTTGCGGCCTGCTCGAGCGGCGGCGGCACGCCGCAGCCCACGCTGCCGCCCTTGCTCGGTCCAAGCGCGACCCCAGCTGCGAGCTGCGCCTGCGCCACGCCCACCACGGCACTCGCCAGCGCCAATGCCGCGGCCACTTCGCCGGCCGGCGTCCAGGCCGGCACCGTGATCGCCTGGGGCGACGACAGCCAGGGCCAGACGAAAGTCCCCGTGGGCCTCACCGGGGTCGTGGCGGTCGCGGCCGGCGACGAGTTCAGCCTGGCCCTCAATTCCGACGGCACCGTCGTCGGCTGGGGCCGGAACGACTCGGGCGAAACCGCTCCTCCGGCCGGCCTCAGCGGCGTGGTCGCGATCTCGGCCGGTAGCTCGCACGCGATTGCCCTCAAGTCCGACGGCACGGTTGTCGGTTGGGGCGACAATACCTACGGCCAGGCGACCCCGCCGGCAGGCCTCGCTTCCGTGGTCGCGATCTCGGCCGGTGGGGACCACAGCCTGGCCCTCAAGTCGAACGGCACCATCGTGGCATGGGGCACCGACTACAACGGCGAAACCGATATTCCGGCCGGTCTTCATGACGTCATAGCCATCTCCGCCGGCTACGACTACAGCCTGGCTCTTGTCAAGGGCGGGACCGTCGTCGCCTGGGGCGACAAGTACCCGACCGATACGTCCGTGAGCCTGGTCAAGGTGCCGAGCGGGCTCTCCGGTGTGACGGCGATTTCTGCCGGCTACTATCACAGCCTGGTCCTCGAGTCGGATGGAACGGTCGCCTCCTGGGGCCAGGGCGCCGACGGCGCCACCACCATCCCCAGCGGACTCTCCGGCGTCACGGCCGTGGCCGCGGGCGGCGATTTCAGCCTGGCGCTCAAGTCCGATGGGAGTGTCGTGGGCTGGGGGTCGAACTCGGACGGCTGCCTGACGTTCCCGGCCGCGCTCAAGAACGTTATCGCCATCGACGCCGGCGGGGCTTTCGCGCTGGCGCTCGTTCCAAACTCCTGACGGTCGCGGAGGATAACTGAGGATGCCAATGCGCCAGATCAAGGCTCGTCTCGCGAATCGCTCGCCGCTAGACCTGTCCACACTCGACGAGCGGGCCTTGATGGGCTGCATCGATCATTCGCTGCTTCGGCCGGAGCTGACTCGGGCCGAGGTCGAAGCCGGGCTGGACGTGGCGATCGAATGGGAGACGGCCACGGTCTGCTGCCGCCCGGCCGATCTGCCGCTGGTCGTCTCGCGGCTGCGGCGGACCGTCGTGGGACCGACCACGGTCATCGGCTTCCCCCACGGCGCGCACATGCCCAACATCAAAGAGCGTGAAGCGCTGGTCGCGGTCGATCAGGGCGCCGTCGAGCTCGACGTCGTCGTCAACATCGGGGCGCTTCGGGGGGGCGATCTCGGGTACGTGCGCGATGAGCTGGCGAGCCTGGTCTATGCCGTTTCTCCCACGCCGGTGAAGGTGATCCTCGAGACCGCGTATCTCACTCCGGAGCAGGTCGAGGCCGGCTGCCGCGTGGCGGTGGAGGCCCGGGCCTCCTTCGTCAAGAACGGAACCGGGTACTCGCCACGGGGCGCCGAGGCGGGCGAGATCGCGCTGATGCGCCGGGTCGTCGGCGACCGCGTCGGGGTCAAGGCCGCCGGCGGCGTGCGGACCCTGGACGCGATGCTGGCGATGCTCGCGGCCGGAGCGTGCCGTGTCGGCGCCACCGCAACGGCGACGATCGGGACGGAGTGGCGGGCCCGCGGCCCGGAGGCGCTCGCGGCGGCAATCGCGGCCGCTCCAGCCTCGGCGAAGGTGGCTGCGGGCCCATCGGCGAGCGAGGACGAGTAGCTGGCCATCGTCGCCCTGGGCTCCGAACCCGGCTCGGTCGGGCCCCTCTCGCCTGCTATACTGCGCGCGTCAGGGGCCCGAGGAACCCCGGTCGCCACCACCAATACCGCCAAGGAGTGCACGTTGCCGCACGAAGGCGTGCCGTTCGCCCCGTGAGACGAACCACCACCTTCACGCCCCCCGGAGCCGCCTCGGTTCCCACGGCGGGGCAGTCTACCCAGGTCCCCGGCCGAACGGTCGAGGGCCTTTTGGTTTCCCGGGGTTGCCGCAGGGATAGCCGCCGGGGCGAGCACCAGGGAGAGAGATAGATGCCCGCCACCGTGATCGTCGGCCTGCAGTGGGGCGACGAAGGCAAAGGCAAGACGACCGACTTTTTGGCCGAGGACGTCTCCGCCGTCGTCCGCTACCAGGGTGGCGACAACGCCGGCCACACCGTCGTGCTGGGCGAGGAGGTCTTCAAGCTCCACCTCGTCCCCTCCGGCGTGCTCTACCCGCACATCGCGCCCATGATCGGCAACGGCGTCGTGGTCAACCCGGCCACGCTCATCGCCGAGCTGGACATGCTGGCCAGCCGCGGCATCGAGGTCGATCGGGTCCGGGTGAGCAAGCACGCGCACGTGATCATGCCCTACCACATCGCCCTCGACGGAGCGATGGAAGCCCGACTGGCGGAGGCCGCGGTCGGGACGACGCGGCGCGGCATCGGGCCGGCCTACGCGGACCGGGCCTGGCGCATCGGGATCCGGATGGAGGACCTGCTCGACGGTCCGGCGCTGCGCGGCAAGCTGGCCCGCATCCTGCCCGAGAAGAACGCCACGCTGCAGCGCCAGCATCGGGTCGAAGGCTTCGACCTCGACGATTTGGTCGAGCAGGCGACCGAATGGGCCCGCCGCCTCGAGCACCACCTGGCCGACACGACCCAGCTGGTCCAGGAGCGCCTGGCCCGGGGTGAGCACCTGCTGTTCGAAGGCGCGCAGGGGACGCTGCTCGACCTGGACCACGGCAGCTATCCGTTCGTCACCTCCTCCAACCCGATCGCCGGCGGCGCCTGCACGGGCGGAGGCATCGGGCCGCTCCAGGTGGACGAGGTCATCGGCGTCATGAAGGCCTACGCCACGCGCGTCGGGGCCGGCCCGTTCCCGACGGAACTGACCGACGCCATCGGCGAGGGGATCACGGAGCGCGGCCGGGAGTATGGGACGACGACGGGCCGGCGGCGCCGGGTCGGCTGGTTCGACGCCGTGCCGCTGCGCTATGCCGTGGCGGTCAACAGCGTCAGCTCGATCATGCTCAACAAGATCGACATCCTCTCGGGCCTGGACGAGGTCCTGATCTGCATGGCCTACGAGGTCGACGGCAGGCGGGTCGATTGGTGGCCCTCGGACGCGGACGTCCTGGCCCGGGCGAAGCCGATCTACGAGCGCTTCCCCGGCTGGGCCGAGCCGATCAACGGCTGCCGTTCGATGGCGGATCTGCCGGAGAACGCGCGGCGCTACGTCGACGCCTTGGAGCGGCTTTCCGGCGCCCCGATCGCCCTCGTCTCGGTGGGGCCCGAACGCCACCAGACGATCGAAAGGATGGCGCGTCCGCAGCGCCCCAGGCCACCTGCCGGCCCGGCCGCGGCTGCCGCAGCTTCCTCAGGTGCTGCCTCCGGCGCGGCTTCTCCGGCCGGGCCCGGCGACCGATGAGCCCGCAGGCCTGGTCCGGCCCGCAGGCCGGCAGCCCCGCCCGGGTGCTGATCCTCGGCGGCGGCGGTCGCGAGCACGCCCTGGCCTGGAGCCTGGCCCGCGAGGCCGCCGTGGAGACGGTGATCGTCGCGCCGGGGAGCGATGCCATCGGGGCGGAATCCAAGGTTCGCTGCGTGCCGGGCGTCTCCGCCGCGGACCCCGCCGCGGTCCTGGCTCTGGCCACTGAGGAGGACGTGGACCTGGTCGTGGTCGGCCCCGAGGCGCCGCTCGCCGCCGGGGTCGTGGACGTGCTGGAGCAGGCGGGAGTGCCCACCTTCGGACCCATCAAGGCCGCGGCGCGCATCGAGTGGAGCAAGGCCTTCTGCCGCGAAGTGGCCGCCGCGGCCGGGGTGCGCATGGCCCGCGGCGAAGCCTTCTGGGCCCTGCAGCCGGCCCTCGCCTTTGCCCGCGAGCTGGCCGCGGCCCCGGGGTCGCGCGGCGTCGTGGTCAAGGCCGATGGCCTGATGGGAGGCAAGGGCGTGACAGTCTGCGACGACTTCGCCGGGGCGGAGACGGCGCTGCGGGCGCTCTTCGCCGGGCGACCGGCCGCCGATGACACGGCGGGCGCCGAGGCGGCGCGAGTGGAGGCCGAGGCGGACCGGGCCAGGGGCAAGCCCCCCGTGGTCGTGCTGGAGGAACGCCTGGCCGGCCCCGAAGCCAGCCTGATCGCCCTGTGCGACGACCACGGCGCGCTGGCCCTGCCGGCGGCCCGGGACCACAAGCGACTGCTCGACGACGACAGGGGTCCCAACACCGGCGGCATGGGTGCCTACAGCCCCGTCCCCGACCTGCCCGACGGGCTCTGCGCGACGCTCGTGGACATGATCCACCTCCCGATCTTGGCCGAGCTGAACCGCCGCGGAGCGCCTTTCCGTGGCGCGCTGTACGCGGGCCTGATGCTCACGCCGGAGGGCCCCGTCCTGATCGAGTGCAACGCCCGCTTCGGCGACCCGGAGGTGCAGGCCCTCCTGCCCCGGCTCGCCGCGCCGCTGGGGCCGCTGCTGCTGGGCGCCGCCCTGGGCGACCTGGCCGGGGCAGCCGCAAGGCTGGGGCTGGTGAGCCGGACGCTCCCCACGACCGGGGACGCGGCGGTGGCGATCGTCCTCGCGGCGGCCGACTACCCCGAGGCGCCGCGCCGGGGCGACGCCATCGACGGCCTGGCCGAGGCAGTCCGCGCCGGCGCGATCGTCTTCCATGCCGGCACGGTCCTGGGTGACGACGGCCGGTACCGCACCAACGGCGGCCGCGTGCTCTCGGTCGTGGGCCTGGGCGCCAACCTGGCCGCGGCCCGCTCGAACGCGGAGAAAGCCGCCGACCGGATCGCCTGGCAGGGCATGCAGCGGCGCCGCGACATCGCCGCGCGGCTGCCGGTCGCGGCCGATTCGAGAGCGGCGGCCGCTTCGCCGGCGCCCATCGCCACCAGCGGCTGGGGCGGCGAGGCCGCGTCATGATCCCGCGCTACACCCTGCCCGAGATGGGCGCGATCTGGACCGAGCAGGCTCACTTCGAGCAGATGCTGCGGGTCGAGATCGCCGTTGCCCGCGCCCAGGTCGGCCGCGGCCTGGTGCCCGCGGAGGCCGTCCGGGCCATCGAGACGCGCGCCGCGATCGACGTCGGCCGCATCGAGGAGATCGAGAAGACGACCGAGCACGACGTCATCGCCTTCGTCAGCCAGGTCGCCGAAACGGTCGGCGAGGAGGGACGCTACCTCCACCTGGGCCTGACGAGCAGTGACGTCCTCGACACCGGGCTGGCGCTCCAGCTCCAGGCTGCCGGGCGGCGCCTCCTGGACGACTGCGACGCGCTGGTCGAGGCTCTCGTCGCCCGCGCCCGCGCCGAGGCCGGCACGGTGATGATGGGCCGGACCCACTCGGTCCACGCCGAGCCCATGACCCTCGGTCTCAAGATCGCTGGCTGGGCCTTCGAGATCGGCCGCGACCGGGCTCGCCTCGCCGCCGCCGCCGCCGACGCGGCCACCGGCAAGATCTCCGGGCCGGTGGGCACCTATAGCCACCTCGACCCGGACCTGGAGGAGGAGGTGCTCGCCGCCCTCGGCCTGCGTCGGGATCCCGTCTCCACGCAGATCGTCCAGCGCGACCGCCACGCCGCGCTCATTGCCGCGATCGCGGTCAGCGGCGGCAGCCTGGAGCGCATCGCCACCGAGATACGCAACCTCCAGCACACCGAGATCGGCGAGCTGATGGAGCCGTTCCGGGCCGGCCAGAAGGGCAGCTCGGCGATGCCGCACAAGCGCAACCCGATCCTGTGCGAGCGCATCGCCGGCATGGCGCGCCTGCTGCGCGGGTACGCCGCCACGGCCCTGGAGAACCAGGCGCTCTGGCACGAGCGCGACATCAGCCACTCCAGCGCCGAGCGGGTGCTGCTCCCCGACGCCACCATCCTGCTCGACTACATGCTGGTGAAGACACGCGGTCTCATCGAGCGCCTGGTGGTCCGGCCGGAGCGGATGCGCGAGAACATCGAGCGCGGACTGGGGTTGCACTGCAGCAGCCGCGTCCTGCTCGCCTTGGTCGAGGAGGCGGAGATGTCCCGCGAGGAGGCCTACGAGGTCGTCCAGCGCTGCTCCATGCAGGCCGCCGACGAGCGCCGCCAGCTGCGGGATACGCTTGCCGCCGATCCCGAGGTGGCGGCCCGCCTGTCGGACGAGGCCCTGGCGGCCTGCTTCGACGAAAGCCACTTCCTGCGCAACGTCGGGACCGTCCTGGCCCGGCTCGAAGAGCTCGTCCCCGCTCGAAAGGAAGCCGCCGATGTCGCTCGCTGAAACGCCGAATCCCGGCGATCCCCGCGCCTCCGGCCACAGCCTGGCCGGCTCGGGCGGCTTCGTTCGGTCGGGCAAGGTGCGCGATCTCTTCGCCGTGGGAGAGCGACTGCTCCTCGTGGCCAGCGATCGCCTCTCCGCGTTCGACGTCGTCCTGCCGACGGCCATCCCGGACAAGGGTCGCGTCCTGACCGGTCTGTCGCGCTTCTGGTTCGCCCAGACGGCCGACATCATTCCGAACCACCTGCTCGGGAGCGACCCGGCCGCCCTGCCTGCCGGCTTCACCGACGCGGCCGGCCGGCGTGAGCTGCGGGGCCGGATGATGCTCTGCCGCCGGGCGAAGGTCCTGCCCGTCGAGGTCATCGTCCGCGGCTATGTCGCCGGATCGGGCTGGAAAGACTATCGGCGCAGCGGCGCGATCTGTGGCATACAGCTGCCCCAGGGCCTGCGCGAGTCCGACCGCCTGGCGGCGCCCATCTTCACCCCCTCGACCAAGGCCGAAGTCGGTCACGACCAGAACATCGGCTTCGACGCCATGGTGGCGCTGGTGGGGGCGCAGCTGGCCGAGCAGGTCCGCGACGTCGCGCTGCGCCTGTACGGCCGTGGCGCGGCCATCGCGGAAAAGGCCGGCATCCTGCTGGCCGACACCAAGTTCGAGCTCGGCACGGCCCTGGACAGCGGCGAGCTGATCCTGATCGACGAAGTGCTGACGCCCGACTCCAGCCGGTTCTGGGACGCGTCGGACTACGAGCCGGGGCGCGCCCAGGCCAGCTTCGACAAGCAGTTCGTCCGGGACTGGCTCGAAACCCAGCCCTGGGACAAGACCTACCCCGGGCCGGAGCTCCCGGCCGAGATCGTCGCCGGGACGCGCCGGCGCTACGTGGCGGCGTTCGAGCGGATCACCGGGGCCAGCTTCGAGCGCTACCTGCAGGAGGACACGATCGCCCGATGAGCGAGTTCCACTATGCCGTGAACGTGCTGCCCAAGCCGGGCATCCTCGACCCGCAGGGACGGGCCGTGGAGCAGAGCCTGCCCCATCTCAACGTCACCACCGTGTCGCGGGTGCGGGTCGGCCGCCGCGTGGAGCTGACCGTGACCGCCGATGCCGAGTCGGAGGCCCGCAGAGTGGTCGACGGCCTGGCCCAGGAGCTGCTCAGCAACCCGCTCATCGAGGCCTACACCGTCGAGCTGCTGGAGGCAACCTCGTCGGTTGTCTCGACCGCGGATTCCGCCGCGAAGGTGACCCGGTCGTGAGGATCGGCGTCGTCACCTTCCCGGACTCCAACTCCGACGTGGACGCGCTCAACGCCCTCGCCGTGGCGGGCGTGGAGCCCGTCTCGCTGTGGCACGAATCGCCCGATCTGCAGGGCGTGGCCGGCATCATCCTGCCGGGCGGCTTCGCCTACGGCGACTACCTTCGAGCCGGCGTGATCGCCCGCTTCTCACCGGTCATGCGCGGTGTCTCCGATTTCGCGGCCAAGGGCGGCTACGTCCTGGGGATCTGCAACGGCTTCCAGGTCCTGGCCGAATCCCGGCTCGTGCCCGGTGCGCTGCTGCGCAACCGGTCTCTGCGCTTCGCCTGCAAGCTCGTCGCCATCAAACCCGAGCGCCTGGACTCGCCGTTCACCCACAAGGCGACCGGCGCTCCGCTGCGCATCCCGATTGCCCACGGCGAAGGCTGCTACTACGCCGCCGACGCCACCCTGGACGAGCTCGAGCGCGACGGGCAGGTGCTGTTCCGCTACGTCCGACCGGACGGCGAGCCCGCCCTCGAGCCGGACGATCCGGCCAACCCGAACGGCTCGCTGCGGGCCATCGCCGGAGTCTGCAACGCCGCCGGCAACGTGGCCGGGCTGATGCCTCATCCGGAGCGAATGTCCGAATCGATACTGGGCAGCGACGACGGGATGCAGCTCATCGGCTCGTTCGTGGAGAGCGCCAGGGCCTGGGAGACGGGGCGATGAACGACGTGACGACGAACCCGCCTGCCCCGGCCGAGGCGGAGCCGCTGCACCGCCGGCTGGGTCTCACCGACGGCGAGCTCGACGCCATCCGGGCCAAGCTCGGCCGCGACCCCAACCACACTGAGCTGGCGATGTTCAGCGTGATGTGGAGCGAGCACTGCTCCTACAAGAGCTCCAGGCCGCTTTTGCGGACGCTTCCGACCCGCGGCCACGGCATGATGGCCGGCCCCGGCGACAACGCCGGCGTGGTCCGCATCGGCGACGGGCTGGCGGTTGCGTTCAAGATCGAGAGCCACAATCACCCCTCCGCCGTCGAGCCATACCAGGGCGCCGCGACAGGCGTCGGCGGCATCCTGCGCGACATCTTCACCATGGGCGCGCGGCCGATCGCCGTCCTCGACGCGCTCCGCTTCGGTGACCCATCGGATCCGCGAACGCGCCATCTCGTGGACGGGGTCGTCCGCGGCGTGGGCGGCTACGGTAACTGTGTCGGTGTGCCCACCGTCGGCGGCGAGCTCGTATTCGACCCCTCCTACCAGGGCAATCCGCTGGTCAACGTCATGGCCATCGGCCTGCTCGAGGAACGGATGCTGATCCTGGCCGAGGCTCCCGGACCGGGCAACTACGTGGTCCTGTTCGGCTCCACGACCGGCCGCGACGGCATCGGCGGGGCCAGCGTTCTCGCCTCGGCGACCTTCGCCGACGACGACCCGAACAAGCGGCCCACGGTCCAGGTCGGCGACCCGTTCGCCGAGAAGCTGCTGATCGAGGCCAGCCTGGAGCTGATCGACCGCCGCCTGATAGAGGGCATCCAGGATCTGGGCGCCGGCGGCATATCGTGCGCCAGCTCGGAATCCGCCGACAAGGCCGGCACCGGCATCCTGCTCGACCTGGACGCGATACCGCGGCGCGAGCCCGGTATGGCGCCCTGGGAAGTGATGATCTCCGAATCGCAGGAGCGGATGCTGGCCACCTGCCGGCCGGAGAGCTACCCGGCCGTGCGCGAGGTCTGCGAGCGCTGGGGGATCCCGATCGCGCTCGTCGGGCGCGTCACCACGGACGGCGACATCGCCATCGTGGAGGGTGGCATCGGCATCGACGGCCTGCCCGAGCCCGGGGCCAATGAGATCGCCCGCGTTCCGGCGAAGGCGCTCGCGAGCGACGCCATCGTTCACTATCGCCCGGCCTCGCCCCCGGCGCGACGCCGCCAGGCGCCCGCCCCCGGCATTCCGCTCACCGCCCAGGACGGGCTTCCGGAGCGGGGCATGGATCCCGCCGCCGTCCTGGCTGCGCTGCTCGGCAGCCCCAACCTCTCGAGCCGGCGCTGGGTCTACGAGCAGTACGACGCCTGCGTCCAGAGCAACACCGTCGAGTGGCCCGGCCACGGAGCCGCCGTCCTGCGCGTCAAGGGCACGAAGAAGGCTCTCGTCGCCACGACCGACGGCAACCAGTCCGTCAGCGCGCACGATCCGTACCTGGGCGCGCAGCTCTCCGTCGCCGAGGCGACGCGCAACGTCAGCATCACCGGCGCTCGACCGCTGGGCCTCACCAACTGCCTCAACTACGGCAACCCCGAGCGCCCCGAGGCGTTCTGGCAGCTCCAGGAGGCGGTTCGCGGCCTGGGCGACGCCTGTCGAGCGCTCGGCATCCCGGTCACCGGCGGCAACGTCTCGCTCTACAACGAGTATCCCGGCGGAGCGATCTCGCCCACGCCCGAGATCGGCATCGTCGGCCTGCTCGACGACGTCTCGCTCCTCGTCCGCCCGCCCTTCACGACCGCTGGCGACAGCGTCGTCCTAATCGGGGCGAGCGCGCCGGGGTTGGCGGGGTCCGCCTATGCGGCGCTGGCGGGGCTTGCCTCGGAGGACGCGGCGCCGAGCCTGGACCTGGACCGCGAGGCGGCCCTGCAGACGTTCATCCGGGAGGCGATCGGGCGCGGCCTGGTGGCCTCGGCCCAGGACGTCTCCGGCGGCGGCCTGGCCGTCGCGGTCGCCGAGTGCTGCATGTGGGGCGGGTTGGGCGCCCGGCTCCGTCTCGGCATCTCGGGCTCGCCGGCGATCGAGCTGTTCGGCGAGAGCCCCTCGCGGCTCGTGCTGTCGTGCCGGCCGCGTCACGCGCCCGCCATCGAGCTGCTGGCCCGCCAGTTCGGCCTGCCGTCCGCGGTCCTGGGCACGGTTGGCGGGGAGAGGCTCCGCATCGAGCTCACCGGGCAGGGCGCGACCGGCGCGGCCGAGGAGCGCGGCTCGCGCGTGGCGGACGCGCTGGACGTGGCCATCGTGGACCTGCGCCATGCCTGGGACCACGGCCTGGCCCGCGCCCTGGGCGTGGAGCAATCCCTGGGCGGGGCGGATCCGGAACGCGGCTCCGCCGCCTCCGGAGGCGAGGCCGACTAGCCATGTGCGGCATCTTCGGTGCGGTGATTCCCGGAGCCGACGCCGCGGGCATCGCCGCGCTGGGCGTCTTCTCGCTGCAGCACCGAGGCCAGGAATCCGCCGGCATCGCCGTCAGCGACGGCGAGCAGCTGATGCTCTATAAGGACCTGGGGCTGATCGCCCAGGTCCTCGACGAGCGGCGCCTGCCGAGCCTACGCGGCTCGCTGGCCATCGCCCATTGCCGCTACTCCACGACCGGCTCCACGGTCTGGGAGAACGCCCAGCCCACCTTCCGACTGGGGCGCGGCCGCTCGATCGCCATCGGTCACAACGGCAATCTGGTCAACACCCGGGAGCTGCTGTCGCACCTGGAGGGCGGCAAGTCGCGGCTGCCGGCCACCACGGACACCGAGCTGCTGACGGCGCTCCTGGCCGACGACCCCTCGGCGGACACGGTGACGGCGCTGAAGCGGGTCCTGCCGCTCGTCCAGGGCGCTTACTCGCTGGCGATCCTCGACGAGAAGCACGTCATCGGCGTACGCGACCCGTTCGGCTTCCGGCCTCTCGTGCTGGGCACGATCGAGGTCGCCGCCCCGGGCAGGCCGGGCGGCCATTCCGTCGGCTGGCTGATCAGCTCCGAGTCGGCGGCCATCGAGGTGGCCGGCGGGACCGTCGTTCGCGACGTGGAACCGGGCGAGATAGTCGTCCTCGAAGACGGCAAGGAGCCGGTCTCGATCCGCTTCGCCGAAGGGCACGAGCAACTGTGCGTCTTCGAGCTGATCTACTTCGGCCGGCCCGACTCGTACATGCTGGGCCGCAATCTCTACGAGGCGCGCCGCCGGATGGGCGTGGCGCTGGCGCTGGAAGCCCCCGTCGCGGCCGACCTGGTGGTGCCGGTGCCGGACACCGGCGCGCCCGCCGCGGCTGGCTTCGCCGAGGGCTCGGGCCTGCCGTATCGCGAGGGCATGGTCCGCAACCGCTACTCGGGCCGCACCTTCATCCAGCCCTCCCAGGGCATGCGTCAGCGCGGCGTCACGATCAAGCTGAGCCCGCTGCGCGATGTCGTGGCCGGGCAGCGGCTCATCGTCGTCGACGACTCGATCGTGCGCGGCACCACCACCCGCCAGATAGTGGCGCTGCTGCGCAAGGCCGGCGCCAGGGAGGTCCATCTGCGCATCAGCTCGCCGCCGATCCACCATCCCTGCTTCTACGGCATCGATACCCAGGTCGAGACCGAGCTGATCGCGTCCACCCATTCGGTCGAGGAGATCCGGGAGTTCCTGGGCGCCGACTCGCTCAGCTACCTCTCGATCGACGGGGTCCTGCAGGCGCTCGACCTGCCGTACGACCGCTTCTGCTTCGCCTGCTTCGACGGGCGTTATCCGGTGCCCGTGCCGTACGACACCGCCCGCCACAAGTTCGTGCTGGAGGACGCGGAGGGCGAGCCGGTCTCGCTGGGCGAGGTCGAGGCGATCGCCAGGGCGGCGCCGCATGAGTGAGGGCCGTGGCCCGAGCCGAGTGGGCGGGCGGGGCGCGAAGACCGGCGGCGCCTGGGCCGCCTACCGCGATTCCGGCGTGGACATCGACGCGGGCGAGCGCGCCGTGGAGCTGATGCGGGCCGCCGTCGAGGCCACGCGGCGGCCGGAGGTGATCGGCGGGCTGGGCGGTTTCGCTGCGGCGATGGCGCTGCCTGCGGGCCTGCGCGAGCCGGTGCTGGTCAGCTCCACCGACGGCGTGGGGACCAAGACCGCGATCGCCATGGCGCTGGGCCGCTACGACACGGTCGGCCAGGACCTGGTGGCGATGTGCGCCGACGACCTGGTCTGCGCCGGGGCGGAGCCGCTCTTCTTCCTCGACTACGTGGTCGTCGGCCGCGTCCACCCGGAACGCGTGGCCGCGATCGTGGGCTCGGTCGCGGACGGCTGCCGGTTGGCCGGCTGCTCGCTGATCGGCGGCGAGACGGCCGAGCACCCGGGCCTGATGGAACCCGACGAGTTCGACCTGGCGGGCTTCTGCGTCGGCGTCGTGGAGCGCGAGCGGCTGCTCGACGGCGGGGCGGCACGGGCGGGCGATGCGCTGATCGGCGTCGCCTCCTCGGGGCTGCACAGCAACGGCTTCTCGCTGGTGCGGCGGATCGTGGCCGGCGCGGGCGTGGACCTGGGCGAGGGCTATGCCGACCTCGTGTGCCGGATCCTCGGCCCCGAAACCGCCCCGGAACCCGCTGCGCTCCGACTGACCCTGGGCGAGGCGCTGCTCACCCCTACCCGCATCTACGCCCGGGCGATCCTGGCGCTGCGGCGCCGCCTCGATGCGGCCGGCTCGGAGCTGCGGGCCGTGGCCCACATCACCGGCGGCGGGCTGCCGGGCAACGTGCCGCGGGTCCTGCCGGAGGGCCTGGGGGCGCGCGTCCATCCGGGCACCTGGCCGATGCCTTCGATCATGCGGCTCATCGGCGCTCTCGGCGGGCTCTCGGAGGCCGAGCTGCGTGCGACCTTCAACGGCGGCCTGGGGATGGTCTGCGTGGTGCCCGGCGCGGCGGCGCAGACTGCCATTGCGAGCCTGGAAGAGGACGGTCTGGCGGCCTGGCACGTCGGCGAGGTGGTGGTCATCGACGCCCAGGGGGCGCGCTATTCGGAGTCCTGACGGAGTCGGCACGGAGTCGGTACGGAGGAGGAAGGGCGTGACGCATCGAATCGCGGTTGGCGTTTCGGGAACCGGCAGCAACCTGCGTGCCCTGGATGCCGTCGCGTCGCGCGGGGCGCTGGACGCCGAGATAGCCCTGGTCTTCGCCGATCGCCCGTGCGCCGCCCTGGACTGGGCGGTGCAGCAGGGTATCGAGACGCTGCTCGTGCCGGCGGCGGCACGGGGCGATGAGGCCGCCCGCGCCGCCGAAGACCGCCTGCTCGCCGAGTCGGTCGCGGCCATCTCGCCGGAGCTGGTGGTTCTGGCGGGCTACATGCGGGTCGTCGGTCCGGCGATGCTGACCGCCTTCGCGGGCCGGATGATGAACCTCCACCCGACGCTGCTGCCGGCCTTCCCCGGCGCCCACGGCGTTCGCGACGCGCTGGCGGCCGGGGTGAAGGTCACCGGCGTTACGGTCCACTTCGTGGATGCCTCTCTCGACGGCGGGCCGATCGTCGTGCAGGAGGCCGTGCCGGTCCTGCCCAACGACACCGAAGAGACGCTCCTCGAACGCATCCACGCGTGCGAGCATCGGCTGCTGCCGCGCGCCGTCGGCCTGTTCCTGGCCGGTGCCCTCTCGGTCGAACCGGACGGTCGAACCGTCTGCGTCGATGCCTCCAAGGCCGCCGCCAGGATGCCGGTCCCCCGGCGGGCCCTGCTCTCGGTTTCGGACAAGACCGGCCTGGCAGAGTTCGGGGCCGGCCTGGTCCGCCTGGGCTTCGAGCTGGTCTCCACCGGCGGCACCGCCCGCGCGCTTCGCTCGGCGGGCCTGCCGGTCACGGACGTGGCGGCGGTCACAGGTTTCCCGGAGATGCTTGACGGGCGGGTCAAGACCCTCCATCCGCGAGTCCACGCCGGGATCCTGGCCGATCGCCGGGTGACCGCCCATCGCGAGCAGCTCGCCGCCGCGGCCATCGATCCATTCGAGCTGGTCGTCGTCAACCTGTATCCGTTCGCCGTGGCGGCCGAACGGCCCGGTATCTTCTTGGACGAACTGGTCGAGGAGATCGACATCGGCGGGCCGTCGATGGTCCGCGCGGCGGCCAAGAACCATGCCTCGGTGGCGGTCGTGACTTCGTCGGCGCGCTATCGGTCGGTGCTGGGCGCGATCGAGCGAGACGGTCGAGTGGGGGAGGGGCTCCGCGCCGCCCTGGCGATCGAGGCCTTCCGCCACACCAGCGCCTACGACGCCCGCATCGCCGCCGAGCTGCCCGGCCGCATGGCCGCGGCCGGCTGCGGCCTCCCCGACGAGCCGGGTCTCCCCGGCGCGACGGACCCGTACCCGCCGGTCCTGGTCGTGGGCCTGGAGAAGGTCGAGACGCTGCGCTACGGCGAGAACCCGCATCAGCAGGCGGCCCGCTACCGTCGTCCTGGCACCACGAGCTGGGCCGGGCCATTCGCCCTGGGCGGCTCGATCCTGCAGGGCAAGGCCCTGAGCTACAACAACGTGCTGGATGCCTCGGGCGCGTACGCGATCGCGCGCCAGCTGCGGGGCCCGGCGGTCGTGATCGTCAAGCACACCAACCCGTGCGGTGCCGCGGAGCGCTCGACCCTCGCCGAAGCCTGGCAGGACGCCCTGGCCGGCGATCCGGTCTCGGCCTACGGCGGCGTCGTGGCCCTGACCCGTGAGGTCGACGCCGCCACCGCGGCCGGCCTGGCCTCGATCTTCCTCGAGGTCATCGTGGCCCCGTCCTACTCGGCCTCGGCTCTGGCGATCCTGTCGAAGAAGACGAACCTTCGACTGCTGGAGGACTCGCTGCTCGGATCCGACGAGGTCGCTCCGCCGCCCGATCCCACGGGCTCGCTCCGCGTCGCCGGCGGAGCGGTGCTGGTCACGGCCCCCGACGTCCTGCCCGACGATCCGGCCACGTGGAAGCGGGTCACCTCGCGTGCCCCATCGCCCCAGGAGCTGCGCGACCTGGACCTCGCCTGGCGCCTCTGCCGCGGCGCCGTCTCGAACGCCATCGTGCTCGTCAAGGACGGGATGGAGATCGGCCTGGGATCGGGCCAGACGAGCCGCGTCGATGCCGCCCGCCAGGCCGTCGCCAAGGCGATCGCCATCCACGGCCCCGGCTCGCTGAAGGGCGCGGCGTGCGGCTCGGATGCGTTCTATCCATTCCCCGACGCGGTCGAGGTCTGCCTGGAAGCCGGGGTCACGGCCTTTGCCCAGCCCGGCGGCTCGATGCGCGACGCCGAAGTGATCGCGGTCGCGGAGTCTGCAGGCGCCACGATGCTGGTCACCGGGAGGCGCCACTTCCGGCACTAGCCGGGTGGGCGGCGCTAGACTGCGCACGTCGCCGTCCGCAATGAGTTGGAGGCTGGGTTCCTTGACGCTGTCGATCCGCGGCATCGTCGTCGCCGCCGGCTCCTCTGGCGCCGACGGATCGGCGCCCAGTTCCACCGCCGTCGGCAACCTGACCACGGCCGCGGGTTCCGGGCTGCCGCTGCCGCGGTCGGAGCTGATGCTGGTCGGCAAGAGCATCGTCCGATCGATGAGGCGGGTCACGCACGGGACCGAGCAGGTCGGAAAGGGGGGCGATGCCGACCAGCTGATGGGCGACGCGGCGCGCATCGGGGCTCTCGCAAGCATCCTGGCCCCGGCCACCGGCCTCGTTTCCCTTGCCACCGCAGGATCGGCTGCCGACGACTGCCCGCCTGCGGAGGTCCTGGAGCGCCTTCGCCACGACTTCGGCCAGCTCGGCTACATGCAGGGCGTGCTCGACGAGAACGTCTGCCAGGTCGATGGGCAGCTCGCCGGGCTCGACGGCCTGCCGGAGAGCGCACCCGCGGGCGACGCGGCCCAGGCCCCGGCAGATCCGTCGGCTCTCTCCGACGAGGACCTTCACGCGGCCCGATCGTCCTGGGCGGCCCGCGCGGACATCGATTTCGATGCCCTGATTCGGGCGCAGGAGGAGATGAACGACCTCGACGACCGGCGGCGCAACCTGGACCACCAGGTCGACGCCGTGAGCGATCTTCTGGCGAGACTCGACGACGCGGGCACCACCCCAGTGCCGCGGCACATCGGGGACACGCTTTGCTACGGCCTCGGCTGGCACCTTGCCGGCGATGCGTTGCGAATGGCCACGGCTCTGCGAGACAGTCGATCGCAGACCAGGGCTTCGGCCGGGCCGGCGACCGGCGCGACCCGGACGTCTCCGCCGGCCCAGGCTCCTCCTGCACCCGCTCCGGTACAGCCGAAAGGCACCCCCTTTGCCGAATGGGCGGCCGCGAACAAGATCGAAGGCGGCCGGCTGGCGATCCTCCAGGCCCTGGCCGGCCTGCAACGCTGGTGCGGCTTCTACGACGCCCTAACCGGGACGCTGCAACGTCAGCTGGTCGAGCTCAGGGTTCGGGCGGACACCGCCAGCGCGGTGCGACGGATGCTCTCGGCGGAGACGCAGCGGCGGATGCTTGCGGCGACCGAGAGGCGCGGCGCCACTGGCTGAGCGGCGTCGCCAGGAGCATGGATCGCAGCGCCGGCCGCGTCATTGCCCGGCCGTGCGAGCGGGCTCCTGTTACCATCGGGCGCCATGAGCCCTGACGATCGCTACTACATCACGACGGCCATCGCCTACGCCAACAATCGGCCCGGTCTGCACACGCTCTACGAGGTCGTGGGCGCCGACGTCCTGGCGCGCTGGCATCGAATGAAGGGCGAGCGTACGCGATTCCTGACCGGCATGGACGAGCATTCGGTCAACATCGCCCAGCGCGCGGCAGACCTCGGCATCACGCCCAAGGCCTTCGTCGACGAAAACGTTGCGCTCTTCAAGGCGGCCGAGGACGCACTCCTCATCAGCCCCGACCGCTTCATCCGGACCACCGACCCGGACCACATCCGGGCCGCCCAGGAGATGGTGCGCCGGGCCTACGCCAACGGCGACATCTACGTCGGCGACTACGAGGGCTGGTACTGCCCCGCCGAGGGCTTCAAGGCGCCGTCGGACGTGATCGAGACGGCCCAGGGGACGCGCTGCCCCAATCATCCGACGGTGGACCTGCAGTGGCTCTCCGAGCACAACTGGTTCCTGCGCCTGTCGGCTTATCAGGAACGCCTGGAGCGCTACTTCGAAGAGCACCCCGACTTCGTCCAGCCGGACTACCGGCGCAACGAGATGCTCGGCTTTATCCGCGGCGGCCTGGAGGACTTCTCCATCAGCCGGTCCGGGGCCGCCTGGGGCATCCCGTTCCCGATCATGCCCGACGGCTCGTCCGCGCAGCTCCCGGACGGCGGCTGGGATCCCGCCGCCGGCACGATCTACGTCTGGTACGACGCCCTGATCAACTACGTCACCGGCGCCGGCTTTCCGGGCGACATGGAGGCCTTCGACAGCTGGTGGCCGGCAGACCTGCACGTCATCGGCAAGGACATCGCCCGGTTCCACTCGATCTACTGGCCGGCGATGCTGTGGAGCGCCGGTCTGGAAGCGCCGCGCCGCGTCTGGGTTCACGGCTGGCTGCTGGCCCAGGGCGAGCGCATGAGCAAGAGCCTGGGCAACTTCCTCGACCCGCTGGACGTGGTCCGCAGCCTGGGCGCCGACGGCGCGCGGTACGTGACGCTGCGCGAGGTCGCCTTCGACCGCGATACGGACGTGTCATGGGACTCGTTCGTGCGCCGCTACAACGCCGATCTGGCCAACGACTTCGGCAACCTGCTGAACCGGACGGTTTCGATGGCGAACCGCTACTTCGACGGCGAGCGCCCGGCGGTGGGCCCGGCGGCCGGGCTCGCGGCGGCCTGGACCGAGACGCTGGCCACGTACCGCGAGCGACTGGAGGGCTGCCTGCTTCACGACGCCCTGGCGGTGCTGTGGGAATTCGTCGGGGCGGCCAACCGGCTCGTAGACGCGGAGCAGCCCTGGGTGCTGGCGAAGGCCGCGACGAGCGGCGACGCCGACGCCGCGACTCGCCTGCGGGCGGTCCTGGGCGACCTGATAGAGGCGTGCCGCCTGGTTGCGCTGGCGGCGTCGCCGTTCATGCCGCAGGCCGCGCCGCGGGCCCTGGCCCAGCTCGGGTACGCGTACGGGTACGGCGCCGACGGCAACGGCGGGCCGGCCCTGCTCGACGAGCTGCGATGGGGCGCTCGCGCCGGCCAGGCCGGCCGCCTTGGCGCCGCGGAACCGCTCTTCCCGCGCCTGGAGACCGAGGCCGCGACGCCGGCCGCGGGATAGCTTCGGCGGGCCGACGTGCGCCTGATCGACAGCCATGCCCATCTCCAGTCCGATCCCTTCGGGACGGACCGGGGAGCCGTGATCGAGGCCTCTTTCGAGGCCGGCGTCGAACGCCTGCTCGTGCCCGGCTGGGATGCCGGCTCGTCCGCCGGGGCGCTGGCGATGGCGCGGGCCGATGCGCGAATCGACGCGGCGGTGGGCGTCCATCCGCACGATTCCTCGAGCTGCTCCGAGGACGAATGGGCGGAGATAGTCCGCCTGGCCGCCGATCCGCGCGCCGTGGCGATAGGCGAGACCGGCCTCGATTACGACCGCATGTACTCCCCGGCCGAAACGCAACTCGCCAATCTGCGGCGCCACCTGCGCCTGGCCCTGGACACCGGCAAGCCGGCCATCCTGCACTGCCGTTCGGCCGTGGGGCGGCGCGACGGCCAGGACGCGCTCCTGGCCGAGCTGCGAGCCGCCGGCTTCGGGGGAGCGGCCGGCCGCGCCGCTTTTGGGGATCGCCCGCCCGCGGTGCTGCACTCCTTCTCCGGACCGGTGGACTACGCCCTGGCCGCGCTGGCGCTGGGCCTCGCCATCTCGTTCAGCGGACTCGTCTTCCGTCGCGGCGAGGAGGCGTCCGCCGAGATCGCGCGGCTCGTCCCGGCGGAGCGGCTGTTGATCGAGACCGACTCACCGTACCTTGCGCCCCCCGGCGTGCCGCGAAGCTCCGTGCCCGGCTTCGGAGGCCGCCGCAACTCCCCGCCATGGGTCCACGTCACCGGGGAATGGCTCGCGCACCAGCGCGGACAGAGCCCGGACGGCATTGGCGCCGGCCTCGTCGCCGCATATGACGTCGTTTTCCGGAGCCACTTTCCGGCCTGACGGGGAACCTGTAACGCGCGCCCGGGCAGCCTCGTGAGCGGCGGCCGTCGAGGCGGGGCGAGGCGAGTCGGCGGCGGCGGGTGTGGACAGTTCGCACCGCTATTGTGCATTTGGCCTACCGATTCTGGTACTTCTGGCGTAGGATCTCGGGGTCATCAAGCCCCCCGTAGTCTGGGGGGTACTAATTCCTTCGGGGGTAGCAACCATGCGACTGGCTTCTCGAGGTCAAGGTCTTGCGGAGTATGCCCTCATCCTGGCGCTCATTGCCATCCTGGCGATCGTCGCTCTGACGTTCCTGAGCGGTCAGATCCAGACCATCCTGAGCACCATCGGTAACGCCCTGTAAGACACGCCACCAACGCGGCGAAACGGGCGGCACGCCAGCCGCCCGTTTCGTGATTCCTGGGGTTCGGCACATGCCGGCGGAGCTTGCCGAACTGCGGCTCGCCCCGCCTCACGAAAGTACCCGGTGGTCGCGAGCATCCCGATTGGCGAAAGGTAGGGCTTCGCAGCTTCATGCGTCTGGCCTAGCATGTGGCGGCTTATCGGCCCACCCATCGAGGCAGGGGGACTCTTCTCTTCAGGAGGTGGACGCAGAATGCGCCTTTCGCCTACCCGCGGCCAGGGACTCGCCGAGTACGCCCTCATCCTCGCCCTCATCGCCATCCTGGCTATCGCGGCCCTGCTCTTCCTCAGCGGTCAGATCGACACGATCCTCAGCGTCATCGGCAACTCCCTCTAGTCGAACGAGCACCACAACGCGGAAGCGGGCGGCCGAGCCGCCCGCTTCCTTATTCATGGAAGAGCCGGCGCGGCCGGCCTCACCCCCGCTTGCGCGCCTTCCAGACCTCCTCGTTGGGCCAGCGACGGGCCCACTCGGCGGTCACGTACTTGGAGCGGGCGGTCGAGCCGGCCGGGGCCTGGATCTCGACCAGATCCTCGACTTCGAAGCCGCTCCCGCGCAGCAGCCGAACGGTCTCGCCATGGGGGATGTTGAACTCTACCGAGTCGTCGTCCGACCATTCGAAGCGATGCATCCCGAACTGGGCGCGCAGAAGCGACTCGACGGCCGCAGCATCCTCGGCGTCCGGGCTGCACAGCATGAAGAGCGGGCTGGATTTCAGAAAGTGAAGCCGCCCGCCCGGCCGCAGCAGCCGAGCCGCCTCGGGAATCCAGCGATACGGATCGGCCCAGGTCGCGGCGCCATACTCCGAGATGGCGAAGTCGAAGCTGGCGTCGGGCAGGGGCACCGACTCCGCGTTGCCCAGCAGGAGCGGGAACTCCAGGCCGTGCTCGGCCTGAAGCCGACGAGCCGTCTCCAGCTGCCTGGGCGAGTTGTCGATCCCAACCGGTCGGGCACCCCGACGCGCCAACCAGGCCGAGACGTAGGCGGTACCGCAACCGAGCTCGATCGCGTCCAGACCGCTTACGTTCTCGACCATTCGAAGCTCGGCCTCGGGGATGCCCCAGATGCCCCAGGTCGGGTCATGCAGGGTCCAGTTGCGCTCGCCCGAGGCAACCCAGTCGGGCGCCCAGCCATCCCACACGGCCCTGTTGCGTTGGGCGTAGTCCGGCAGCTCAGGCTCGCTCATGGTCTAAGCATGGCACGTCGAGGCCGGCGCTTGACAGTCCAATCGGCCCTGGTTAGGCTGTTAGCACTCTCATTGGTAGAGTGCTAATGCAACGGCGAGGCATCGGATGAGATGCGCCGATGTCGCGGCGGATCGCCTGGCCGCGGGCTCGTAGTCAGCGGTGCGTTCAGGCAGATTCGGCAGCGCGGACCATCTCGTTGGCCCCGAGCCGAGCCACATCCAGGAGTCGCGACGGTCGGTACGAGCCGGCCGTCCTCAGGAGGACTGCGCGTTGGCAACCGCCACTGCGACCAGCAAGAAGCTTCGGCCCCTTGGCGATCGCGTCGTCATCAAGCCGAGCGCTCGCGAAGAGATGACCAAGAGCGGAATCGTGCTGCCCGACACGGCGAAGGAGAAGCCCCAGGAAGGCGTCATCATCGCCGCCGGCCCCGGCAGGATCCTCGACGACGGCAAGCGCGAGCAGATGGACGTCAAGGAGGGCGACCGGGTTCTCTATTCGAAGTACGCCGGCACCGAGTTCAAGGTCGACGGCGAAGACCTCCTCATCGTCAGCCAGAAGGACATTCTCGCGATCGTCGAATAGCCGGCTCGCCGGCAATCGCCGGCCCGCGGCTTCACCGAAATAGCACTGGCCACGGGCATCGCCCGTATGGCCGGATGAATGCGGAGGACAGATAGACTTGGCTAAGCAGCTCGTCTTCGACGAGACCGCTCGTCGATCTCTCAAGCGCGGTGTCGACCGACTGGCCGAGGCGGTCAAAGTCACGCTCGGGCCCAAGGGCCGGAACGTCGTCCTGGATAAGAAGTTCGGCTCGCCCACGATAACGAACGACGGCGTCACGATCGCTCGCGACATCGAGCTCGAAGACCCGTTCGAGAACATGGGCGCCCAGCTGCTGAAGGAAGTCGCCACCAAGACCGATGACGTTGCCGGTGACGGCACCACGACCGCCGTCGTCCTGGGCCAGGCGATGATCAACGAGGGCATCCGTAACGTCACCGCCGGCGCCAACCCGATGTTGATCCGGATCGGCATCGAGAAGGCCGTCGCGGCCGTCGTCGAGGAAATCAAGAAGCAGTCGCGCCCGATCGACAATCGCGAGGAGATCGCGGACATCGCCACGATCTCTGCCGCGGACCCCGAAGTCGGCGACATCATCGCCGAGGTCATGGACAAGGTCGGCAAGGACGGCGTCGTCACGGTCGAGGAAGGTCAGTCCCTCGGGCTCGAGAAGGAATACACCGAGGGGATGCAGTTCGACCGGGGCTACATCTCGGCCTATTTCGTGACCAACGCCGACCGCATGGAAACGGTCCTCGACAACCCCAAGATCCTCATCACGGACAAGAAGATCTCGAGCGTTCCGGATATGCTGCCGGCCCTCGAGAAGGCCGTTCAGATCAGCCGCCCGCTGCTCATCATCGCCGAGGATGTCGACGGTGAGGCGCTCGCGACCCTGGTCGTGAACAAGCTCCGCGGCACGGTCCAGGTTCTGGCCGTCAAGGCCCCGGGCTTCGGCGATCGGCGCAAGGAGATGCTCCGCGACGTCGCCATCCTGACCGGCGGCACCGTCATCAGCGAAGAGGTCGGCCGCAAGCTCGACTCCGTCACGGCCGAGGACCTCGGCGAGGCCCGCCGCGTCGTGGCCACCAAGGACGACACGACGATCGTCGACGGCGCCGGCGCTCCCGAGGCGATCAAGGGCCGCATGACCCAGATCAAGGCCCAGATCGAAGAGACCACCTCCGACTACGACCGCGAGAAGCTCCAGGAGCGCCTGGCCAAGCTGGCCGGCGGCGTGGCTGTCATCAAGGTCGGCGCGGCCACCGAGGTCGAGCTCAAGGAGAAGAAGCACCGCATCGAGGACGCCCTGTCCACGGTTCGGGCCGGCATCGAGGAGGGCATGGTCGCCGGCGGCGGCGCGACCCTCCTGCACTGCCAGGTGGTTCTGGAGAAGCTCAAGCTCGATGAGCCCGATGCCCAGGTTGGCGTCGACATCGTCCGTCGCGCTCTCGAGTACCCGATCCGCCAGATCGCCGATAACGCCGGCGCGCACGGCGAGGTCATCGTGGACCAGGTCCGCGGCATGCCCGCTAGCCACGGCTACGATGCCCTCAAGGGCGAGTTCGGCGACATGTTTGAGAAGGGCATCGTGGACGCCGCCAAGGTGACCCGCTCCGCCCTCGAGAACGCGGCCTCGATCGCCAAGATGGTCCTGACGACCGAGACGCTGATCACCGACCTCCCCGAGAAGAAGGAAGGTCCCGCCGGCGGCCACGACCACGGCGGAGACATGGACTTCTAGCCACACAAACGGGAAAGCTTCAAGAGCCCCGGGTGCGTAGCCCGGGGCTCTCTGTTTGCAGGGTGAGACAAATTCCTGCCGGGAGGGTTTTCGTTTGACACCTCTCCGGGCCAAGGCCACGCTTGCCCTGCAATCAGGCCCCAAGAGGAGGTTCACAGCGTGTTCCGCGCCCCCAGACCCGCTCTATCCCTGCTCGCAGGCTTCGTCCTAGTCGTTGCCAGCGCATGCAGCAGCAGCGCCACGTCCGCGCCTGCAGCTCCCGGTAGCACCGGGGCGCCGACGGCCGCGGCTTCGGCCGTCAACGCCAACGACCCGAATTCGATCATCACGGCCGCCCTCTCCGGCGCTGACGCCGTGAAGTCTTTCCACATCGAGATCGACATTAGCGGCTCGATCAGCGAGGCTGTAGTGGCCTCCGCCGAGGGAGCCGGCTCCGGAGCCAGCGGCAACCTCAAGCTGGATGGCTCGACCATCCAGGGCGACGTCGACGTTGCGAATGAGGCCGCCCACCTCACCCTGTCACTGCCCACGGTGCCCATCACCGGCGACATCATCCTGGTCGGTGGCAACCTCTACTACAAGACCAGCATGACCGGGGCCAAGTACACGATGATGAGCCTCGGCGACCTCAGCAGCCTGACCGGCTCGTTGCCGGTTTCCATACCGACGCCGGGCGCAACGGCGATGGCCAGCAGCCTGACGGATGAGCTGAGCCAGCTGCAAGCGGAGATGGACCAGGCTGGGGTCAAGGCAACGCTCGTCGGCGTCGAGCAGATCGGTGGCCAGGACGCCTACCACATCAACGTCTCGATACCCCTCGACACGATCAACGCCGAGATCGCCGCGGCCAGCGACGCTCCCCCCGGCGCCAAGATCGACTCCGCGTCCCTCGACGTTTGGATCTACAAGGATGGCGACCGCCTGGCCAAGGTGGAGCTCAAGGGCGCCTCGTCGTTGATCGGCAACCTCGACGTCGTCCTGACGATCACCAACTACGACGTTCCTGTCACTGTCACCGCGCCGGCCGCGAGTGACGTCAATCCCGCCGGCTCCTAGCCACTCCGAGGGCCAGGCGTGCCCTCCTAACTCGCGGATGATCGGAACCCCGGGCCAGCCCCGGGGTTCCGTCGATTCACGGCCATGGCGCCGGGCGATGGACCGGTCGAAAGCGCTCCGGCGGCCGCAGCGTGCGAGACTGGGGCCGAGGCGATAGAGTCTTGGGCCGGGGCCCCGACAGGAGGAGTTACGTGTTTCTTCGGAGATCCATCACAGGCGCGGCTGGCGGCCTGGTCGTCATCGTTGCGCTCGTTGCCGGTTGTACGACGTCGCCGCCGCTGACCGACGCGAGTCAGATCCTCAACAAGACGGTGGCGGCGATGGCGAACATCGACTCTGTGCACTTCGAGATCACGGCCCTGGGACAGTTCGAATTCGGCATCGAGACATCGACGCCCACTCCCAATCCGAGCGCTACGACTTCGGCCGCCGCTTCGGCGAGCCCGACTGCCTCGGC
>JBEKCH010000036.1:0-26509 GCA_050014975.1 Candidatus Limnocylindrales bacterium
TCGTGGCGACGTACTTCGTCATCGCCGGCCGGATCGACAAGCCGGGCTTCCTGACCTCCGCCGATCTCCAGGCCCTGGTGGCCTCCGGTGACGAGATCGGCGATCACACCATGGACCACCTCCGGCTCGCCCATCAAACGTCTGCGAAACGGACCTACGAGATAGACGCGGCGGCCGCTCGGATCGCCCAGGTCACCGGCTACTGGCCCGAGTCCCTGGCCTATCCCTACGGCAGCGTCAACAGCCAGGTGGCCACCGCGGTCGCCGCCTGCCAGGAGCTTCGGATCGCGGTGCTCGAGGGGCCTCTGCCGATCGAGGAGCCGGCCGCGAGCCAGGCACCGGGCGCGAGCCCGAAGCCGCGCGTGACGTTGAAGCTCCAGGCCTACGAGACGTGGGCCGATCGCTTCGAAGTTCCGAGAATCCGCGTGACGCCCGGTACGGGGCCCGCAACTCTGCTGGCCGACCTCGGCTAGCCAGCCGCGTTCCGCAGGGTAGGTTCGGCGGCACCGGCCCGGGCCGCGAGCCGCCGGTTGTCTTCGTACACGCGTCGGCGCATGATGACAGTCTGTCCGACCCCCGTTCCGATGCCTCGGTCCCGAGACTGCGTCAGGCCGGCAACGGTAAGGAATCCATGGCTCCCCTGGTCTTGTTCTTGTGCGCCCTGGCCGGCGCGGTCCTGGTCCAGGCGTTCATTCGGATGCTGGCCGCGCCGAGTGGGCGGCGGGTCGCGCCCACACGGTGCGCGGCGCCCGCCAGCCGGGTCCCGCCGGGGCCGGATATCGGCGACTGGGAGAACGAAGGCGGCTCGATCGCGGTCGGCCCTCGACGCGATTCCGACGGAGCAGCGCGATGACGACTCCCCGAACGACCGGGGTGTGGATCTCGGCCGCTTCCGCCACGGTCTTGCGGTGGGGCCCCGAGGGGGTCACCGTCCGCGAGAAGATCGATTCCCAGATTCCGGGCCGACACCGCTCAACGGGGCGTCCACCGACCGAAGACCACCCTGCCGGCGAGGGTCACCGCGACGAGCACATGCGGGCGTTCTTCGCCCAGGTCGGCGCCGCCGTGCCGTTTGACGATGACCTTCTGCTTGTCGGCGACGGCGAGGTCGTCGAGCACTTTGCGCGCCAGATCAGGATTCACGATCAAAGCCGCAACGTCGATCGGCGCATCGAGGTGGGCAAGAGTGGCCCGATGACCGAACCCCAGTTGCTTGCCCGGATCCGCGCCTTCGCCGGCTCACCGGCCAGACGTACGCTGCCGAGCTGAGCGAGGAGGCCTATCCGATGACTCGATCCACGAGCGGACGCACCGGCCGACGGGCGGGGAGCGACGAGCGGCTGAACGAGGAGTTCCACACGCTGCTGCGTCGGGCTGCCGAGGAGCGCGCGGGACGGGCGCGCATCCAGGAGAGCGGGGACGCCGCGGCGGCCAGACAGGAGTCGGCCAATCTCCTCGCCCTCGCCCGGGGTCAGCGTTTCGAGCGGTCTCCCGCCAGGCGCTGAGCGGCCGCCATTCAGGTCGCGCGATTGGTCACACGGCCCGATCGCCGCCGTGCGCGATACCAGGCGAGGTACTCCAGCAGCTCATCTCGCTCGTCGTCGGTGAGATCGGCGAACAGGGCCGCGCCGATCCTGTTGGCGGCAACGCCGTGGTCGGGTTCGCCGGGTACGCGATACCCGCTGAGGCGCATGAGGTCCGCGTAGGAGATCGCCAGGGCCTCGCTCAGCTGGTGCAGTACGTGCGGCGAGGGGCGCTTTACCGCGTCGTTCTCGAGCTTGCTCAGGTAGGCCGCCGAGATGCTGGCCGCTCGGGCCGCGTCGACGGACGACAGCCCGCGTACTTCGCGAGCCTGTTTGAGCACGGTGCCGAGTGATGGGGCCATGAAGTTTCTGTCCTACAGTAGAGAAGCTGCAACTACAGTTGACAATAGCACGATCCGGTGGTTCACTGCAATGACAGCAGTGGCCGGAGCGTCTCGGGCGGAACGGGTTCGGCGTCGTCTTCGCCACTCCTGGAGGTGACCCGGGCCCCCGGGGAGCCTTGACAAGCTCGATCACTACGAACAGGACCGACTCCGCTCGGGCCGGTCCTGTTCGGCCGTTCGTACCGGCCAACGCGGAAAGGCAGCGAGACATGACGATCGCCGATTTCGAACCCAACTCACGCGGTAGACGCCTGACGACCGTCCTGCGGCGCGTGTCGGGACCCATCGAGGCCGCCCGCACGGGCGCTACGAGTCTTGCGAGGCGCGTGCCCGAGACGATGAACGCGACGCTGGCCGGTGCGAGCGCGACGACCAGCGCGCTGCAGAAACTGCCCGACTCGACGCTTCGGTCTCTGGCGGCCAGCTCGGTGGGCCTCGGCGCCGGGTTCTATCTCACCGGCAGGCGGCGGCTGGCAGTCGCCGCAGGCGTCGCGCCGGCGCTGGTCATGGGTGCGGCCATCGCCCTACGTCCGGTCAAGCCCGTCGCCCCGACGGAGGCAAAGACATGACATCGATGCAGAACCAGGCCCACGTCGGCCCCCTCAACGTGCTCCACGATGAGGGCATCCCGAATATCCTGGGCGGCCTCGTCCCGCCCATTCCGGTCCGAGGGATCGGTCTTCCACTGGGCTTCTTTGTAGCCGCCCTCGCGATACTGGCCGTCCTCGGGATTCTGGTGGCTTACCTGGCTTGACGGACCGCGGCATCGCGAGGCAGCGCTCCCCTGATCGAGGCCGTCAACGTGGCCAGCGGCCGCCCTGGCGTGGCGGCCGGGTCGGCCTCAGCGGCCGCCAGATCCCGCCTCAGCAGGTGACATGGAGGACCGCGGCCGTCTCGTCGACGTCGGCGGCCGAGAGCCGGGCGCACGCCTCCGCAGTGGGGAGCATCAGCAACTCGACCCCTCGGCGGCCGGCTTCCTCGATCACGTCTGGGGCAACCGGCAGGCGGCCCTCGACACCGGTCCCGATGATCAGCTGACGGCAGCGCCAGGGCAGGGGCTCCGCGGTCGTCAGCGGGGTGTGGCCGTACCGGTCGCGCTGCGGCTTGGAAGCCTTCTTGCGGCGAGAAACCTGGCCGCGCTCGACCAGGACATCGTGATCGTAGGTCTGACCGTCGAGCTCCACGAGTCCGAAGGTGACCAGTCGGGCTGTCGTCATGGCTTCATTGTGCTGCTCCGACGGCCCCGGCACACGACCCGACGGACGGCTTGCCTACGTCCTCCGTGCGCGCCCCTGCGTCTCGCCCGAGGAGCCTCAGCCAGCCCGGCAGGGCGGTGCAGAGGGTTGCCGGCACTATAGTGGCGGCGACATGCTTCCACGAAAGCCCGGTCTGCCCGAAGCGACCGCGTCGGCGCCGTCGGCGACCGCGTCGGCGACGCCCGGCCCTGGATCGGATCCTCTGGCCGACGAGTCGGCGCTGGTCACCATCGACGCCATCCGCGCGGCCGCCGACGTGATCCGGGGAGTCGTCCTGCGCACGCTGCTGCTGCCCTTCGGGGAACCCAGGGACGGCGACCCATCAGGGGGCACCCGCGCCTGGCTGAAGCCGGAGTCGCTCCAGCCAATAGGCGCGTTCAAGCTGCGGGGCGCGTACTACAACATCGCCACGCTGTCGGCGGAACGCCGTGCCGGAGGCGTGGTGGCGCACTCCAGCGGCAACCACGCCCAGGGCGTGGCGCGCGCCGCCCGGCTCCTCGGAGTCCGCGCCGTGATCGTGATGCCATCGGATGCGCCGCGCATCAAGGTCGAGCGCGTGCGGGAGGACGGCGCAGAGATCGTCTTCGTGGGTCCGTCGAGCGAGGAGCGTGCGCAGCGGGCTGCCGAGCTGGCGCGGGTCGAGGGCCTGGCGATGGTCGCGCCGTACGACGATGCGGCGACTATCACGGGGCAGGGGACCGTCGGACTCGAGATCGTCGAGCAGCTTGCCGCCCTCGACGAGCTTGGGCCGGCGGGGCCGAGTGGGCGGCGTACAGGACCGGTGCCTTTCACCGTGCTGGTGCCGGTTGGCGGAGGCGGGATCGCGAGCGGCGTCGCCGTGGCGGTGAAGTCGCTCCGGCCCGACGCCGTGGTAGTCGGCGTGGAGCCGGCCCTGGCCGCGGACGCCCGCGACTCGCTCGCCGAGGGGCGGATCGTGACCTGGTCGGCGGAGATGGTCGGACGGACGATCGCCGACGGCCAGCGGACGACCCACATCGGACACATCCCGTTCGCGCTGCTGAGCCGCTATCTCGATGCCATCCTCACCGTTACGGACGATGAGATCGCCCGGGCCATGGTGCGCGCGTCGCGCGAAGCGCGGTTGGTGCTTGAGCCGTCCGGCGCCACTACCCTCGCCGCCTGGCTGTTCCACGCGGACGAGCTGCCGGCGCGCGGGCGCGTGGTGGCCATCCTGAGCGGGGGCAATGTAGATCCGGCGCGCTACGACGAGTTGCTCGCAAGGGGAGTCGCGGCCGGCGGATGATCGTGGTCGGCCCGCTTGCCTCACCAGGACCCCTCGACTCAGTAGGTGCAATCGGGCAGCTGGAGACCGGTCCAGCCGCCCTCGCGATGGGGACCAACGGCACCTGAAGACGGCCTCACCAGGTCGTTATCCTGTCGCGAGAATAACGCTCAGGGTGAGTAGATGAGTAATCGATGACCGAGCGCCCAGTCATGGCTACAAGCGAGCCCGCAGCGCGCGCCTCGGAATCGCCCAGCGCGCACGTCGGGACGAGTTCGTGGCAGAGCCGGGGCAGCGGCTCGCCCTGCTCACCGACGATCCAGGCCCCGCGTCGGCCGGAGCGCCGGTTCTCGGGCTCGATGACGACTCGGCCGTCGCCGACCCCGTCGCCGACCCCGCCGCACGGTCGTTTCGTGCCGGAGGCGGGCAGCGCGGTGGCCATCGACGCGTTCGGCCGCCGCATCGACTACCTCAGGATTTCGGTGACGGATCGCTGCAACTTGCGATGCGTCTACTGCATGCCGAGCGAAGGCGTTGCCTGGAAGGATCGCGCAGATCTGCTCACATTCGAGGAGATCGAGCGGTTCGCCGCCGTGGCCGTGGCCGAGGGCATCACGAAGATACGCCTGACCGGAGGGGAGCCGCTCGTGCGCAAAGGGATCGTGGACCTCGTGCGCCGTCTGCGCCGGATCACCGGCCTCGAGGCGATTGCGCTGACGACCAACGGCACGCTCCTGCCGCGCCTGGCCGGCGACCTGGTCGCCGCGGGCCTCGAACGCGTGAACATCTCGCTCGACTCGCTCGATCCGGAAGCCTATTCGCGCGTGACCAGGGGCGGCAGGCTCGAGGCCGCGCTGGCCGGCGTCGACGCGGCTCTCGCCGCCGGCATGCACCCGGTCAAGGTCAATGTGGTCGTCGTGCGTTCGCTCGCGCAGGACCTGGTGTCCCTCGCGCGGCTTACGGAGGACCGTCCCCTGCACGTGCGCTTCATTGAGTACATGCCGGTCGGCGGCGAGGATGGTTGCGGGAGAGTCGGCCGGGGTGCCGGCGACTGGACGCTGGCCGACTACGTCCCGAGCGACGAGATCCTGGCCAGCCTCGCCGTCGGCGGCGCTGGCGTCGGCCTGGGCGCGCTTGAGCCGGTCGATCAGAACGATGCGCCCGGCGGCTGGGGGCCGGCGAACTACTATCGGTTTGAGGGCGCGAAGGGGACCATCGGGGTCATCTCGGCCCTCTCGCACCCCTTCTGCGGCGAGTGCAACCGGTTGCGGCTAACTGCGGACGGCAAGCTGCGGACGTGCCTCTTCTCGGACGAGGAGCTGGACGTGCGCCGGGTGCTCCGCCACGGCACTGCTGCGGGCCTGCACGAACTCATAATCGCGGCCCTGGCCGTGAAGCCTGAATCGCACAACATGCGCATCGGCACGTTTCGCCGGATGTCGCAGATCGGAGGGTAGGCGGATGGGCGAGGAGCAGCTCAGCCATGTCGATGAGCACGGCGCCGCCCGCATGGTGGACGTAGCGGGGAAGGCGGTCACCCACCGCCGAGCGGTCGCCGGAGCCGTCATCCACATGCAGCGCGAGACGTTGGCGATGATCGTTGAGGGGCACGCACCCAAGGGCGACGTGTTCGCGGTGGCTCGTGTGGCCGGCATCATGGCGGCGAAGAGAACGAGTGACCTCATCCCGCTGTGCCATCCGCTGGCGCTGACACACGCGAGCGTCGATTTCGAGCCCGTCGGGGACGGCGTTCGCATCCGCGCCACCGTGGAGACGAATGACGTCACCGGCGTCGAGATGGAAGCGCTGACAGCCGCGGCAGTGACCGCGCTCACGCTGTACGACATGTGCAAGGCGGTCGACCGGGGCATGACCGTCGACGGCCTGGGGCTGCTGCTCAAAGAGGGCGGCAACTCCGGGCGATGGATCCGCGAAGAGGACTTGTAGACGATGCCATTGCCCAACCCGGGAGTTGTCGTTTCAGTCAACCTGAGCGCCCGGAAGACGGTGCGCAAGACGCGTGGAGAGCGAGGCACCCTCATCTTCGATCGTGGGTTCGAGGGCGACGCCCACGCTGGCGATTGGCACCGTCAGGTGTCGCTGCTCGGGCAGGAATCCATCGACAAGATGGTGGCGGAGGGTCTCAGCGTCGGTCCCGGTGACTTCGCCGAGAACATAACCACGGCCGGCATCGACCTGCTCGCGCTGGCGATCGGCAGCACGATCAAGATCGGGGACTCCTGCATCCTGGAGATCAGCCAGATAGGCAAGGTCTGCCACACGAAGTGCGCGATCTACTACCAGGCCGGCGACTGCGTCATGCCCCGAGAGGGTCTCTTCGCGGTGGTTCGCACGGCCGGCGAGGTCCGCGTCGGTGATCCAATCGATGTGCTCTCCCTGGGAGACGGAACGTGCGACCGGACGCCGGCCTCCGCGATCGCGGAGTTCGAGGCGGAAAAGGCGGCCGAGGCCGCCGAGGCCGCGGCGCGGGGGAGGTCGGTCGCGCCTGCCCGTTCGAAGGCGTGGCTGTATCCAGGGCGGCGACGCCGTCCGGCCGACGGGGCCGGCATCCGCTCGACGCCGGCGAACGGCGCGAACGATGACCCTCGGTTGGTCCGCCGGGGCTCGAACGAATCAGTCGTCGACCGCGATCATCACCGCGGTCGACTTGACGACGGCGACGACGCGCTTCCCGGGCGTTAGGCCGAGCTGGCAGGCGGACTCCGCGGTGATCGCGGCCACGAGTTCATGGCCGCCGGCGACCTCGACAACGACTTCGGCCATGACCCGCCCTGCGGTCACCGTCTTGACGGTGCCCGGGAGCTGGTTTCGAGCGCTGAGCCTCATGAGCGTGTGCCTCCAGCTACAACGGCCGCGGGTCGAGCTGGGTCGACCCGCCGCGCAACGTCGGTTCGCAATTCCGCGGGCGTGTTCCGGAGTCTCTATGAAGTACCCCGGGCGAGTGCATGGTACGCGGACTCGAGTCAGCCAAGGCTCCGAATATCCAGCGCGCGCCCCCAGTGGAGCAACCGGACCGCGACCAGAACCCCGAACGCCGCCAGCACGAGGATGGCCGCCGCGGCGATCGAACCATCGAGGTCACCGCCCTCGAACTCGCCGTATACGACCAGCGGCAGCGTCTGCGTCCGGCCCTCGATGTTCCCGGCGAACATGATGGTGGCCCCGAACTCGCCGAGCGCACGGGCCCAGCTCATGACGAGGCCCGCCGCGAGGGCGCTGCCGGCCAGGGGAACGGTGACGTGCCGGAAGACCGTCATCTCGGAAGCGCCGTCTACCCGTGCAGCGTCCTCGAAGTCGCGCTCGACGCCCGCGATCCCGGTCCGCGCCGAGCGGACGAAGAAGGGTGCCGACACGAACGTCTGAGCCAGGATGACCGCCAGAGTCGTGAACGGGATCTCGATCCCGGCCGCCTCGAGCGGTCCGCCGAGCAGGCCGCGCCGACCCAACGCGAGCAGGAGCGCGAGGCCGGCAACGGACGGCGGCAGGACCAGCTGCAGATCAACGATCGCCTCGACCAGGCCGGAGCCCGGGAACCGGCGCCTGGCGAGGACGAAGGCCAGGGGCAAGCCGAAGGCGACCGTGAGGACGAGGCTGATCGCCGTTGTGGTGAGGCTCAGGACCAGGGCCGCCAGGACGACCTGCGAGCCCAGGGCGCGGGCGAGCGACCCATCGAAGATCGCCCGCCCCACGAGGGCCGCGACGGGCAGGCCCAGGAACAGCGCCGACAGGCCGGCGAGGACGGCGAGCGACCGATCGCCCCAGCCCCGGCCCAGCCACGGGACGCGGACCGCGGGGCTCGTGCGTACGGGCATCTCGCCGCTCGGTCGATCCATCGGCCGGTCGATCAGGACGGCGGCAGGAAACCGAACGAGGCGAGGATCGCCCGGCCGTCGGGGCCGGCGAGCCAGGCAAGGAACGCCTGAGCCGCGCTCACGTTCGCCGATGCCTTGACCACGACGCCGGAGTAGGTGGCGAGCACGTTCGCCGCGGCGGGCACCGGGATCGTCGCGACCTGCGTGGAGGTCTTCGCGTCGGTCACGTACACGATCCCGGCATCGCCTTCGCCGAGGGCGATCGTGGAGACGACCGCAGCCACGTTGTCCTGCTTGGAAACGATGTTGGCGTTGTACTTCGCCACGAAGTCGGTCGGGTACCCGGGCTGCTCGGCCAGGTTCGCCACGAGCTGGTTCGCGTACTTGGTGATCGGCACCGTGTCAGCGGCCGCGATCACCTTGACGCCGCTCCTGGCCAGGTCGGCCGGAGTCTGGATTCCGGCCGGATTCCCGGCGGGGACGATGACGGTCAGGAGGTTGCCGGCGAATTTCGTGAGGCTGCCTGCGGCGAGGCCAGCGTCGATCAGCTTCTGCGGGTTCGCCGTGTCCGCCGACAGGAAGACGTCGGCCGGGGCGCCCTGTTCGATCTGCGTCTCGAGCGCCGCCGACGAGTTCGTCGAGATCGTGAGCGTCGTGCCCGGGTTCGCCGCCTCGTACACGGTCTTCACCCTGGCCAGGACCGCGGTGAGCGACGACGCGCCGTAGATCGTGAGGTCGACCGGTGCGGTGCTCGCCTGCGCACTGGCGGACGGCGAGGCCATCGGCGCGGTCGCGCCCGGCGCTGGCGTGGCGGCGCTCGAACATCCTGCGAGCACAAGGGCGAGGGTCGTGATCGACGCGGCGAAACGGCTTCTCACGGGCGGGTCTCCTTGACCGATGGGATCTCGACCATGACGTTGGTGGCCTTCACGATGCACACCACCTCGTCGCCGACCTTGAGGCCGAGCTCCTTGACGGCCTCGGCGGTTATGAGGCTCACCAACCTGTGGGGCCCGGCCATGACCTCGACGACGGCTGCGACCGCGTCGAGCTCGACCCTGGTCACGACGCCCGGGAACCGGTTGCGCGCCGACTGGGCCACGACCGGGCGATCCGCGGTCGAGCGCCGCCGCTCGTCGAGGAGTCGGGACACCTCCGCGATCGCGACGCGGCGCTGGCCGCCGGCCGAGCGCTCCATCCGGATGGTGCCGTCGTCGCCCCAACGTCGCAGGGTCTCGATGGAAACGCCGAGCATCTCGGCGGCCTGGCCGACGCGGAGGCTTGCGGGCCGGCTGGCACGGTTCGAATTCATACCTAGGAAGAATACCCAGATATGCCGGTTGTATCTAGGTGTATGTGAGTCTCCGCTAGGAACTCTGGTGATGAGGCGCGCGTGTCCTTGACGCCTTGGCGGGCGTCCGGTCGCCATCCGGTGCCAGGTCGTGGTCGAACGGCCCGGCGAGCGTCACCAGGGCGTGGTCGAGGATCGGCTCGAGTGCCGCCAGCGACTCCAGCGCTCCGCGCGGGCTGCCGGGCAGGTTGACGATGAGGCAACGCTGCCGCACGCCGGCCACGGCCCGGCTCAGGTACGCGTACGGGGTGGACCGCCCGCCCTCGGCCCGCATCAGCTCGGGCAGGCCCGGCACCTCGTACTCGATCACGGCCTGCGTGGCCTGGGGTGTCACGTCGCGCGGCGTCAGACCGGTGCCGCCCGCGGTCAGGATCATCGCGTGGCCGTCCGCCGCCGCGACCAGCAGCTGCTCGATCCGGGCCCGCTCGTCTGGCACGACCGCCCGATCGACGCCGAAGCCGAGCTCATCCAGCCGACGAGCCAGGTCGTCGCCGCTGACGTCCTGGCGGACGCCGGCCGCGACACCGTCGCTCACCGTCACGACCAGCGCGCGGCGACGTTCCGGGGCCCGCTCGCCGCCCGTCCCGGCCGCCTCGACCGGGTCCGGCCGGCGGACCCGGCGGCCCGTGGCGTGCGCGCCTCCTTGACCATCTCCGGCGGGCACTGTCCGTCGCCGCCCTACTTTCGCAGCCATCTGATCTCCACCTCCGCTCCGGGCTCGAGCTGATCGGCCGCCTCCGGGACGACGGCGAGCGCGTCGGCTGCGGCCAGGGCGCTGAGCACGTGGCTGCCCTGGTGGCCGGCCTGGCGGACGCGCAACCGGCCCTGGCCGTCGCGCACGGGGTCGCCGCGTTCGTCGCGGGCTACGACGACCCGCAGGAAGCCGCGCCTCCCGGCCGCCTTCTGAAGCCGGTCCTCCGTGACAGCCCGGTCGGCGTCCACGGAGGGAGACAGCATGCCGGACAGCCGCTGCAGCACCGGCCGGACGAACAGCTGGAAGGTCACGAAGGTCGACACCGGGTTGCCCGGCAGGCCGAACAGCAGGACGCGCCGTCCGTCCGGCTCCCGGGGCTCCGACCGGCCGAAGGCGAACGGCTTGCCGGGCTGGACGGCGACGCGCCACAGCTCGACCCGGCCGAGCGCTTCGAACGCCGCGCGGACCACGTCGTACGGCCCGACCGACACGCCGCCGCTCACGATCAGCACGTCCGAGCGCTCGAGCGCCGGGCGCAGGGCGCCAAGGACCGACTCGAGCGAATCGCCGGCGATCCCGAGGTCCACGGCCGAGGCGCCGACCTCGCGGCAGAGCGCCAGCAGACCGGGCCGGTTCGCGTCGGGGATGCCCCAGTCGACGAGCTGACGCCCAGCGGGGCGCAGCTCGTCGCCCGTCGAGAGCACGCCGGCCACCGCTCGGCGATGTACGCGCAGAGAGCCGACGCCCACGGCCGCGCTCATCGCGATCTGCGCCGGCCCGACGCGCCGGTGGGGCTCGAGCAGGTGCATTCCCGCGCGCACGTCCTCGCCGCGCCGGCGAATGAAGGCTCCTGGCTCGACGCCGGCAGTCACCAGGCACGCCTCGGGCAACGGCTCACCGACACGGAATCCGATCGAGCGCGGCAGGGCGGCCTGGGCAGCATCGCCGCGGCCGGCAGCATCGGCGGGTGCCGATCCGTCCCCGGCCTCCCGAACGCTGGTGGACTCGACCGGTACGATGGCGTCGGCCGACGACGGGACCGGCGCCCCGGTGGCAATGCGGATCGCGCAGCCGGGCGGCAGCTCCACGTCGGGCGAGCCGCCCGCGCGCACCTCGCCCACGACCCGAAGACGAACCGGCGATTCCCGGGTGGCGCCGGTGACGTCCGCCGCGTGAACCGCAAACCCGTCCATCGCGCTGTTGTCCCAGGGCGGGAGGTCCAGGGCGCTCTGGATAGACTCCGCCAGGACCCGGTCGAGCGTCTCCAGGAGCGGCACCTCCTCGGCGGGCAGCGGGTCGCCCACCACGGCCAGCAGCCGCTCCTGTGCCTCTTCGACACTCAGCATGCGCTCGGGCTCGTTCGCCACCTGGCGTCTCTCCTGATGTCCAGACGTGTCCTGCCACCGCCGGTCGGCGTCGGCGGCGCAGCCAACGATGCCCGAGACGATGCGGATCAGGCTTGACCGGTTGCCTGTTCGGCTGGGAGTTGCCTCTCAAACGGACAGGCACCACGGTTCCCGGGGGCGGGCCGCCTCCGGGTGCGTGTTCTTACCCGGCTCGATGCGCCCGCAGGAACGCCAGCGTCCGCTCGTTGAAGGCCGCCACATTCTCGTAAATCGGAGCGTGCGAGCAGTCCTCGAAGACGTGCACCTCGCTGCCGCCGATCGTCCGGAACGCAGGCTCGAACCTGGTGGAGCAGACGAGATCCCAGCGCCCGAAGGTGATCAGGGTCGGCGCGTGGATCTTCGACAGCTGCGCCTCGGCGTCATGAGCCTGAACGGCCGCCGACTGGCGCATGAACGCGTCGAGTGGCTGCTTTGGCCGACTGCGCACGAACGCCGCAAGCGAGTCGACGTAGTCGGGCTTCGCGGCGTAGAGACCCGGGGTCAGGCACCACGGCAGGATGCCGGTGATGACCATCTCGGTGACATCGCCGAGGCCCTTGGCCAGGCCGCGCCAGCTCTCCACCACTGTCCTCAGGAACGGGTCTGTCTTCGTCCACCCGCTGTGGAGCGACAGCGAGGCGACGCGCTGCGGGTACTTGGCGGTCAGCCAGATCCCGGCCGCGGCCCCCAGCGAAAGGCCCATGACGTGGGCACGTTCGACGCCGATGGCCTGCATGAAGGCGGCCACGTCGTCGGCGATGAGCTCCGTCGAATACGGCGCGTCCGGCTTGTCCGACTCTCCCGCCCCTCGCGGGTCGAGCGAGATGCAGCGAAACTCCTTCGCGTAGTCGGCTACCTGGAAAGCGTAGCAGGCGTTGTCGGCCGCGAGGTAAGGGATGAGGATGAGCGGCTCGCCCTGCCCCTGGATCTCGTAGTTGATCGTGATCCCATTCGCCACGACCTTGGGCATTTCACACCTCCATCGGGCAGAGCTTAGCACCGGATAGTGCGATTTCAGGAACGCGGCGGCCGTTTGGTCGGGTCACTTGCGGTCGGTTGGGCGATCCTTTCTGTCGGTCTCCGACTCGCCTTTGGTAGCCTTAATCTCGGGTGGAGCAAGACGGCTCGCCCTCGCTTTGCTCAGCGCCCCAGACCCGTGCACCCAGACGCCGACGAGCGGCGATGCCGTCTCGCCGGGCCACCCGACGCAATCAGGAGCACATCATGACCAGGCAAACCGACCAGGCCGTCGACCCCATCGAGCGGGTGGCAGCCGCCCTCCGTTCCCACAACATCGAGACGATCGTCGTCGACTCCGGCGAGGAGGCGCGCACGGCCGTGCTCGACATGATCCCGGCGGGCGCTGAAGTCCATTCCGGCAAGTCGAAGACGTTGGAGGACGTCGGGCTATACGCGGAGCTCGTGGAATCGGGGCGCTACGACGCTCTGCGACCGCGCTATTTCGCCATGGATCGCAAGACTCAGGGCCGTGAGATCCGCAAGCTCATTGCCGCCCCGGACTACATGCTCGGAAGCGTTGCCGCAGTGACCGCGGACGGTACCCTCGTAGCCGCCTCGGCCACGGGCAGCCAGCTGGGCGCCTACGTTTCGGGCGCTGGCCGGGTGGTCCTCGTGGTCGGCAGCCAGAAGATCGTGCCGGACCTGGACGCCGCATTGCGCCGCATCAACGAGGTGGTCTTCCCCTACGAGAATGTGCAGGTGCGCGAGCGCATGGGTGTCGACACGGCGCTGGAGAAGGTGCTCGTCATATACGGCGAGTGGCAACCGGGCCGAACCACGGTCGTCCTCGTTCGCGAGCCGGTCGGCGTCTGATTTGAGGCTGCCGCCGACATTCGGACCGATGACGATGAAGTGGTGGGGGGAGAGGACTTGAGGCCGAGATAACAAGCCAGCCGCAAGACAGGCAGATACATCAAGGGCGATCTGCTCAACCGTGTCTCGCGCTGCGTTCGGGCGCCACGGCACTTGCGCCGGCGCCCCGCCGTCACGGATGCTCGCCCGGATCTGGCCGAACACCGAGGTGGGGCGATAAACGTCGAGGCGGAACACGACTGGCGGGCGCTCTTCGAGAGGGAGTACGCGTTGGGGCCGACCGAACTCGAGGACCGGCTCACCCGAGAGGCGCTCGGCGACGAGTACCCCGAGGGCCTGGCGATCAAGAGCTTTGTTTCCAGGTCGGATCTCGCACGCTTCGTTGCCGAGCTCCACGTGGGGCCGTGGTCCACGCTCGTCGACGTCGGTTGCGGACGCGGCGGGCCCGGGGTCTGGGTGGCCGCCCAGACCGGGGCGACCTTGATCGGCCTCGACATCGCCGAGGCGCCGCTCGGCGAGGCGCGCCAACGCGCGGTGGCGCTCGGCGTGGCGGCGACGTTCCAGCGCGGCGAGTTCGAGGCCACCGGGCTGCCGGACGAGATCGGCGACGCCGTCATGAGCGTCGACGCACTCCTCTTCACGACGGACAAGGCGACCGCATTCCGAGAGCTCCGGCGGATCCTCCGGCCGGGCGGGCGCCTCGCGCTGACCTCGTGGGACTACCACACCCAGCCCGTCGGTCGCCCCCCGCAACTCGCCGACCATCGGCCCGTCGCCGAGGCGGCCGGTTTCCGCGTCCTTGTCTACGACGAGACGCCGGGCTGGCGCGAGAGCGAGGACCGCTTCGGGGAGCTCCTGCTCGAGCACGTCGAGGAAATCGCCGCCGCATCGGGCGACACGGTTGAGGAGGTGCGGGCCGAGATCGAGGAGGAGAACGCGACCGGAGCGTGCATGATCCGCCGGTTCTTCCTCGTCGCCGAAGCCGTCTGACGCCCTGCCGTCCGGGCGCGGTTCCGCCAGGTACGCGAGCAAGAGCTCATGGCGCCGCCCGACCGGACACGCTCTTCGACCTGTAGCCGCCGATCGCCAAGGGTTCCGCAAGGACTGCGGCGGACGCGCGCTGCTGGACGAGCGATCGGGCTTCCTCGTTCGTTTCCAGATCGAGCATCACGACGAGCGGCTGGTTGGCGCGAACGGAGTAAAACCTCCGACTTCACGCTCGGGGTCGTCGTGCGAGCTGAGCCTCCGATGCTCCGTCACGACGGCGTGATCGTGCCGAGGCTCTGGGTCGAGTCGAGCAGAGGCAAGACGATCTGCGACCCAGCCAAAGCTCAGCCAGGACGCCACGGCAACCGCGTACGATGTGTCCTCATGCAAGCCATTCTCTTCGACTGGGATGGGACGATTGTTGACTCGATGCCGGCGGTCCTAGAAACCGAAGCGGCTATCTGCCGGCATTTCAATCTGCCCTTCGATGAGTCGATCTTCCGACGCACCTTCTCTCCGAACTGGCGCCGAATGTGCCACTCGCTCGGCATTCCCGAGGACCGAAATGAGGAGGCGTCGCAGATCTGGGCGGCCACGTTCCACAGCGACCAGATGAGGTCGTTTCCCGGCATCGAGGACGCGCTGGCTCGATTGGCCGCGGCGGGCTTCACGCTCGGGCTCGTGACCAGTAGCCATCGGGTCGAGGTCGAGCCGCAGCTGGCACGGCTCGGCCTCGACGAGCTCATCACGGTGCGGGTCTATGGCGACGACACGGCGGCAGGCAAGCCCGACCCCCGGCCACTGCGGCTGGCGCTGGAGCTGGCAGAGGTCGCTCAGCCAGAGGATGCCTTCTACGTCGGGGACGCGCTCGACGACATGGGGATGGCCGCCGCAGCCCACGTTCGAGGGATCGGGATCGTATCCATGCTGGCCACCGCGGACGATCTGCTCGCAGCCGGTGCGGTCGAGTCGGCCGGCTCCGTCGTCGAATGGGCCGATCGGTTCCTGGCGGAGTCGACCGAGGGTTAGCACTCGCAGCTGGCGCCCCGTCAGCCCTGGTTCGAGGAGGCTTGGCCGCGGTGGCAGCATTCCAACTCGACATGCAGCGGTCGAGCGCAGCCGGTGGCCCGATGAGACTAGGTGCTCACCAGACCCGCGGCACTCCGCCACAATCCGCCCAGGACGGCCAGCCAGGGCAGCAGGTACAGGGCACTCTGCGAGCCGCCGGCCCAGCCGGATGTGTTCATGCCGTAGGCCACGCCGGCCCCGACGATTGCCACTGCCAGACCCTGAAGGACGAGCGCCCAGCGCGCATGCCGACCGAGACGGCGCAGCGCCCCGATGTCGCCCCTTTCCTCGGCCTCGACACCGGCCTCGATCTCCTCGTCGGCCATCTTCTCGATGAATCGCCTGGCCCAACGGGGACCGCGCGTGATCGCCAGGTATGCCGCGGAGGCGTAGATCACGCCGCCGATGATATCGGTGACCCAGTGTTCGCCCAGGTACACGATGGCGAACCAGACGCAGGCCGAGTAGGCAAGCATCAGCCAGCCGGCTTTGCCGAATGCTCGCCGCGCGAACAGGAAGGCCAGGAACGGGTAGGCCGCGTGAAGCGACGGGAAGGCGGCCACCTTGTCCGAACTGATGCTCAACAGGTTCTGGTAGGAAAAGAAGTAGCTGTCCCAGCCAAAGACATGGACCAGCCCCTGGATCCCGTTGTCGCTCAGATACAGGACTCCAGTGATGTAGCCGTTCTGAGCTGCCCACCAGGGCGGTGCCACCGGCACAAGCAGGAAGGTCACGAAGGCCGCCATCGAGAGGACGATCAGGGCCGCCACGAAGTCGTAGTAGAGGCGTCGGTGGTGCATCCACAGTAGGAAGCCGATGGCCAGCGGCAGGGGCAAGTGCAGGCAGTAGAAAACAACCGAGATCGTGGCCAGGTTGTCCGGACTGCTCGCCGGGCCGCTGTGGAGCAGGCTCTGCAGGATGTGGGTCGGCAGTTGGCCCAGTCCGATGAGCCGATCGATCGAGACGACGTCCGTCACGTGGATCGGCAGGCCGAACTGGTCGGCGTAGCCGCGCATCAGCTCGTAGGCCAGGAAGAGCGCGATGAACGGGAGCCAGTCGCGCAGGAAGAGCCTGCCGCGGCCCAGCACCAGAGCGGCCAGCGCGAGGCTCACCACCACGAGGTCCGGCGTGACGGCGATGCCTCTCCAGATCATCAGGGTAGAGAGCAGGAGCGCGTAGGCTGCCAGCGCGGCTACAAGCAGCAGGTCGTTGCGTCGACCCAGATGCGCGTGAGGCGGACGCGCGACGCCGGCGACCTGGTCGGCCTCTCCGTCCACGCTGCATGGGGCGGGAGTCGGGTAGCCGAACGCCGCTTCTTCGCTCACTCAGCCTCTTCCTGCCGGGCGCTTTGGCCGGGGCCTTTGCGTGGCGCCGCAGCCGGTGGCCTCATCGGCCCCGTCGTGTGAATGCGGACCGTAGCCTGCCACGGGCCGACTCCGTCCGAAATCGGCGGCAGGTCCGGCGTTGCGGCTCGGCAAGTGGCACCTCAGGCGGCATTCCTGTCGTCGCGACGAGTTCCCTCCCGCTGCCAGGATAGCAACCTCGAGCGGACGATCGGGGCCAGGCGGCCTTCGCTCGATGCTAGTCGGACACCGGTAGCGACGCCGGGCCGCGAGAGAACTGACACCAAGGCATAGTGATCAGCCGGATCGGCGCCATCCACACCGCGCCAAAGGAGGATGCCTCGGCGTGGGCATGGCGGCGCCGCGCGAGGAATCTTTGCCTACGCAACGTCATGTGGGAATGGTCGGGGCGAGAGGACTTGAGGCCGAGATAACAAGCTAGCCTGCAACGGGCCGGGCTCGCCGGCCAATCGTGACGCTATCGCCCTAAGCCGCACGGGCCCGAGCAACGGTCGCCGAGCTGCTGTGGCGGGGACGCCCATGGGCGTCCAAAACCGGCGGGATGAGACAATGCCGCCATGACAACCCTGCTGATACTCAACGACCCACCGTACGGCACAAGGCGATCGACCGACTGCGGCTGGTCTGGGAGCGCCACGGTGCCAAGGTCAATAGCACCCGTGGGTTGACGAACAGGGTTCTGGACGAATGCATGAAGGACTACGGCAAGCGGAAGGATGTCCAGCAGGCCGTCGAGAAATGTCGCGGGGCGCTGCAATGACGTCTGCGAAACGGGAGAAGGGCGAGCCCGCTGTCGTCCCTTTGTGCGATGGCGGGATGGACACATTCCGCGCGATTGCCGAACAACTACCGCAACTGCTGGAGCAGTTGCGGGTCGCCCCTCCATGCGGACGGGGAACTAACCTCTCTATTCCACGTGCGCCAGGGGTCTACCTCCTTTCGGAGCAAAGCCAGCCCATCTACGTTGGGCAGACGCGCGATCTCCGGCGTCGACGTGGCCAGCACTCACGGGCCAGTTCGAGGCAGAACCAGGCCACCTTGGCGTTCAACCTCGCGCGCAAAGCGGCCACCAATCGCGCAGACATAGACGGCAGCGGTTCGCGAGCAGATCTCGCGGCCGATCCCTTGTTCGACAGTCTCTTTCGAACTGCGCGTGATCGCGTGGCGGCGATGGAGTTCCGCTTCGTCGAGATCCGCGAACCCGAGCTGCGGACGGTCTTTGAGGTCTATGCGGCCGTTGCCTTCGGAACCTCTGAACACAACTCGTTCGAAACCCACTAGTCCAAGGGAATCGGCCGACCAATGGACGCGTCCTTGGCAGGTACATCGGCCACTTGATTCCGACGGCGCGTCCGACTACGTTCGCAGGTGAAGGCCGTACGGAGATGGGGTCGCATGGAGATCATCAGTGAACACAGCCACCGCGTGCTCGCGTTCCTGATCGCAGTAGAGGACCAGGGCTATCATCCGACGGTCGCCGAGATCGACACCTGGGACAAGGGTCCCGATCCGTGGACGCGGGTGTCGTCCCCCTTCCTCTCGGGGTTGACTAACGAGCTGCTTTTCGGTGGGCTCTTTCGTCAGACGGTCGAGTCCGAGTCGGCTTCGAGTTGGCTAGTCCGAGTGAAGCTCGCGGAGCTTCGCGGTGAGAGACTCCGCGCAACGACGCTGGGCAGGGCTCTGCTGGCCGCCGCCAATGAGCGCCGACAGACCCTAGAGTCGTCCCCGGCGATTGCCGTCGTGCTCAAGCAGGACGACGAATTCGCGCTCGCCACTGTCATGGCCAAGATAGCCGAAGCTGGGCCGGCGGCCCTGATCGATCCGTACTTAGGAGCCGAGGAGTACTTCGGGCTGGTTCGCCACACTTCCGTCAAGCGAATCATCACGGGTGACAAGAACGGAGATCGCCTCAAGGCTCTCTCGGCTGGGCGCGCCTATCTCGGGCAGAACGGTGGCGAGGCCGCCGAGATACGAGTCACGAACGCATTCCACGATCGCTACGTCATTCCGGAGAAGGGTTCCATCTGGATGCTTGGCACGTCCCTCAATGGCGTGGGCAAGAGGACATCCATGATGGTTCAGGTTCCCGACAACCCCGGCGGCCGTGCGATCAGAGACGCGTTCGAGGAGGAGTGGGGCAAGGCGAAGAGCGTCGCGGACTGTGTGGCCACAGAACAACCTGACCACGTTGCCAAGACGCCCAAGAGAAGCGACAAATCGCACGGAGCCACCACGTCATAGCGTCAGAATGTCGGATGCGCGACGCGTGCCTCCCTGCCACGGACTCCGTGCCCCGGCCTAGCGGACCGGTCCCCCGGCCGCTCACGGGGAAGCATCGGTACGTGATCTGGCCCGTGACCGAGCTGAGGGGGATCGGTCCGAATACGCGCGAGCCCTGCGACGCTGCACGGTGGTCCCCTAGGACGAACACGTAGTCGGTCGGAACACCCAGCTCGTCAGCACGAGCCGGGCGAGTAGGGGCTGCCAGCGTTAAGACGTCCGGCTCGGACTCTGACCTCCGAACCGTATCGTGCCGAGTGCCCGTATGGGATCGAGGCGGCTGCCCGCTAGGCGAATCTCGACTTCTCGCTCCAGCAACTGCCACAGCCATCGCTCGGCGGCGCCAGCCTCTAGCCTGCGGTCGTCGCGGTTCCGAGCCCACTGGCCATGAGCGATCTTGCAGCGGATGGCATAGGAGACGACCGTTGCGACCCTGACACGCTCGATCGCCGTCGAAGGCTCCGTGAGCAGAGCGCTCCGAACGGGGAGGTAGAGCCACGGATCGCGCGCCAGCCGGCCCCGGTATCCGAGCAGCCGTCGGTACGGCTTCGAGCCGCGCGCTTCTTCCACCTGGGCGAATGACGGGCTCTGCCCCAGGATGGCATCGATCCGCCGTAGTTCGCCCATCCGGGGATACAGGAGTTCGAGGGCACTCCACAACGCCCGTACCCGGTCGTATGGATTGGTCGCTTCGGCGGCGGAGGACGCCTCGGCCAGCGGCCCGAGCAGGGCGTCGAGGCTGGTCAGAGGAGCGCTAATAGAAGCGCACCAAAGCCGCTCAATTCGGCACAATCCATTGTCGGAAACAGTCGCCACGGTAGGCGTCAGACTGCCTCCCCAACTGAACACCGGTACCCATTCGTACGGTTGCCAGCGGGAGATGTCTCGCGGCTTCTGTGCCGCCTTGCCGTCCAGCTCGATACGCAGGTGCACGTCCGAGAGTGGCCAGCGGAGCACAAGGTCGATTACGCCGAGCGCCAACACGCCGGCACGGTCAGCGGCGAGGCTTAGCGACCGCCAGTTGGTCACTGCGGACAACTCTGCTTCGAATCCGTCGACGTGTTCCTGGACGATGACCGGCTGGACTGACAGGTGCTGGCCGATGTACGGCTCAACCTTGCATCCAGGCGCAATGACCCGGACGAGGACCTTCACGGAGTCGCCCGGGAGGCTTCGGCCAGGAAACGGAACCAGTCTTTAGCGATGAGCACAGCCTCCTCAGGGGCGCCGCCGGCTCGGACTCCGAGGCCCTTTAGCCTGTCGTCGATGCGGATGTCGAACGGGAGCCCGGCCTCGTGTACCAGCTCGCAACGAAGCCATTGGTAGAACAACTCGTCCAGGCTCCATTGCTGGCCGCGGAATTCGACGGATATGGTCCACGTATGGCGGGACTTGAGCTGGGCGACGAAGGCGTCCCGATTGTTGAGGCCAGGATGATTACGCCGGGCGGTGGCCGCCACTGCTACCAGGACGGAAAGAAGCGCACCCTCACGACGATCCGCGGCCCACAGGAGCTCGGCGTCGGCTAGCCGATCCTCGGCGCTCACTCCGAGTCGTAATCTTCCGGAGTCTCAGCTGCTCGGCCGAACAACTCCAGCTCCTCCGGCTTCGCGGCTGCGGCCTTCTCGGCGCGGCGATGCGTCACGTTGGCACCCGTGATGTGCGGGTAGTCGACGCCCTGGCCGGCGAGCAGCTGGCCAACAGTGCGGAGCTGGAGCCGTGGGTGGTTTCCCCACGGCGAGGTGTAGAAGCCGGCGCCAGCAGCCTCGGACCGCATCCCGGCTGATGGTTCGTTGAAGGTGATGAGCACGCCGATCTCGGCATGCTCGCGCTCAATCACGCCGCGTAGCTCGTTCACGTAGGCCGGCACGAGGTGCTCACCTGCTTTGACGGAGAACACGATCTGGCGGGTCGGTCCGCCGGCTGAGTCGTGGAAGTAGAGGCGGCCGTCGATCCCCTTGTCGCCGCCCTTCTTGTCGCTCCCGGCCACCCTCGCGCCGACAAGACCAAGCGCCCAAGCCTGAAACTGAAAGGGGTCCTCACCCGCTAGGACCGCCGCATCGTCGGCCGTCGTTGGTTCGCCGACGACCTTGTACGTCTTAACGATCTCGGGGCCGTAGCGATCAGTCAGCCGGTGCTTGATCAGGCCGATGGACAGGTGGGTAATGTCGATGCCGATCCACCGCCGGCCGAGTTCCTGGGAAGCGTCGATGGCGGTGCCGCAGCCGCAGAAGGGGTCCAGCACGACGTCGCCGGGGTTGGACGATGCCGAGATGATCCGCTCCAGCAGGGCGATCGGCTTCTGTGTCGGGTAGCCGAGCATCTCGTTGGAGCGGTTGTTGATCAGCGGGATGTCGGTCCAGATGTTCTGCACCGGCACGCCCGGCATCTCATCGAGGTAGCGTTTGTATTGCGGGACTGCTCCGGGCCGGGTCTGAACGATGCGGCCCTGCTCATAGAGCTGCTGCATCTTCTCCTTGCTGTATCGCCACCAGCCGGTCACGCCCAGGAACTCGTACCGAGGATTGCCCTTGGCCTCGCCACCCGGACCCGACAGGTCGCTGATCCGGTAGCGTCGACCGTCCGGGTCTACCCGGCGGTAGTCGCGATCAACGTACGCCTGATCGTAGGGAACGTACTGCTGGTTCCAGGTGTTGGCGTCCGAGCGGGCGTAGAAGAGGATGCTGTCAGACACACGGCCGAATTGGCGCGAGCCCTGCCGGGCGTCGCTATGGGCCGAAGTCCGCTTCCAGACGATCTCGTTGCGGAAGTTCGGGGCGCCGAATACCGCGTCGAGTAGGAGCTTGAGGTAGTGGCTGGCGGTCGGGTCGCAGTGCAGATACAGCGAGCCGGTCGGCTTGAGGACGCGATGCAGCTCGACCAGGCGGGGCGCCATCATCGATAGGTAGGCCAGCATGTCTGAGGTGCCGATGAGGGTCCTGAACGACATGAGCGCGTTGGCGACCTCGCCGCCTCGCTCGACCGTTTCTTGGTAGGTGGCGGCCGATTCCTCGTTCCACTCCCAGGTGTCCTCGAACGCCTGGATTTGGGCGGCTGCCCGCGTGCCATGCTCGGCGAACAGCACGTTGTAGCTGGCGTTGGAGTTGAACGGCGGGTCGAGGTAAACGAGATCGACCGACTCGTCGCGGACGTGCCGTCGCAGCACGTCGAGGTTGTCGCCGTAGTAGAGGAGGTTCGGTTCCCCGGTCATCCGTCTCTCCGTACCTGCCGAGCGTCGAGAACCGTCGCCCGCCCGGCTCCATCGTAGGCCACCGATCGACGAAAAGGGGGGCGGCTACGCCTCTGGCACAGGGCCAGTTACTTCCGTAATCGTGTCCCGGAGGGCTCCGCATGCGCAGTCGAGGAGCCCGTACTCGAATTGGCGGTGTTCTGGCAGTGGTTCGCCGGGCGGCGTCGGGGCGATCTCGAACATGTAGCGCCAGGTTTCAAAGAGGTCGCTGGAGCGTGACAGGAGCGACTGCAAGTCCTGCTCACGTGTAGCGTAGTTGTCCCACTCAGGAGTGGCCTTGCGCGGCGCGTAGGCGATAGTCACGGAGGCGTAGGTCCCCTGCCACTGCGGTCTAGCCGCGTCGTAGCGCCCAGCAACCTTGGCTTGGATCCAATCCGGGATCGCGTCCCATAGAGCGCGCAAGTCGTGAGTCTGGGGCACCGATCTTCCCGGGAGGGCGATCAGCAGCTTGAGGTACAGCTCCACAGCGAAGGCCAGGTTCGCGGCGCACGCGACAAGATCCCCGAGCCCGTTGGACGGATCGACCATTGGGCCTTCCGGCAGCGTGCGTGCTATCTCCGGGAGAAGCGGCTGGGCTAGCCGCCGAAAGGCATCGGCGCTGGCCAATTGAAGGTGGTAGTCGCGGTTTGCGCCGCTCGCGTTGTGCTTAGCCATCCCGGGCCTCTCCAGACGCGTTGAGAATTCGGGTGACCACTTGGCGACGGGGGACACGGCTGGCTGGTCGGAGACGGCCAAAGCGCCGAGGGGAGAAGCCGTCGACGATCGACCCGTAGCTCGGTGTGCGGTCGCCCGTCCCGTGGACCGCCGGGCGCGCATGGCGTCGCGATGGCGAGCCAGGCGATGCTCGTGACAGAACATGCGGTTGGCGCGTGGCGGCACGAGTGCGTCGCACCCTTCAGCTGAACACAAGGTCGGCGGACGTTCATCCGTGAGTCGGCGCCAGAGAGAGACAAGCGCGCGCCAGTAAACACCTGCGATTGCGCCCCCGCGGACAGGCCAGACCCCACCTCGCTCCATGTCGGCCTCCAGTCGAGCGCGGAGCAATGGCGCAGCTCGGTCCGCCAGCTCGGCGGCGGTCAGATTCGCGGGGGTGTAGCCGTCGGTCAGGTCCAGACAAAGCCTTCGGAGTCGGGCCTTCTCTGTGTCGGTTAGGCTGGACGACCGTGCTTGGAGGACAAGATCGACAGCCTCGCCGGCGCGTGCCAACTCTGACGCCACCGCCCGCCATTCCGCGACCGATTCCGAGGCCAGCTGGACCATCAGCTCGGACCCGTAGCGGCTCTCCTCAACTCCTAGCTCCGGGTGGGCGAAGGCCTCGGGAGTCGAGGTCAAGAGCGTCATGGTCGCGCCCACAGTTCCCCCAAGCTCGGTCAATGCGGCAGGGGCCTCCTCGATGCCGCCGAAGATCCGAGTCACCCACTCGAAGATCACAAGCTTGCGACGGAGCCGCGCCCGATCCGCGGCGGACGCCGGTAACGTAGGCGGTGCAGCCATCGCGGCTGGAAGCGCCGTCGCCATGAGATCAGGGAGGACGGCCCACGGGTCAAAGGTAAGCGCAGCCTCAGCTTCTGAATCCGGCGCGCCGCTGGCCATCAGTTCGAGGCTGTCGAGGGCCACGTCTGGTAGCGGGCCGACGGCCTGTATCAGCATCAGCGCCCCTGCCGGTGCGGGCATCGGACAGCCCGCGTCGACCCAGTTGATAGCGACCCGGATGTCATCGGCGCCTCGCTGGCCAGCAACTTCCAGCTGCCCGCGCGCAACGGGTTCCGGCTGACTGCGGAGCACTGCAGTCTTCCGCCGCAGGAACCCGTACGTCGAGGCAAAGGCAGCTATCGCGTTGGGGCTGGCGAGGGCCAATGCCGCAAGCCGGCGATCAAGTCCGGCTTCTCCGGCCGCCCTCTCGGATCGCCACGGCGCCCCGGGTACCTGGCGTAGAAGGCCGTTGGCACCGACCACCGTCTCGACTACGTGCCGTCTGAACAAGACCGCCATACGAATCTCCCTCCCTCGGGATTCTGCTCGCACGTGACTCGATTCGTGACGCGATTCGGAAGGTATCGCTTCGGCGTTCTGCGGTGTTCTTAGCGACGCCATGAACAACACCGACAGCACAGCCCAGACCGAACATACCGACCAAACACCTGACATTTCCGAGTCGGAGGACTCGGCGGTGGTTAGCGCCGCCCCGCCGCTCCCGCACTGGCGGGTCTGCGCCCGCTGCGGACACATGTGGCGGAGTCGATCGCGCGGGCTGCGATTCCGCTGTCATCCCTGCGAGGATGCTGTCCGCAATGTCGCCCGCAACGCGTCGCGCGCAGCCGGGGGCGACGGCAGGTGAGCGGGCTCGCGAGGCCTTCGAATCGGACGTCGCGGCGATGAACACGCGACGTTGTCTCTGGTGCGGAGATCCTCTCGGAATCACGAGCCGGGCGGACCGTCGGACCTGCTCGGCCTACTGCCGAAAGCGGCTGAGTCGCACAAGGCAAGCCGAGCGCCTCGCCCCTGCCCTTCAGACGGCACGCCAGGCTGCGATCACCCGTTGGAAGGGACATCGGCCCAGTTCGCCCCGTAGCCGTGACAAACGAGGCCCACAGTCGTGACAGTGTCGCAGCTGGGCACGACTGCTCCCGCCTCCTCTCGCGGCGCGCATTCCACTTCCGTTCATACGGGGCAACAGAGTTACATCGGTACGGTGGCGTCAGCTCAGCAGCCGAAGAACGAAGACCGCGCCCTGGCTCAGGCGAGGTGGCGAGGATGACGCGACAGGCCGCACGTACCGTCCGCTCGACTGAGCGAGTCCGCGTCGAGCTGGCCTCGGCCGAGCGATTGCTTGGCTCGCTGGCCGATCGCTCGATCGATCTGGTCATCACGGACCCGCCCTACGTCACGATCAACCGAGGGTCGAGCGGCCACCTGCGCGACTGGTTCGATGATGGCTTGACCTGGCCCCAGATCGGCCACGTCTTCGCCACCGCCCGCCGCAAGCTCAAGGCCGATGGGGTCCTGATGGCCATGACCAACAACGATGGCCTGCGCGAGGCCCTCGGAGCGCTGGAGGACGCCGGCTTCATTGGCATCCGGACCATCACCTGGGACCGCCAGTATCCGGGCCTCGGCGGGGGCCTGCGCCACCAGACCGAGTTCGTTCTGCTGGGCCGCGTTCCAGGCTCCCGGACCCTGGCTGGCGTCGATCTGGTCTCGGTGGCCGCGGTCGGACCGGGCACCGCCAATCGCTACCCCACCGCCAAGCCTGAGGGCCTGGGCCGGGAGCTGGCGGCCATAGCGGGCATCGGTCCTGGCAGCCTGGTAGTCGACCCCTTCTGCGGGTCGGGGGCCCTCGTGGTCGGTGCCCTGGAGCGTGGTGCGACCGTGGTCGCTGGGGACGTGGCCAGGCGAGCCGTCCGCCTGGCTAGCGCCCGACTGGCGCAGGCGGGCGCGGGTCGGGGGCGAGCGCGCTCGTTCAATGCCAGCGGCCAGGCTCGATCGGGGCCCCGCAAGCCCAACGGCCGCAGGCCGCCGACCACGGCCACCAAACCGACCAGGCCCCGCAAGCCCAGCGGCCCCAGGCCGGCCAGGCCCGGCAAACCTAGCGGGTCCAGGCCGCCCATCGCGGCCACCAAACCGACCAAGCCGGCCAGGCCCCACAAGCTCAGCGGCTCCAGGCCGGCCAGGCTGCCTGATACTGGGCCTCCGACCCAGGCGTCTCGGCCAGCTCGGCGGGGGAGGCGGCGATGAACCGCCCGCGTCAGGCCGTCGGGGCGCCTGACCAGGCCGGCCACTCTGGGCCCTGCCGGCCTGATCTGGTCGGCGACCCGCTGGTGCGGGCCCTGGCGGTCTGCGTCCGTCAGGCCCACGCCAGGCGCGCCAGGGCCGCCAGGGTGGACTCATGAGGCTCGATTGAGGTATGACTCCCCTTGCCATGCACGCCCTACCCCGCTCCACCGACCAGATAGCCGGCCTGCGGGTGGCCCGCTGGGTGCGGGAGTCCACCTCGGGCCAGTACGACTACTGGGGCCCGGACTCCCAGCGCGAGCTGCA